>CBCTTO010000001.1:0-141527 GCA_965149855.1 uncultured Collinsella sp.
GTAAACACAACATAGTGTGGTTTCGAACATATGCTCGGGCGTGTTTTACAACATATTGGGGGTGGAAAACTGGGGCGGGGTGGGGGAAGGGGTGGGGAAAGGTGTTGAAAAATGGGGCGGTTCCCCATATTATTGATGACGTCGACAGGCGGGGTGGTTCCCCGCGTACGTGCCATCTGAGTAACCGAGGGGAGGGCGCACATGGGAATGACTGGTGCATACGAGCGCAATCTCGATGCAAAAGGTCGTCTGTCCCTGCCTGCACCCCTTCGCGAGGAGCTTGGAGAGCACGTTCGCGTGTTCAAAGCCCTGGATGTCGATGCTCTGTACGTGTTCTCTGCCGAGGCCTTCGATAAGTGGGTCGAAGGACTCTTCGCGGGTCGTGAGGGCCACGAGGGTTTTAACCCGCGTGACATTAATGACCAGAAGCTCATGAGGGCGATCAACAAGCGCACCACGTCGATGGATGTGGACGGTGCCGGTCGTATCGGTCTTTCCGAGTCTCTCCGCAAGCAGGCGAACCTCGACCGCGAGGTCACGGTTGTGGGCAACTACGACCACCTTGAGGTTTGGGATCGCGCCGCGGCCGATGAGGACGATGACGATGAGGCCCTGCTGGACCTCTTCTTCTCGTAAGGGCAAGGCACGGGTAACGGATGGAGCGTGGGATCTTGACACAAGAATATCGGCATGAACCTGTCATGCTCGGCGAAGTGCTTGAGTCGCTGCGGCTAAAGAGCGGCTCCATTGTCTGCGATTGCACCCTTGGCGGTGCCGGCCATTCGGTAAAGATGGCCGCGCAGGTGGGGGAGACGGGCCTTTTGCTCGGCGTCGATCAGGACGACATGGCCCTCGAGGCCGCTGGCGCCCGTCTGGACCGCGAGGTTCCCGGCGTTCCGCACCAGCTGCTGAAGGGCAACTTCGGCGACTTGGACGAGCTGCTTTGCTCGGCCGAGGTGCCCGGGGTCGATGGCTTCCTGTTCGATTTGGGCGTTTCGTCACCGCAACTCGATATCCCTGGCAGGGGCTTTTCGTATAACGAGGACGCCCCATTGGACATGCGGATGGATCCGGGTAATAACACCTTAAACGCAGCTGAGGTCATCAACACCTATAACGAACACGACCTCGCCCGGATTCTACGCGTCTACGGCGAAGAGAGGTTCGCCTCGCAGATCGCGCGCGAGATCGTGCGCCGCCGCGAGCAAGAACCGATTGAAACCACCGGCCAATTTGTCGAGATCATCAAGGCGGGTATCCCGGCTGCCGCTCGTCGGCATGGCGGACACCCGGCCAAGAAAAGTTTCCAGGCCATTCGCATCGAGGTCAATCACGAGCTCGATGTGCTCGAACGAGGGCTTGATGCCGCCACCAGGTGGCTCAACCCGGGCGGACGTATCTGCGTCATCTCGTATCACTCGCTCGAGGACCGTATCGTAAAGAACCACTTTAAGGAGATGAGCCAGGGGTGCACGTGTCCGCCGGAGATTCCGGTGTGCGTGTGCGGCAACGTGCCGATACTCAAGGTCATCACCCGCAAACCCTTGGTTGCCCAGCCTGATGAGGTTGAGCGCAACCCTCGGGCGAGATCAGCCAAAATCCGCGTGGCGCAGCGTCTGTAGGCGCGACCGCGCGATATTGGACCTCCCGCTCGCACCATAAACGAAGCTTAAACACACTACCAACGTACTCGGGATGGGAGGCGGCATATCATGGGCTACAACACTTCAAGCGCAGCACTCGCCTATGATATGAACGCCATGCCCGCCTATCGTGAGACGCCGCAGGCTCCCGTTGCTCCCCGTGAGCAGCGCGCGCCGCGCTTTGATGTCTACACGGGCGCGGGCCGTCAGGCAAACCAGGCGGTAAGCCCGGTTTTCATGAGCGTTCTTAAAACGTTTTGCATCATTGCGGCTATCTTCATGACGATCGGCGTCGCCCGCGTGGCGCTCGCCGGCGTTACGGCCCAGGTGCTCAACAGCAACGCCGAGCTTACCAGCACGCTCGAAAAGGCGACCGATGAGAGCTCCGACCTGGAGGTCATGCATTCGGTCTATGGCGCCGACACGCGCATTCGCGACCTTGCGGGCGCTTATGGCATGGTGGAGCCCAGCGAGAGCGTTACACTTGACTTTTCGCAGGATGCAGCCGCGGGCGCCAACGCGACCGCGACCGCTCAGTAGCAAGACGGTAGCTGAGTATGACAAATGACTATCGCCGCGGTTCCGATGGGGGCCGCGGTTCTGGACGTCCCTCGTCGCGGGGACGTTCTGGTTATCAAGGAACGGGTCGGCAATCTTACAACGCCGGGCAGTCCCGTGGCAACGACCCGGCGTCGCGACTTCGCGGCTCGGGCGGCCCTCAAGTGCATAACAACAGGTCGCGCAAGAGTTCGTCGACCGAATGGCTCACAGGCGCGCCTCTGCCTCGCCGCAAAGCCGTCATGGGATTCATTGGGTTTGGCTTGGGCTTGGGCGTCTTTCGCCTTGCCGACTATCAAATTGTTGAAGCCGATAAACTGCGCGAGCGTGCCGATGCGCGCCGCCTGCTTGCGCAGACCCTCTATGCCAAACGCGGCACTATCTACGACCGCAACGGTAACGTGCTGGCGTCGTCGGTCGAATGTCGCAACATCGCCGTGAACCCGCAGCTTGTCGAGGATGTCGACAAGACGGTGTCGGCGCTGGTCAAGGCAACTGGGATCGATAAAAAGACCTGCCGCAAGCTCGTCGAGTCCGATGGCACCTGGGTGTATATCAAGCGCCAGGTGGACGAAGACGATGCTGCGGCGCTGGAGAAGAAGAACCTGCCCGGCGTGCTTTTTGAGCAGGCCATGAAGCGCGTATATCCATACGGCAATCTGGCATCGCAGGTGCTGGGTGTAGTGAATGTAGACAACGACGGCTTGACGGGTCTCGAGAAGCAATACAACAAGCTTCTGACCGGTACGAACGGTTCTCTTGTGCGCGAGCGCGCGAGGGACGGCAGCTATATCGCGGGCGGTGCCTATAAAAAGGTGGCTGCGGTCGACGGCGTTGATATCGTGACGACGCTCGACGTCTATATCCAGCGTGCGGCCGAGGATGCCCTGGCAGAGGCTGTCGAGAAGACAAAGGCCAAGAACGGCTCGGCTTTGGTCACCGACCCCACGACCGGTGAAATTCTCGCAGCCTGCTCGTACCCGACCTACGACCAGACCGATCTGGAGAACGCCAAGACCGAGGATATGAACCTGCGCCTGGTCACCGACGCCTACGAGCCCGGCTCGGTCTTTAAGACACTCGTGGCGGGCGCCGGCTTCGACTTGGGCGTCGTGCGATCGAGTACCTCGTTTGAGGTGCCGGCGAGCATCAAGGTGGGTGACGATACCGTCACCGATGCCGACAAGCGCGACTATGCCATGACCATGGATGTGCGCGAGATGATGCGCCGTTCGTCCAACGTGGGCTTTGTCCTGGTGGGGCGCAAGATCGGTGCGGATGACTTTGCCGCCTATGTGGACAAGTGGGGCATAGGTCACAGCTCCGGTGTCGATTTTCCGGGCGAGAGCCTGGGCATCGTCAAGGAGCGTGACCAGTATGACGGCGCCACGCTGGGATCGATGAGCTTTGGACAGGCGCTGTCCGTCTCGCCGATTGAGATCGCACGTGCCGTGGGCGGCATCGCCAACGGCGGCGTGATGATGACCCCGCACTTCTATAAGTCCAGCAAAGGCGACGAGAAGGACTGGGGCGAAGGCGAACGCGCGATTTCTGAGGACGCCGCATCCCAGGTGACATCGTGCATGCAGACGGTCGTGTCCGAGGGAACGGGCGTTGGCGGCGCGGTTGACGGCTATGACGTGGCGGGTAAGACCGGTACGGCCGAACGAGCCGACGAGAACGGCGGCTACCTCAAGGAGAACTACATGTCGTCCTTTATGGGCTTTGCGCCGGCACAATCGCCCAAGGTGCTGTGCTATATCACGCTCGACGGAACGCCGAGCGGCTCAGATGCCGCTGCGGTGCCGTTCCAGTCCATTATGGCCAACGCACTCGACGTGCTGGGTATCCCGCACACGAAGTAGGGGGTTACAATCTTTGGGGCGTTGTTTGTTGTCCCATATGAGGGTGTTCACATGCCCTGCACCACGCATGTGCGGCGCTGGGATACAATACGCCGATAGCATTATTAGGTTTACAGGGGAGCTGCAATGATAGAGATCGCCGTCAACAACCTCGCGGCCGCAACAGGGGCCCGAACCGTGACGGGAGAAGCCGATCGGGTATGCCGCGGGTGCGTTATCGACTCGCGCCAGGTCGAGGAAGGGACGATTTTCGTCGCCTTTCCCGGTGAAAACGTCGACGGCAATGATTTTGCTTCCCGTGCCGTCCAGTCGGGTGCCGGCGCCGTCGTGATGACGCGTGAGCCCGAGGCTGAGCTGGTCTCGCTGGCGCAGGACAAGGGCTGTGCCATCTTGCTGACCGATGATCCCGAGGAGTTTCTGCTGCGTTTGGCGCACGCGTACCGTCTGGAGCTTGGCTGCCTGGTCGTTGGCATTACCGGTTCCATCGGCAAGACGACGACCAAGGACGTGCTCGCCGCTGTGCTCGCCAAGCGCTATCGTGTCTGGGCCACCAAGGGCAATTTCAATAACCTGATCGGCATGCCGCTCACGGTGCTTTCCGCTCCGGCCGATACCGAGGTCCTGGTGCTCGAGATGGGCATGAACCATTTCCACGAGATTGAGCGCCTGTCCCAGTCCGCCAATCCCAACCTTGCCATCGTGAGCAAGATCGGCACCTCTCACATCGGCATTTTGGGCAGCCGCGAGAACATCGCCCGCGCTAAGGCCGAGATTGTCCAGGGTATGTGCGCCGCCGGCGACTTCTTGCCGCTGCTGGTTTTGGGCGGCGAGGATGACTTTACGCCGTTCATTCGCGATACGTTCGCCCAGCCTGCTGGTATCGACGTGATGCTGGCCGGCGTCTCGGACGACGATGAGGTCCGTGCCCGCGACATTCGTGTTGATGACGAGGGCCGTCCGGTCTTTACGCTCGATTTTGGCCAGGGTGAGACGATCGATACCATGCTTGCCATCCCCGGCGTGCAGTCCGTTCCAAATGCCGTTAAGGCCGCCGCGGTTGCCTATCGCCTGGGCGTGACGCCCGAGCAGATCGATGCTGCCTTTAGGGGCCTCACGATCACCGGGCACCGCCAGGAGATCAAGCGCGCCAAGAGCGGTGCCCGCGTCATCGACGATTCCTATAACGCCAGCGCCGAATCCATGGCTGCTGGTCTCGATCTGCTGTGCTCGCTTTCGTGCACGGGGTCTCGCATGGCGATCCTGGGCGAGATGGGCGAGATGGGCGATGAGGCTCCTCGCATGCATGAGCTCGTGGGCGCCTATGCCGCCGCCAAGAAGCTCGACATGCTGGCGTGCGTGGGTGGTGAGCTGGCCCAGCTTATGGCCGATGCCGCGCGCATGATGGGCATGGACGAGGACCGCATCCAGGTGTTCTCCGATTATCAGCAGGTGCTCGACCGCATGGGCGGCGCGCTTGAAAAACATGATGTTGTACTGGTCAAGGGTTCCCGCTTTGTTGAGCTCGACCGCTTTGTGGAAGGTGTGTGCTAGCCCATGTTCGGCAATCCCTCGTATCCAACGTATCAGGCTTTTTTGGGGCTTGGCATCGCCGCTGCCATTGCGCTGCTGCTCATGCCGTGGTGGATCAAGCTACTCAAGGTCGAGGGTATCGGCCAGCAGGTTCGTGCCGACGGCCCCAAGCGTCATTTGGTTAAGCAGGGAACGCCCACCATGGGTGGCGTTGTCATCCTCGTCGCGATCTCGCTGACCTGCCTGCTGATGGGCAAGCTCACCACCGAGCTCGTGCTCGTGCTGCTCGCCACGCTGGCGACCGGCGTGCTGGGCCTGATCGACGACCTGACCTCCGTTACGCATGGGCGCTCGCTCGGTCTGACGCCTCATGCCAAGATGATCGGCCTAACCATTATCTGTGTCACCTTTACGGTACTTGCCGTCAACTGGTGCGGCGTCGCCCCCGAGATTTGTTTTCCCGGCGGCCTGACGATTGACCTCGGTGTTCTTTCGACCACCATCTGCGGCCTTTCGTTCCCGTGGCTCTACGTTGTCTTTTGCTGGCTGATGATCGCCGGTCTTTCTAATGCCGTGAACCTGACCGATGGCCTTGACGGTCTTGCTGGCGGCACCTCCATGATTGCCATGCTCGCCATGGCTGCCATGGCGTTTTTGCACGGAGACGTGAACCTGTCCATCTTCTGCACCGCGTGTGCCGGTGCCTGCTTGGGCTTTCTGTGGTTCAACTGCTATCCGGCGAGCATCTTTATGGGCGATACCGGCTCGCTTGCCCTGGGCGCCGCGTTTGCCTGCACGTCCATCATGACCAACACCGAGGTCGTCTCCCTCATCATCGGCGGCCTGTTTATCGTTGAGACCCTGTCGGTCATGATTCAGGTTGTCTACTTCCACTTTACGCACAAGCGCGTCTTCCTTATGGCGCCCATCCATCATCATTTCGAAAAGAAGGGCTGGGCCGAGACCAAGGTCGTCATCCGTTTTTGGATTATCGCTGCGGCCTTTGGTGCCGTTGGCCTTGCTTTGTTCTTTCAGTTGGGATAGTGGTCTTTCATGCCTCTTGCTGATGTCTTTAGCCTGCTCGTTTTGGGTCAGGGCAAATCCGGTCTCGATGTCGCCCGCTGGGCGCTGGCACATCCCGAGCGCGTAAGCGCCGTTACCGTGTATGGCGGCGGCACCTCTGAGCCCAATGACGCCACGCGTGCGCTCGAGGCTGCTGGTGCGTCGTTTGTCTATGGGACCGAACAGGTCGAGGGCGCCTATGACGTATGCGTGACGTGCCCGGGCATCTCGGAGTTCTCGGGCTTCTTTAAGGCCGGGCGCGAGCATGCCGCCCAGATTATGGGTGAGCCCGAGTTTGCCTATCGCCTGTCGCCCGATAACTGGATTGCCATCACGGGTACCAACGGCAAGACGACTACCACGTCGATGACTGATTATCTGCTCAAGGCTGCCGGCGAGGCCAGCGTAGCTGTCGGCAACATCGGCGAGCCGCCGGTCAACGAGATTGACGGCCGAGCTCATAACGAGTGGTTTGTGGCCGAGCTCTCGAGCTACCAGATTGCTACGACCACCGAGCTCCACCCTCGCGTGGCGGTGCTGCTCAACATCACTCCCGACCACTTGGGCTGGCATAAGAGCCATAAGAACTATGCGCTTGCCAAGATCAAGCTGTTTGACAATATGGTCGATGACGATCTGGCGGTTGTCGACGTCGAAGACGCCGGCATTCGCGAGTTCGATGAGTACATCTACACGCCGGGTCGTCGCATCTGCAAGGTTGCCTTTGACGAGCCTGAGGGTGAGGATGCCGCCTTTGTGCGCGATGGCAAGATGATCGTGCGCCTGAAGGGCGTCGAGACACCGCTCATCGCTACATCCGAGCTCAAGATCTCGGGCCATCACAATGTTATCAATGCCCTGTGCGCCGCCACGGCTGCCCTGGCAGTCGGTGCCGATGTCGATGGTATCTGCCGTGGTCTGGCCTCGTTCCAGCCGCTCGAGCACCGTGTGGAGCCGTGTGGCGAGATTGACGGCGTGCGCTACGTCAACGATTCCAAGGCGACCAACACCGATGCGGTCGAGAAGGCACTGACGGCATTTCCCGATGACGACGTGATCTTGCTGCTCGGCGGCCACGATAAGGGCACGCCGCTCACGGACTTCGCGCGCGTCGTTATGGACAACGTGCGCTCGGTCGTCTGCTTTGGCGATGCGCGCGAGCGCTTCACCGCCGCTATGGACGAGGCCGATGTCGATGGCGATGTGGATATCGCCCAGGCGGATGACCTACGCGACGCCGTGGACGTCGCCCGTTCGCTGTCGAGCCGTGGTGACGTGATCTTACTTTCTCCTGCCTGCTCTTCGTTCGATGAGTTCTCGGGCTATGAGGAGCGCGGCCGCGTGTTTAAGGACTACGTGGCCCAGCTTGCCGCTGCAGCGAAATCACAAATGGAATAGGGGTTGCGGTGAGAGAGGAGAGCCCCCGACAAGGTATGAGGAGGCCCGACTCGGACCGTGCTTCCTCACGTCGTATCACACCGCGTTCCAGCCGCGGCGGGCAGTCGTTTAGCGAACGCTATATTGCCGGCGTTCCCGCCCGTATCATGCGCCCCCGTTTGATATTCATGGCCTGCCTGTTTACCTTGGTGTGCTTTGGCCTGCTGATGGTGTACTCGGCGTCTTCGGTCGAGGCGCTGCACGAGAATGGCTCGGCGACGTTTTTTCTGGGTCGACAGGCCGCGTTTGCCGTGGTCGGTGTTCTGGCGCTGATTGCCATCGTGCGCGTTTTGCCGGACAGCTGGTTTGGGGAGGATGTGCTCAGGATCTTCCTTATCGGCATGATAGGGCTACTGCTTCTGGTGTTCTTGGTGGGCAGCGGCAGCCGTGGCGCCACGCGCTGGCTTAACATCGCCGGTATTCAGTTCCAGCCTTCCGAGTTTTTAAAGCCATTTGCCATTGCGTATTCGGCCATCATGCTTGATCGCTTCTTTTCGCCCGGTGGCAACATCAACGAATTCCTTCGCAAGATGGGCATCTACCTGGGCATTTCGCTCTTTCTGATCTTTATTCAGCCCGATTTCGGTACTGTCCTGATCATCCTGTTGACCCTCATGTGCATGGCGTTGTTTGCGGGTCTCGACCCCAGATTTATCATCGGCGTGCTAATCTTCGGCATTCTCGTGATCGTGATTGCGCTTGTCGCAGAGCCGTACCGTATGGTGCGTATTCAGGTTGCCTTGAACCCTTGGGCCGACGAGTATGGTGACGGCTATCAGGCCACGCTTGCCATTATGGCCTTTGCCTCGGGCGGTCTGTTCGGCCGTGGCATCGGCAACTCAACCATGAAGTACTCGTATCTGCCCGAGGCGCACAATGACTACATCCTGGCCATCATTGGCGAGGAAGTCGGTTTTGTCGGAACCGTGCTGTTCTTCTTGGTGTTTGCGATGCTGATCTACTCGGCGTTTCGCATTGCCGAGCAGGCGACCGATCGCCGGGGCGCGCTTATGGCGTCTGGCTCCGCGGTCATTCTCGCAGTGCAGTTTTTGATTAACGCGCTGGGCATCCTCAACGTGTTTCCCATGACAGGCAAACCGTTGCCGTTTATTAGCTACGGCGGTTCGTCGATTATTGTGTCGCTTATGCTTGCCGGGTTGATCCTGCGCGTTTCGTACGAGAGCGCCCGCCGCGATGAGTATGACCGCCGCCGTGAGAGCTTTGCCGTTATGGACGAGAGCACCGCCGGCGTAGCCCATGTGCGCGGTGAACGACCTTCGCGTAGCGGCTTTACCGTTCTGGATGGTTCTGCATCCGAGCCGGCAGCTCGTCCACGCCCGCGAATGGCTCCGCAAGGTCGTCCGCAGCGCCCCAGCCCTCGCAACGCGGGCGGCGGATATAATCGAATCGATTTGAACTCGGACCCGTCGGCGCGTTTGCGTACCGACGACCAGGGACCGCGTGTACGAAGGGACTACCATGACCGATAAAATGACCGTTGCTATTGCAGCCGGCGGCACGGCAGGACACATCAACCCCGCGCTCGCCTTGGCCGAAGAACTGCGTGACCGTGGCCACCACGTTGTGTTCGTGGGCCAGTCGCGCAAGCTCGAGGGTCGTCTGGTCCCCGAGGCTGGGTTTGATTTTGTGCCCATTACGGTCACGGGCTTCGACCGCTCCCGTCCTTGGACGGCGCTGACCTCGCTGTGGCGTGTCAACAAGGCCAAACGTGCGCTCGCCAGTCATTTCTCAAAGGTCGGCAAGCCCGATGCCGCCATTGGTTTTGGTGCCTATGTCGAGGTTCCGCTGCTGGGGTGGTGCAAGGGCGCGGGCGTTCCGTATCTGCTGCATGAGCAGAACTCTGTTCCGGGCCTGGCCAACAAGATGATGAACTCCCACGCCGCCCGCGTGTGCATCTCGGTGCCGGCAGCGCGTTCGGTCTTTGAGCGCGAAGGTGACCCTGGCCACGTGCTCATGACCGGCAACCCCGTACGTCGCTCGGTGATCGAGGGCGATCGCGCTCGCGGCCGCAAGGCACTTGGCGTTCCCGAGGACGCTACGCTGCTGCTCGTCTTTGGCGGTTCACTTGGCGCCCAGCACCTCAACGAGCGCGTGGTTTCGCTCAAAAACGAGCTGCTTTCGCGCAAGAACCTCTATGTGTTGCATTCGACGGGTGCCGACGGCTTTGAGGAGACCGAGCGCGCTTTGGCGCTGACGCCCGAGGAGGCGAAGCGTTACCGCGTCCAGTCTTACATCGACAACATGGGCGATACGCTGGCTGCTGCCGATTTGGTGCTCTCGCGTTCGGGCGCATCGAGCGTGGCCGAGATCGCTGCGCTCGCCGTACCTTCGGTGCTCGTGCCGTATCCGCATGCGACGGCCGACCACCAAACCACCAATGCCCGTTATCTGGTCGACGCCGGGGCCGGCGTGCTCTGCGCCGATGCCGATATCGACGGTTTTGCCTTTGCCGATGAACTGCTGCACCTGGTCGATGACGCGGCGGCGCGCGACGCCATGCGTCAGGCGGCGCGTGGTCTGGCTCAGGATAGGGCCGCCGCTCTTCTGGCGGATGCGGTAGAGGGTTTGCGTTAGTTAGACGGGATATCGTCGGTCGCCCTCGCGCTGATGCGGTAGGTGCGGTACAGTTAACGGGTTACAGGCAGTGTTTACGCAAGGAGTACACGAGCACATGGCTGATTCCCAGACTGCAACCTCCGCGCCCGAGTTTAAGAGCGCCCACTTTATCGGTATCGGCGGCGCCGGCATGAGCGGCATCGCCCTCGTTCTGCACGAGCGCGGTTATGCCGTTACCGGCTCCGACCTTAAGACGTCACGTTATATCCGCCAGCTTACCCGCGCTGGTGTGAAGGTGCATGTGGGCCATGAGGCCGCCACGATCGACGAGGTCAAGCCCGACGTGGTTGTTGTCTCCACCGCTATTCCGGAGTCTAACCCTGAACTCGTGCGCGCTCGCGAGCTTGGTATTCCCGTGTGGCCCCGTGCCAAGATGCTCTCTGCTTTGGGCCACGGCTACACCACCGTCGCTGTTGCCGGCACGCATGGCAAGACCACCACGTCTTCGATGTGCGCCACCATGCTCGACCGCATGGGTCTGGATCCGAGCTTCCTGATCGGTGGCATCGTCGAGGGCTATGACACGAACGGCAAGAACGGCTCGGGCGACTACTTTGTCGCCGAGGCCGACGAGTCCGACAGCTCCTTCCTGTTCCTGAACCCCAACGTAGTCATTGTGACCAACGTCGAGGCCGACCACCTCGATCACTACTCGGGTATCGAGGAGATCGAGGCAACTTTCGCCAAATTCATGAGCCTGGTGGGCGAGGACGGCACCGTCATCGTCTGCGGTGAGGACCCGCATCTGGTCGAGCTCGCCAAGTCGACGGGTCGTCACGTGCTTTCCTACGGCTTTGCCGAGAGCAACGACATCGTCTGCATGCACCCGGATGTCAAGGGCATCCAGAGTGACTTTATCGTTCGCTTTGAGGATGGCACTGAGCATGCCGTGGAGATCAAGAGCAATCCCGGTCGCCACAACATGCTCAACGCCACGGCGGTACTCACCGTCGCCCATGTCCTGGGCCTTGACATCGACGCCGCCGCCAAGGCGCTCTCGAGCTTTGAGGGCGTCCGTCGTCGCTTTACCCACGTGGGCGATATCGATGGCATCACCGTGGTCGATGATTACGGCCATCACCCCACCGAGATCAAGGCGACGCTTGCTGCCGCTTCGTCGCTGGGCTACAAGCACGTCGACGTCGTGTTCCAGCCGCACCGCTATTCGCGCCTGCAGGCCCTGTGCGACGACTTTGCCGATGCATTTGCCAATGCCGATAAACTGCTGCTGATTGATGTGTTCTCGGCTGGCGAGATGCCCATTCCGGGTGTCACCTCTAAGATGCTCGCCGATACCGTGCGCGCCAAGCATCCTGGTAAGGAGGTCGTGTATTGCTCCAGCCGTCTTGAGCTTAATCAGGAGCTCGAGCAGATGGTGGGCGAGGGCGACCTGCTGCTCACTATGGGTGCTGGTGACGTTACGACCGTCGGTCCCGAGTTCATTGAGTATCTGACTGCCAAGAAAGACGCTTAAGTCTAATGGGTCTGTTTAACGCCGTTATGGCGCTCTCGGGCATGATCGACACGGATGTGATCGAGGACGAGCGCCTTGCGCGTCATACGAGCTATCGTATCGGCGGCAAGGCCGACCTCTTTGTGACGTGCCATAGCTATCATGCCCTCCGCCGCGCCGTGGCGGTGCTCGATCGTGAGCAGGTGCCGTGGGTCATCATAGGCAAGGGCTCCAATCTGCTGGTTGCCGATGGCGGTTATCGCGGCGCCGTCATTTCGCTCGGACGTGAGTTTCAGCGCACGGTTGTTGCCGATGACGGTTGTACGCTGACGGTCGGTGCGGGCGTGATGTTTGCGCGCCTGGTCAACGATGCCCTGTCGCGTAGCCTCTCGGGCCTTGAGTTTGCCGTTGGCATCCCTGGCTCGGTCGGCGGTGCGATATCTATGAATGCCGGCACACGGACCGAGTGGATTGGCTCGCTGGTTGAGGATGTCGTAACGTTTGACCCGGCATCCGGTATCAAACATTATGCGGGGTCCGAGATCACTTGGGGCTACCGCGAATGTAGCCTTCCCCGCAATGAGATCATCCTCGAGTGCGTGCTCAAGCTTAAACCGGCGCCCAAGGCCGACATTCGCGAGCGCATGGAGCGGTACCTGACGAGGCGCAAGCGTACGCAGCCCATGGGGCGCGCATCCTGCGGGTCGGTCTTTCGCAACCCGCCCGATGCGAGTGTGGGCAAGCTTATCGAGGATTGTGGATTAAAGGGTTTTTCGATTGGCGGCGCGGAAGTTTCGCCCGTTCACGCTAATTTTATCGTTAATAACGGAACTGCCTCGGCCGATGACGTTGCCGCGGTTATCAGACATGTGCACGGAAAGGTGAGGGAGGCGTATGGCATCGAGCTCAGACCGGAAGTTAAATTCCTCGGCTTCTAGAGCATCGAAACCCACCTTCCGCCGCGCCGGAGGGCGTTCCGGCGCGCCTGCCAAACCTCAACGCAATACCGTCGCGCACTCTAAGCCTGTCGGGCATGCTCGACAGACCAGTCGTCCGGTCGTCGGCTCGCAGCTCGGTAATCGTCCGGCTGCAAAAAAGTCCTCGCGTCCCTCGGTGACGTCAAAGCCTGTTATGGGCGCCAAGCCTGCCCGCCCCATGGCAACTCCTAAGCCCTCGACGGGAACTAAAGCGGCGCGTCCAGGTCGCACACTGGGCGCATCGAAACCGCGCTCGCTGACATCGGTGCCGGCTACCGCCAAGAAGCCTTCGGGTAAAAAAAGCGTCAACCCGTTGTCTTCACTTGGGGCGATGACAAATAAAACATCAGACGCCGCTTCTGTCGTTGCAGGCAAAGGCAAAATCGTGGGCGGAGTTCTGGCCGCCTTGGCCGTGCTCGTCGTCGTTGCCGTCGTGGTGATCAACTCTGGATTGTTTACCGCCACTGATATTGAGATTCAAGGCAGCGAGCATGTGACGAAGCACGATGCTATCCAGCTGATCGATTTGCCCGAGGGAACGTCGCTTTTTAACGTCGATCCCGACCAGATTACCGAGGACCTCAAGCAGAACCCGTGGGTCTCGGGCGTGGATGTCCAGCGTCAGTTCCCACATACGCTCATCATTACGCCGATGGAGCGCAAGGTCATTGCAATTGCCTATATCAGCTCCGATGACCTTGCCTGGGCCATCGGGGATGATGACACCTGGATCGCCCCACTGTCGACGTCGGTCGAAGTGGACGACCAGGGCAACGTCATCACGACAGGGCAGGGCTCAAATACCCTGACCGGAATCGATGCCGCGCTGGCGCTCGCTAAGCACTATGGCGCGGTGCTGTTGACTGATGTCTCGGCGGATGTCGCTCCGGTTTCCGGCCAGGCGGTGAACTCCAAAGCCGTTAAGGCCGGCCTGGATTATGTGCGTGGTTTTTCGAGCGAGTTCTTGGGACAAGTCAAGGATATTTCCACGCCTTCGGTCGAAGCCATCTCGGCAAACCTCAATAACGGCATTGAGGTGTCGCTGGGCGATTCGGACGATATCGCCAAGAAGGAACGCGTAGTCACCAAGTTGCTTTCGCAGGTAGAGGGCGTAACGTATATCAATGTGCGCTCTCCGGGCAACTACACATTTAGGAATGCTCCGACCTCGTAGCGCTGGTTGATGCTTTGTTGAGTGGCCATACCACGCCGTTTATCTGGTTTGTTTGGTTTTCACGGTCAATTATTTGACTGATACGTTCATAATGTGCAACCATAATACGGTTTACCTTTGCATTTACTTTCAACCTGAAGGTTAATGTGCGCAGGGGTCGACCCATGCTATGGCTATAACCTTTGTTCGGAGGACCGACATGCACGAGACAGAGATCAACAACTACCTTGCCGTCATTAAGGTTGTCGGCGTCGGCGGCGGCGGTACCAACGCGGTCAATCGAATGATCGAAGAGGGCATCCGCGGCGTCGAGTTTGTTGCCATCAACACCGATGCTCAGGCACTCGCGATCTCTGATGCCGATATCAAGGTGCACATCGGCACCGACCTTACCCGCGGCCTGGGCGCCGGCGCCAACCCCGAGGTTGGCCGCAAGGCTGCCGATGAGTCCCGCGACGACATTGCCGAGGCGCTTGCTGGCGCCGACATGGTGTTCATCACCTGCGGCGAGGGCGGTGGCACCGGTACCGGCGCTGCTCCCATCGTTGCCGATATCGCGATGAACGAGGTCGGCGCACTGACCGTCGCCGTCGTGACCAAGCCCTTCACCTTCGAGGGCCGCAAGCGCAAGAAGAGCGCCGAGGAGGGCATTAAGACCCTCTCCGATTGCGTCGACACCATGATCGTCATCCCTAACGATAAGCTGCTCGACATCGCCGAGAAGAAGACCACCATGCTCGAGGCCTTCGCGATTGCCGATGGCGTCCTTTCCCAGGGCACCCAGGGCATCACCGACCTCATCACCGTCCCCGGTATCATCAACCTGGACTTCGCCGATGTTAAGACCATCATGAAGCAGGCCGGTACCGCCATGATGGGTATCGGTACCTCTTCTGGGGATACCCGTGCCGTCGACGCTGCCCAGCAGGCCATCTCCAGCCCGTTGCTCGAGAGCTCCATCGATGGTGCCACGCGCGTGCTTCTCTCCATCGCCGGTTCCAAGGACCTGGGCATCCAGGAGATCAGCGACGCCGCCGACGTTGTCGCCAACGCCGTCGACCCCGAGGCCAACATCATCTTCGGTACCGTTGTCGACGAGTCCCTGGGCGATCAGGTGCGTATCACCGTCATCGCTACGGGCTTCTCCGACTCCAACGTCAACCGTCAGGACGAGCTCTTTGCTGCTCAGCAGTCTCAGAGCAAGGCCGCTGCCTCCGCTGAGCCGCAGCGCACCGCTCAGGCCACCAGCCCGGCTCAGGCCGCTCCGACCCGCAACGTCGGTGGCACCGAGCTTCCTAACTTCGGCAACGATCAGTTCGAGCTTCCCGACTTCCTGAAGCGCGGTAGCTTCTAAGTCGTTCTTTGCATTGTGTGCACAGGGGCGTGTCCGTATGGACGCGCCCTTTTTATTTCGACTTTGTAAACTAGAACCTCCAATCTCTTTACGTTCCCTTTACGATTGCCTCCAGCGCAGCAGGTATCCTTTTAGAGAAGTATGACAGCCGTATAAACGCGGGCTGTAGCGGCGATGCCGCGGTACTTGTGTTATTAGGAGGCTTTAGTATGGCAGCACGTGCGGACAAAGTTTCGCGTGTCGACCATGATGG
Organism: uncultured Collinsella sp.; assembly: GCA_965149855.1. Taxonomy (GTDB): domain Bacteria; phylum Actinomycetota; class Coriobacteriia; order Coriobacteriales; family Coriobacteriaceae; genus Collinsella. The sequence goes on from CBCTTO010000001.1 coordinate 15,944, forward strand.
AGTTACGTTGGTGGAGGGCGCGACATCCGATGTTCGCTTTGCCTTCACCGAGCGCGCCGGTGGCGTTTCCGAAGATGCGTACTCCTCACTCAACTTGGGCTCGCATGTTGGCGATGATCCCTTTGCTGTTCAAGAAAATCGTCGCCGCGCGCTCGAGGCTATGGGTGCCGCCGAGTGCGAGCACAACCTGCTCGTTCCCAATCAGGTCCATGGTGACCATATCGTTGCGGTGACCTCGAACGGCGCCGATGACCTTGAGGACGTCCGCGAGCAGATTGCCGAGGGCTGCGATGCCATCGTCTGCACGGCGCATAACGTACCCGTGCTGCTCTGCTTTGCCGACTGCGTTCCCGTGGTGCTGGTGGCCCCTGGCGGATTTGCCGTGGTGCACTCCGGTTGGAAGGGCACGATTGCACGCATTTCCGCCAAGGCGTGCCAGGCGCTTTGCGATGCTGCCGGTTGCGATGCGAGCGACGTTTCCGCCTATATCGGCCCCCATATCTTGGGTGACGAATATGAGGTATCCCAGGAACTCATGGATCGCTTTGCCGCCGAGTTCTCTTGCATCGATGCGAGTACCTCTCGCATGCTCGATCTTTCCGCTGCCATTCGCGAGGCGCTGGTAGATGTCGGTGTCGACGCGGATAATATCGTGGATACCCAGCTTTCGACCGTGCGTCAGAACGACCGCTTTTATTCCTACCGTAACGAGGACGGTACCTGTGGGCGCCATGCTGCGATCGGCGTGATGCTATGAGAAAGATCGTATCGGTCCTGAGCGCCGCTGTGCTTACGCTTACGCTGTGCGCCTGTTCTTCGGGATCTTCTACCTCTTCCATTACCGTTGCCGGCTCCACGACCTGCCTTCCTATCGCCGAGATTGCGGCCGAGGGCTTTAAGGAGGAGACCGGCATCGACGTGCTCGTTTCCGGTTTGGGTTCTTCCGCTGGCATCGAGGCCGTCAGCGCCGGCACGGCCGATATCGCCAGCTCCTCCCGTGGACTCAATGCCGACGAACAGGATCTGGGCCTGACTCCCATCGTCATTGCCCACGACGGTATCGCGGTCATCGTGAACGACGACAACCCCGTCGATAACCTCTCGACCGAGCAGCTCCGCGATATCTATGCCGGCAAGATTACCAATTGGAAAGAGGTCGGTGGCGAGGACCTGAGGATTCAGGTCATCAACCGAGACGAGGCGTCCGGTACGCGCGAGGCCTTCCGTACCATCGTGATGGACGGCACGCCGTTCGATCGCCGCTCGGCTGTTCTTTCGGGTACGGGCCAGGTACGCGACGTGGTATCTCGTTCGCGCGGTGCCATTGGCTACATTTCGCTGGGCTTCGTCGATAGCCTCAACGCCAAGACCTCGGTCAAGGCCGTCTCGGTCAATCATGTTGAGGCGTCCGAGAAGACGGTCGCGAGCGGCGGCTATCCCATCTCGCGCGACCTTTACTTCTTTGTGAAGGGTGCGCCTTCGCAGCAGGCGCAGGATTACATCGACTACGTGACGTCCGAAAAGATGGACAAGCAGATTCGCGAGGCGGGCTTTATCCCCGTCACCAACGACGAGAAGGGGAGTGAGTAGCATGGAAGCACAGGAAAACTCCCACACTGAGCAGAATGTTCAGACGCCCAAGAAGCGCGAGCTGGCGCTCGTATCGCGCAGTACCTATATCAAGGAGAAGGCGCTGCAGTGGATCTTCTTTGCCTGCGCGTTCTTGGCTGTCGTTACCGTCATCCTGATTTTTGTCTTTACCACGTACTCGGCGCTGCCCGTCTTTACCGACATTGGTCTGGCGGACTTCTTTAGCTTTACGTGGGCGCCCTCTGAGGGCCACTACGGCATCTTGTCGCTGCTTGCCGGCTCGGGTCTGGTGACCGTCGGTGCGCTCGCCATGGGCGTGCCGCTGGGCGTGGGTACGGCCGTTTACCTGGTCGAGATTGCCAGCAAGCGCGTGCGCAAGCTCATCAGCCCCGCCGTTGACCTGCTGGCGGGCATACCCTCCATCATCTACGGCTTCTTTGGCATGATCATCATCCGCCCGTTTATCGCGCAACTGACCGGCGGCCTTGGTTTTGGTGCGCTGACGGCGTGGTTTGTGCTCGCCATCATGATCGTCCCTACCATCACCACGCTCACCATCGATGCTCTCAATTCCATTCCCATGGGCATTCGCGAGGCATCGTATGCCATGGGCGCCACCAAGTGGCAGACCATCTATAAGGTCGTGCTACCTGCCGCGAAGCTGGGTATCGTTGATGCCATCGTGCTGGGTATGGGCCGTGCCATCGGCGAGACCATGGCCGTGCTCATGGTCGTAGGTAACGCCCCGGTTATTCCCGACAGCATTGCGAGCCCCATCTCGACGCTCACGAGCCAGATTGCGCTCGACATGAGCTATTCCTCGGGTCTGCACCGCTCGGCGCTGTTCGGCATGGGTGTGGTCCTGTTTATCATCTCCGCCACGCTGGTGGGCATCGTCCGTCTGATTTCCAAGAAGAAGAGGGGGTAGGCTATGTCCGATTCCGTTGACACGACGGTCGATACGACCTCGTCGCGCGAGCGCATCAAGCGTGCCCTTTCCCACGGCAAGAAGGGCCGCATCAACAAGGACCTGTCCAACAAGATCATGCTTGGCGTGTTTCGTGCCGCTGCCTACATCACCACGCTGGTGCTGGTCGCTATCATCGCCTACGTGGTCATTAACGGCCTGCCACACATCTCGCTCGACTTTATCTTCGGTTGGCCCCAGGGCGTCAACGCCGAGGGCGGCATTTGGCCCACGATCGTCTCGACCGTCTACGTGACGGCGCTCGCCATGCTTATCTGCACGCCGATCGCTGTGCTGGCAGCCGTCTATCTGGCCGAGTACGCCAAGCAGGGCAAGGTCGTCGAGCTCATTCGCTACGCTGCTGACGCTTTGGCCTCGGTGCCCTCCATCGTTATGGGCCTGTTTGGCTACGCCTTGTTTGTCGAGGCTATGGGCCTGGGCCTTTCGATGGTCTCTGCCGCTCTGGCACTCGCGCTCTTGATGCTCCCCATCGTCATGCGCACCACCGAAGAGGCCATTCGCGCCGTTCCGCGCTATATCCGTTGGGGCGCGTACGGCCTGGGCGCCACCAAGTGGCAGGTTGTCTCCAAGATCGTGCTTCCTTCTGCCTTTGGCCGTATTGCCACGGGCATCGTCCTCGCCATCGGCCGTGCCATTGGCGAGACCGCGGTGGTGCTCTACACCATGGGCCAGGCCATCAACCTGCCTATTTCGCCGCTCGATTCCGGCCGCCCCATGACGGTTCACCTGTACCTGCTTGCCAACGACGGCATCAACATGAACGCAGCCTACGGCACTGCGCTCTTGCTGATGGTGATCATTTTGGCCTTCAACCTGTTTGCGCGCTTCCTGTCGCGTAAGCGTCGCTAGTTAAGGAGTCCCATGTCCGTTTATCAGTCCGCTCCCGCGTTGGAGCAAGCGGCCATTACGGCCAAGGATTTCAACTTTTGGTACGGTGACTTTCATGCGCTGACGGGGCTTGACCTCAACATCGCCAAAAACGCCATCACCTCCTTCATTGGCCCTTCGGGCTGCGGCAAGTCGACGTTTTTGCGCTGCATCAACCGCATGAATGACCTGATCGAGGGTACGCGCGTCGAGGGCACCATGACGCTCGACGGCAACGATATCTATGCCGAGGGTGTCGACCCGGTCGACCTCCGTCGCCGCGTGGGCATGATCTTTCAGCAGCCCAATCCGTTTCCCAAATCCATCTACGAGAATGTCGCCTTTGGCCCTCGTCTGCAGGGCGTGACTAGCAAAAGCGACCTCGATGACATCGTGGAAGAATCGCTCAAGCGCGCCAACCTCTGGAAAGAGGTATCCAATCAGCTCAACAAGGATGGTTTGGCGCTCTCGGGCGGTCAGCAGCAGCGTCTGTGCATCGCGCGCGTGCTTGCGGTGCAACCCGATGTCCTTCTGATGGACGAGCCCTGCTCCGCCATCGACCCCACGTCCGTCTCTAAGGTCGAGGATCTGATGGCCGAGCTGGCGCCCGAGATGACGATCATCATCGTCACGCATTCAATGCAGCAGGCAGCTCGCATTAGCGACTACACCGCATTCTTCTTGCAGGAAGTTGCCGGCGAGCCCGCCACGCTCATCGAGTATGGTCAAACCGACGCGATCTTCACCAGCCCGGTGGACTCGCGGACGGAAGACTATATCACCGGCCGCTTTGGCTGATCGGTGCGACTAGTCCCAAGCCGATCGGATCTGGTCCGGTGCGTATTCACTGTGCGGGCGGCATGACCGCACCCAACTGATTGGAGTGAACCATGCGCAAACTGTTTTCCCGTCAGCTCATCGAGGCCCGTCACGAGATGCTGAGCATCTACGAGGCCGTCGATCTGGCCCTCCACGATGCCGTGAAGGCCTATGTGACCGACGACCGTAAGCTCGCCACCAAGACCAAGAAGCGCACGCTTTCGATTGACGCACGCTGCGCCAACCTGGAGGCCGTCTGCTACAACCTGATTGCCACGCAGTCACCGGTCGCCTCCGACTTCCGCTTGCTGCAGACGATCATCTACGTCGACTTTAACCTGCAGCGCATGACCGATAAGGTTCGCCAGATTTGCCGCGCCACGCGTCATATGATCAAGGCCGACATCTCGCTGCCCAAGGAGCTTGTCGGCACGGTCGAGGCCGAGGCTGAGGCCGTCTACCAGGTGCTGGGCTCTTCGCTTTCCGCGCTCGTCACCAACGACATGTCCATCATCTGCAACTTGGCCGTCGAGGACGAGCCAGTGCACGCCGCCTATGAGAAGTTCTTCCGCACCTTTAACCGTATGGATACGGGCGACTTTATGGACGACGACAGCAACTATGACGATCTGCGTCGCGCCATCATGGTTTCGCGCTACCTCGATCGCATCGCTTCGATTTCCATCGATGCCGCTTGCCGTCTGACCTTCCTGTTGACTGGTCAGCGTATGAATGCCGGCGATATCGCCCGCACTGATGAGGATGAGCTCGAGAGCATGCGCGTGCCTTCGGGCGAGGGTGTTATCATGAGGCCCGCCGTCGACGCGCGCTACGTTGCCAAGGTGCCCGTTAACGAGGTCAGCGAGGGTCTTCGCTACCTGCTCGATCATCTTGAGGACGAGGACGATGGCGAGGACGACGAGGAGTAAGTAACCCCTTTCGTCGAAAGATTGTAAATACCTAAGTGAGCGCGGCCTTGCACATGCGGGGCCGCGCTCTTGCGTTAGCATGGGACTACTTGTTTGGCTGTCAGCGGGGGCGATTAGCAATGGATAACTATTTGGACTTGATGCGCGCTCGCCGCGAGCAGATTCTGGAACGTTTTTATGCGGCGCTCGATCGCGCAGGCCGCCCCCACGACGCCGCGCGCCTCATTGCCGTGTCCAAGACCGTTGGTGTCGATGAGACCGTTGCCGCCATCCAGGCGGGGTATCGCCATTTTGCCGAGAACCGCCCGCAGGAGCTGGTTCGCAAGCTCACGGGTCTGGCGGAGCATCCGGAGCTGCCCGAGGTGCGCTTCGATATGATCGGGAACCTGCAGACCAATAAGATCAATGCGGTGCTGGGCTCAGCCGAGCTGATTCACTCGGTGGGTTCGCTGCATCTGGCGCAGGCGATCTCGAGCCGTGCTGCCCGCAAGATTGAGGCAGGCGAGCTCGCCGGCCCCCAGCGTGTGCTCATTGAGGTCAATGTGAGTGGTGAGGAGTCGAAGGGAGGCTTTTCGCCCGATGAGATTTGCGCCGCCGCGGGTGAGCTTGCGGAACTTGAGGGAATTTGCGTACAGGGGCTTATGACTATGGCACCCCGGGGGAATAAGGATGTGGCACGCCGCACCTTTGCGGGGCTTCGTGAGCTGAGGGATGAGCTGGAGGCGGCGCATCCCGATTTGAACCTGTCTGAGCTTTCCTGCGGCATGAGCGAAGACTTTGAGCCTGCCCTTGAGGAGGGCTCTACGCTCGTTCGCCTGGGCAGGGTAGTATTTAGCCCGGAGTTTGCAGTAAAATAAGGCTCTGAAGTGCGCACTGATTATCGGGGCGCCTGCACTAAACCGCGAGAGGACACAACCATGGGCTTCCTTGACGAGATTAAAAATAAGATGCACCTGGGCGGCCAGCAGGGTTACGACCAGGGTTATGGCCAGGACGACGACTACGGCTACGATGACGGCTATGACGATAGTTATCAGGGCAACGGCTACAGCGGTGCTTCGGGCGAGGGCTTCTACACCCAAGACGAGCCGAGCAACGGCCTGCTTGGTCAGACGCGCCGCGGTGAAGCTGAGTCGGTTGCCGTGTATACGCGCTCCGGTCAGCTGGTCGGCGATGACTCCCGCCATGCTACGACGTATAACCCGCCCTCGCGCTCGCAGGACAGTGTTGCGAGCGGTTATCGTCCTGGTGCCTATGACACGCCGTCGAGCTACGCCGAGAACACCCGCGCCCGTGCCGCCGCTGCGCCTACGCCTGCACCGAGCGATGCCTCGGCCTATGCGAGCAATATCATCAACGCCACACCGCAGCTGCCGGCCTATGTCCTGCGCCCCGAGAGCTATGACGACGTGGAGACCGTGGTGCGCCGCGTTCGCACCAAGCAGCCTGTCGCACTGATTTTTGTGGGCGTACGCACCGAAGTTGCCAAGCGCGTCTTGGACTTCTCTTACGGCTTTGCCTGCGGTCTGGGTGCCACGGTCAAGGAGGTGGGCGACCGCGTGTTCATGGTGCTGCCCGCCGGTTGCGAGGTCAAAGATTCCGATCTCAAGAAGCTTCGTGCGGACGGCTATCTTAAGTAAAGACAAGACGAGGAGATTCCCATCAACATCTACACTATCGTCCAGCTGGTCAACACGCTGTTCAATTTCTATTCCACGCTCATTGTCGTCTACTGCTTTATGACGTGGATTCCCATGAAGCAGGGTGGTTTGCTTCAGGATATTGCCGCGGTGCTTGATAGCGTGTGCGGTCCGTGGCTTAACCTGTTCCGTCGTTTCATCCCGCCGATGGGCGGTATCGATTTTTCGCCGGTCGTTGCGATTATTGCGTTGCAGTTGGTGCAGAGGCTGGTTCTGCAGCTTCTTATAGGTATACTCGTGTAGAACTGACTTAGTAACTTACGTCGGGCGTGTAGCGCCGAGGCGATGAAAAAGGAGACTTGTTATGGCTATTACCCCTGCAGACATCCAGGCTCAGACTTTCTCTGAGGCCAAGCGTGGCTACGATCCTGCCGAGGTCGACGTCTTCTTGGAGACGCTGTCCTCTGAGGTTGACGCTATGCTCGCTAAGATCGTCGACCTTAAGGGTCGTCTGACTGCTACCGAGCAGCAGCTTGCCGATGCGCAGGCTCAGCTTGCCCAGGCTCAGGATGCCCCCGCCCAGGCCGTTCCTGCCGCCCCCGTGGCTGCTCCCGCCCCTGACTTCTCCGCTCAGGAGCGCCAGATTTCCGCTGCCCTGATCGCTGCCCAGCAGACCGCTGAGACTATCGTCAACGATGCCAATGAGAACGCTGAGCGTATTCGCAACGAGGCTGACGCCAAGGCCCGCGAGGTTATCCGCCAGGCTCTGACCGAAAAGCAGGCCGAGCTCGAGGAGATCGATCGTCTCAAGGCTTCTCGTGAGGAGTTCAAGGCCGAGTATCTCAAGCTCATCCAGCACTTCATGGACGATGCCCAGAACTCCTTCCCGGCCGACCTCATGGCCTCCACGCCGGTCGGTTCTGCCGCTTCTCCTGCGGTGACTGTTCCCGCCGAGCCGCTGCCCGTCGCTGACCCGGTTGTCCCCGTGGCCGATCCCTTCGCCCCGATCGACAACTTTGCTGCCGACGACCTGGACTAACATTCGGCCTACAATTTAGTGCCTAGAAAGGACTCGCAGCTTGCGGGTCCTTTTTTATGAATGTGCCGGGGTGCGTAACATAAAAAACCGAGCCCTGCACATAATGGCGCAGAACTCGGCGAACGGGTGAGCGATCAAGGGTAGGTTTTAAGGCATGTCCCAAAACCTACTTGAGGAGGAAGTCGGGGAGGGGAATGGTACGGGCCTCGCGATGCTCGGGATCGGCGATGTGGTCGGCAGGATATCCGCAGACGAGCATGTGATAGGGATAGACGCCCTTGGGCAGATTGAACTGCTCCTGTGCCACCTCAGGCTTAAAATGGCATACCCAGCACGTTCCCAGGCCCTGCTCGGTGGCCTCCATCATCATCTGATCGCAGACGATCGAAGTATCGATGGCACTCGAGTTCATCTGATCATACGGGCGCACCCAGGCATCATCGGTAACGCTGCAAATAAGGAAGATAAGCGGAGCGCCAAAGATAGACTCATCACGAGCAAACCGAGGCTGACAAGCAGCAGCCTTCTCCAGAAGCTCAGGCGTATCCAACACCATCACACGGGTTGGATGGTTATTACAAGCAGAAGGAGCAATGCGTCCAGCCTCAACAACGGCATCCACCACAGCCTGCTCAACAGCCCGAGCCTCAAATTCACGACAAGAATACCGAGACCGAGCAAGATCCAAATACCCCATAACCAAACCCTCCAAAGTCAGCGAATCAATCCAAGGTAAATCAAAAGGTACCCAAGGCTACGCTCAGCCAAACGCTCAATGCAGCCCCAAAGTATCCAATCGGGCATAAAAGGCCGCATCATCCAGGTTCCCATCGCATTCTAACCATCAGCCAAAGTTCCCAATGGTGGTATGTAAGGCGAAGGGCCGGCACCTGTTTACTTTCGAACGACTCTGCCACGCAGCCGGAGTGAGAAAGCAAACAGGTGCCGGCCCTTCGCCGCCGGGACACATACCCCCAATTAACTGTTCTTCATGACAATCGAATCCACGACATCGGCCACATTCTCGCAGCAGTCGGCGCAGTACTCCAGGAATGCGTAGACGTCACGCCAGGCGATGACCTCGAGCGGGTCCTTGCCGTTGACGTGCAGGTTGCGCATGGCGTTGATATAGAGCTCGTCGGCCTCGGACTCGATCGTGTTGATCTGGATGACGAGTTCGCGCAGGGTCTTGGACTTGCGGTAGTTGGGCAGCTCGACCATCAGGTCTTTCATGGCGCGGCAGGCGTCAGTCACCTTGTGGGCGATCACGATGGCATCGGGATGGATGCTCTGGATGTTGGTGAAGTAGACGCGCTGCACGACGCCCTCGATACGATCGAGCACGGTGTCGAGCGAGCAGCTCATCAGGTCCAGGTCCTCGCGCTCAAGCGGGGTGATAAAGGCCGTGAGCAGGGCGTCCTCAAGCTCATGGTGCTTCTTGTCGGCCGCATGCTCGATCGCGTGCATCTTGTTGAGCATATCGTGAATCTTTGTGGGATCGAAGTTCTCGAAAATCTTGGTGAGCAGCTCGGCGGCCTGGACGGCAAGGTCGGCGCAGGCGACGTAGTTGTCGAAGTAGAACGAATCGGGTTTCTTTGCCATGAGTGGGTCCTTTCGAGGCGAAGACGGGTGGGCGAAGTGTTGCGGTCCGGATGGACGCTCGGTTTGATTAGAGGAACATCATGAACAGCTTGGCCATGACAAAGCTGATGAGTCCGCAGGCAGGGAAGGTGAAGAACCAGGTGAACATCATGTCCTTGACGACGCCGAAGTTGATGGCCGAGAGGCGCTTGACGGCACCGACGCCCATGATGGCGCAGGTCTTGATGTGCGTGGAGGACACAGGGATGCCGGTAAGGGTGGCAAGCAGCAGGTTCGCGGCGCCCGCCAGGTCGGCGGAGAAGCCCTGGTACTTTTCGAGCTTGACCATGCTCTGGCCGACGGACTTGATGATGCGCTCGCCGCCCACGCTGGTGCCGATGCCCATAGTGGCCGAGCACAGCAGCATAATCCAGATGGGGATGCCGGCATCGCCGACGCTCGTCTGGCCGCTGGCAAAGGCCACGCCTAAAAAGAGCACGCCGATGAACTTCTGTCCATCCTGCGCGCCGTGCATAAAGCTCATGGCCGCGGCGCTCGCGATCTGAGCGTATTTAAAGAAGACATTGGCACGTCGCCTGTTGGCGGCGGCGAAAAGAATCGAGACGAGCTTGCACAGGACCCAGCCCATGACAAAGCCCAGGCCTATGGAGAGCGCCAGGCCGTAGATGACCTTCATCCACTCGTGGACGTTGACGCTGCTCGCACCGCCGAGGGCGATGGCGGCACCGGTCAGGCCGGCGATAAGGCTGTGGCTTTGCGAGGTGGGGATGCCAAAACGCGACGCTGTGGCGCCGTAGACGACGATGGAGAACAGCGCCGCGCATAGGCAGGCGAGCGCCATGGTGCTGTTTCCGCCAAAGTCGACGATATGTGAGATGGTGTTGGCGACGCTCGCGTTAAAGTGCGTCATGATGAGCACGCCGAGGAAGTTGAATGCGGCGCTCATGAGAATGGCGGCGCGGGCGGGCATGCAACGCGTAGTGACGCAGGTTGCGATGGCGTTGGGCGCGTCGGTCCATCCGTTGACGAAGATGGCGCCGAGCGCGAGGATCACGGTGACGGCAAGGACTGGGTTCGACACAATTTGGCCGAGGAAGGTTGAGAACGTTACGTCCATATATGGGCTTTCTCGAAGTTTGCAGGCACGTTACAAAAACATGATAAATCGTATCACCTCCTGTGGGTTTCTTAACGGAGTTCTGACGTGAGAAGTGGATTTTTTGGCACTAAAATTGAATATTAGTCCTGTTGACCGCGGGTATTCTTTTTGCTAACACGCCATGCGGACACGTGCGATTGCTACGACACTCCAAAACCACAGTCTGTTCGCTTTACAACATGCAAACATGCGTTCGATAATAGGAGACATGGAATATAGACAGACAGATGGCAAAACTCGGCGCGTGCACAAGCAGTATGTGGACGTCGTGGCCCGCATCCTCGCGGGCGGACAGGTCGTGCCGGTCACCGTCTGCTGGGTCGACGGCCGTTGTTTTACGATCGACGAAATTATCTCGACCACCGGGTTTGGCCTGATGGTCCACGGCATCCGTACGGCAACATATAAGGTGCGTTTTGGCGGGCACGCGACCGAGTTGTATCTGGAGGACCAGACGCGCGAGCGGGCAGACGGCTCGCAGGCACACGTGATGCGTTGGTGGGTCTGGGCCTTTGATCGTACGCTTGAGGGCGAGCGCCGTAGGTAAGGACGTGCGGCATTCGGGTACAATGGCAGGAATCTTGTCACCTACGGCGCTGTCGTGCGCTTTTTGAAAGGACGAAGTATGAACGATATCCAGGGCTATCAGAACGGCCCCATCGAGACCGGCGCAAGCCGTGCCAAGGAGATGTCGCCGCGCGCGTACAACCTTGTCATGTCTGCCCTGATCTTTTTGGGCTTTTGCGCCATGGGCGTCGGTGCTTACTTTACGAGCACCATGTCGTTTGCGCGCATGATGATGAGCGGCGCCGCTTTGCCGCTGGTCTTTGGCTCATTTATTTTGACCATCGTCGGCATGGTCATGATGTCGGCCGCCGCCAGCAAGCAGTCCGTGGGTCTGTCCCTTGTGGGCTACGTAATCTTTGCGAGCACCTTTGGCCTGACCGCGTCGTTTGGCCTTGCCAACTACGACCTGCCCACCATCAACACTGCCTTTATCGCCACGGCCGCCATCACCTTTGTCTTTGGCGCCTTGGGCGTGACGTTCCCCAAGTTTTTCCAGCGCGTATATGGCATCGGTTTTGGCATTCTGCTCGCTACTATTCTGGTTGAGATCGTGCTGATGTTCATGGGCGTCTCACAGACCATCACCGACCTGATCGTGATCGTGGTGTTCGCCGGCTTTATTGGCTACGACACCTATGTTGCCACGACGGTGCCGCCTACGCTGCCCAACGCCGTGCTTATGGCCTCTAACCTGTTCGTGGATATTATCAACGTGTTCCTGCGCATTCTGAACATCCTCGGCCGTCGCGACTAGTGGCGAATTGCGGCGGTGCTTGCCGTGCGTGCAAATCGATGCGAAAGGCGGTCCTTCGGGGCCGTCTTTTTTGTACGCGGCGGGGTATCATGGATGGGAAAAGCCGATAGCGGCAGAGACCGAGAAAGGTGACCACTTATGGCAGACGTCGACAACAGGAACCGTAACCGCAGGTCCAACCGAGCGGGTCAGCCCAATCCCAAGCGCGAGGCCCGTGCCAAGGCCGCCGAGCGTCACGTGGCAACTGTGTCCGAAGCGTGCGCCAAGGATATCGAGCGTTCGCTTGCCGGTGTTCGCGAGTTTGACGGTATGCCTGCCGGCTTTGTCGCGGCGATGAAGGCCAAGGTTCAGACTGCTGTGGCCGCCGAAGAACAGGTTGCCGAGGACGTCGAGGGCGCGGAGGCTGCCGAGGTCGAGGCAGCGCTCGAGCCCGTCGAGGAGCCTGCCGAGGAAATCGCTGAAGCTGAGTCCGCGCCTGCTGAGGAGCCCGCTCCGGCTCTGCCCGAGGTCACCGTGCTCGATGCCTCCGCCACGCAGGCCATCCTGGACAACGGTCGTGGTTATGCGCAGTTCTGCGACATGGCCGTGCTCGCCTTTGCCTCGTTCACCAACCCGGGCGGTGGCTATATTCAGGGTTATCTGGGCCAGGAGGCCACGCTGTGCGCCGATTCGTTTCTGTACAACGTTCTCGATAAGCAGCGTAAGTGGTACGGCGAGAACCGTCGCCGCAACATCAACTGCGAGCTCTATCGTAACCGCGCCCTAGTGGTGCCTGCGGTGCGCTTCGACCGCAACCACGTGCATGCATACGCCGACGTGATCGTGGCCGCCGCGCCCAACGTTAAGCGCGCCCGCCAGGAGTATCGCGTGAGCGACGATGCCCTGCTGGACGCCCTGCGCGACCGCATCCGCTTTGTTCTCGCTATCTGCGACGAGTTGGGTCGCGAGAAGCTCGTGCTGGGCGCATGGGGTTGCGACAACAACGGCTTTGACGCAGAGGCCGTGGCCGAGCTCTTCCGCAAGGAGCTCGCGTCGGGCGACTTTAAGGTCAAGCAAGTCTTCTTTGCCGTGCCTTCTACGCGCTGGGATGAGGATTTTGCCAAGTTCGAGCACGTGCTGGCAAACTTCCCCGAGCGCAACGAGGAGTCCTATGCCCAGGTTGCCGCTCGCGCTGCGGCAGCTCACGCCGCCGAGCAGGCCCAGGCTGCTACCGAGGATGATGAGGACGAGGACGATTGGCGCAAGTACCTGTAATCGGTACGTGCTGACAGATAGGTCGAGCCGACGGGAGAGGCTGCTTCCGTCGGCTTTTTACTGAGCGAGGGGCTTACGATGAAAAACGTTCTATGCTTTGGCGACAGCAACACCTATGGTTACGATCCGGCGGGCATGCGCGACGGCACCGCGGTGCGCTATGCGCAGGATGTGCGCTGGTGTGGCGTGGCCCAACGTGACTTAGGCGAGGGCTGGCATGTAATTGAAGAAGGCCTCAACGGCCGCACGACGGTACGCGACGACATGTGCCATCTGGACACCAATCTTAACGGCATTCGCGCACTTCCGATGCTGCTCGAGGCCCATAAGCCGCTGGACGCCATTGTGATCATGCTGGGCACCAACGACTGTAAGACGGTCTTTAACGTGACAGCTTCCGATATCGCCCGTGGCGCCATGGCGCTGATTCGCGCGGTGCGTGCATTTCCCTGGACCAATGCCGCACCCTGCCCGCGTATTCTGCTGATGGCACCTATCAAGATCAAGCCGCAAATCGCCGATGTATATATGACCGATTTTGACGAGCATTCCGTAGAAGCCTCGGAACATTTTGGTGAGTACTACGCGCATGTGGCTGAGCAGTTTGGCTGCGACTTTTTGAATGCCGCCGACTTTGCCGAGCCGGGCGATATCGACTATCTGCATATGATGCCCGAAAGCCATGAGAGCCTGGGTCACGCCGTGGCAGCCAAGCTCCAAGAGATGCTCGGTGAGTAGCGCGACCCCAAACCACCACAGAAGTTCCCCTTGTGGTGGCTTGTTTCGTTGCTTTGTCTCGATCTGTGACAGTTGTAAGGCCGAAAACGGGCTAGATGTTACAGATTAAGATTATTTAGGTCGATATCGGTCGTTTGTCTCGATCTGTAACATCTAGGGTCGATTTCGCCGAGATACTGTTACAGATTGAGATTTTCTTCTCAGCGGAATTTGAATGTCTCAATCTGTAACAGGTGGGTCGAAAAATGGACTCTAACTGTTATAGATCGAGATGTTTATGGGAACCGCCACAAAGGTGTTCTTTGCGGCGGTTTTGGGCTGCGAACCTTAATACTGCCACATGTGGTTGACAGGGCCGGAGCCTTTGCCCATGTTCAGGCCGGCGGCCAGAGCGCCTGTCAGGTAGGCCTTGCCGGCGTTGACGGCATCGGCAAGATCCATGCCCTGGGCCAGCGCGCAGGCGATGGCGGACGAGAGCGTGCATCCGGTGCCGTGCGTGTTGTCGGTCTCGATGCGCTTGTGGCGGAACCACGTGGTGAGTGGATCTCCAAGATGGTTGCCCTCGTCATCGAGTGGCGCGGGTTCGGCCAGTACATCGTTGGCCTCGTTGACAAGATGCCCGCCCTTAACGAGGGATGCGCAACCAAAGCGGCGGGTGAGGAGCATGGCAGCATTTTGCTGCGTGCGCTCGGAGTCGACCTCGTAGTCGAGCAGGGCCATGGCCTCGGGAATATTGGGCGTGATAACCGTCGCTAGCGGGAACAGGCGGCGGGTGAGCGCCTCGGCGGCATCTTCGGCAATCAGCCGTGCGCCCGAGGTGGCTACCATGACGGGGTCGACTACCACGTTTGTCGCGTTCCAAGCGCTCAGGCGGTCGGCGATAACATCGATAATCTCGGCAGAGGAAACCATGCCAATCTTAACGGCGTTGGGGCGGATATCGTCAAAAACGGCATCGATCTGCGCCGCGACAATATCCGGGGAGATGTTCTGCACGGCGGTGACGCCCAGGGTGTTCTGTGCGGTGATGGCGGTGATGGCCGTCTCGGCATACAGGCGGTGTGCCGTGATGGTCTTGATGTCGGCCTGAATGCCGGCGCCACCGCTGGAATCGGATCCTGCGATGGATAGAACGGCAGGTACCTTACTGCGATCCATGTTCGCTCCCTTGTTCGGTCGGAATCAAATGGGTCTATAAGCCAGCATTATAAAGATGCCCGGGCCGACTCTATGTCGAACCCGGGCGGGCGATGCAATCTTTACGCAAATGCAAGCAAATGTTCACACGTCAACAATTGACAGGCACCAGCTCGCCGCCAGAAGCGGCCGCGGCGACAGGCTAGTCCTCCATGCCGAGGTCGATCGTGGTGCCCTCGAAGATTTTGTTGACGGTGCGGACGGCGCACATCTTGCCACACATGGTGCAAGTGCCCTCGGTGGCGGCGGGGGACTCCTCGTAGCGCTTCTTGCCCGTAACCGGGTCGAGCGCGCACTCCCACATGGCGTCCCAGTCAAGCTTGCGGCGTGCCTGGCCCATCTTGTCGTCCATGTCGCGGGCGTGGGGCACCTTTTTGGCGATGTCGGCGGCGTGTGCGGCGATCTTGGTGGCCATGAGGCCGTCGAGCACATCCTGGGCGTTGGGCAGGCATAGGTGCTCTGCCGGTGTCACGTAGCACAGGAAGTCGGCACCGGAGCTGGCGGAGATGGCGCCGCCGATGGCAGCGGTGATGTGGTCGTAACCCACGCCGATATCGGTCACCAGAGGCCCGAGCACATAGAACGGAGCATTGTGGCACAGGCGCTTCTGCAGTTTCATGTTGGCGGCGATCTCGTCGAGCGCCATGTGACCCGGGCCCTCGACCATGACCTGGACGCCGGCGGCCCAAGCGCGCTTGCATAGCTTACCCAGCTCGATCATCTCAGCGGTCTCGGTGGCGTCGTTGGAGTCGTAGAGGCAGCCCGGGCGGCAGGAGTCGCCGAGCGAAATCGTCACGTCGTACTCGTGGCAAATCTCGAGCAACTCGTCGTAGAACTCATAGAACGGGTTCTCGTTACCGGTGACCTCCATCCAGCCAAACAGCAGTGAGCCGCCGCGGCTCACGATGTTCATCAGACGGCCGGTCTCCTTAAAGGTCTTGGTGACTGACTTGTTGATGCCGCAGTGAATGGTCATAAAGTCCACGCCGTCCTCGGCATGCGCGCGCACGACTTCGAACAGGTCGTCCTTGGTGAGCTTGACCAGCGGCTTTTCCATGTAGCCGATGGCGTCGTACATGGGGACGGTGCCTACCATGAGCGGCGTCTCGTCGATGAGCTGCTGGCGGAACTGGCGCGTCTTGCCCGAGTTGGAGAGGTCCATGATGGCGTCGGCGCCAAAGTCCTCGGCGATCTTGACCTTCTTCCACTCTTCGGCGGCATCGGCCTTATCGCCCGAGATGCCCAAGTTGACGTTGACCTTGGTGGACAGGCCCTCACCGACGCCAAAGGCGCGCATGCCCTTTTTGATGTGCACGATGTTGGCGGGAATGGCGATGCGGCCGTCGGCCACGCGCTCGCGGATGTACTCGGGGTCGCGATGCTCGCGCTCGGCGACTTCCTTCATCTGCGGTGTGATCTGCCCGGCGCGGGCGAAGTCGATTTGCGTGACGAGCTTGGGCTCGGTCTGTGTGCTCATTGGCACGGCTCCCTTCGTTGGCATTACCCATATCAGGTTTGCGGGTCAGGGCGGGCGCGCCCAGTCTCAGCCTGCCGTCTTGTCCCGCAAGCTCCCCGTTTATGTGGTGGGCTCAAGTATAGCCTGAATGGGTACGATTGGGCCAACGAGCGTGCCTGTGGGGAGGCGAACATGGAAGACAAGCATCTATATCGAGAGACGCAATGGGATGTATCGGCCGAGGAAAGCCGTGCGCACCATGGCCTTGTCGCGATTGGCTTTGCGGTGCTTGCCGTGCTGGTGATTGCCTTTTGTATTTGGACGTTTGGCGGTCGCGGCGGCGCTGCCTGGGAGTTTGAGGCCGACGATGCCCTGCCGATCATGACAGTGAAAGTTACGGGCGGCAATACCGTTGCTGCGCCGGGCGACTATTGGTATCCGCGCGACGAGTTTGTGCAGCTGCAGTTGAGCGGCGGGTCTATTCCGGGTGAAGAAATCGAACGCGTGACGTTTGATGAGGCACTCAAAACACTCATGGTGGAGCTCAAAGATCAAGGGGATGTGCCCACGACGATGGATATCGCGCTGACGGAATGGCGCCTGGAACCTCCGTCGGGTGTTTCGGTATCCGACGTAGAGCACGTTAAGATTACCTACCAAGATGGCTCGACAAGCGAGATTGCAAAGGCCGATGGCTTGGCGGAGTAACGGGGTGTTTGGAAACGGCGGGCCTATTGTGCCTGCGCGTTCATGAAAACCAGGGTGTTTTTGTCTGAAAGCTCGGGGATGTGACGATAGCCGATGTTGAATGCGGTAAGTTCGCTTGCATCCTCGAGCTTGTTTTCTGCCATCCACCGCACCATGGAGCCGCGCGCCTTTTTGCTGGCGGTCGACCGTTGGATGGGCTTCCCGTTGCGGATACCCTCGCCAAAGAGGCATGTGACGGCCGTGGCGTCGCCCGCGAGGTGGGGCAGAACGGCTTTGGCATACTCTACGCTGGCGAGGTTGACGATCGTGGTGTTTGAGCCTGCCGGGGCGATAGCCCGCGCGAGCTTGTCGCTCCAAAACGCGTAGAGGTCTCGGGCATCGTCAACGGCGAGCTTCGCGCCCATCTCCAGCCGATACGGTTCGACGGCATGAAAGGGACGAACGCACCCGTAGAGGCCGGAGAGGATCCACAGATGGTCTTGCAGCCATGCGAGCTGCGTGGAATCCATCACCTCGGGTGCCATGCTCTGGTATTGAATGCCGTGATAGGACATGACGGCAGGGGAGAGGTGACGGGCGAGTGCGGGATTGTCGAGATCGCCGCTTTTCAGGATGGGCCCGAACTCATGCAGTGTGTTGAGGCAAGGTCCCAGCAGTTTGTCACTCACGTTCCACAGCGCCTGCAGGCCGCCGCTGCCTTCATTCCGCTCGATATCTAGCAGTGCGCGGTGGAGGCGAGCCGTCTCGCGCACAAAGGGTGGGATGCCCAGGACTTCAAAAGCATCTTGGGCCGCGCGCATCTGCTTGGCGGGCGAAATGATGACCTGCAGCATGGACTCTCCTCTGCCAAAAAAGTTGCGGTGGAATACGGTCTGTTTTGGCCGTTTATGGGCCAGTTTAGTCCGTATTTCACCGCAACTGATGAAGGGTTGGTTAGGCTCGCTCGATGAAGGCTTTGTAGCCGCGGTAGGCCTCGTAGATATCGGCCTTGTTGGCGACCTCCCACAGGGCGTGCATGGACAGGACGGCAACACCGGAGTCGATGACATTCATGCCGTACTTGGCCATGATGTAGGCGATGGTGCCGCCGCCGCCTGCGTTGACGCGACCGAGCTCACAGGTCTGGAAGTCCACGCCGGCCTCGTCCATGATGTCGCGGACGAGGGCCACGTACTCGGCATCGGCGTCGTTGGAACCGCCCTTGCCGCGGCTGCCCGTGTACTTGTTAAAGCACAGGCCGCGACCCATAAAGGCCGCGTTCTTGGTCTCGAACTTGCCGGCATAGCCCGGGTCGAAGCCGGCGGACACGTCAGAGGAGAGCATACGGCTGCGGGCGAGCGCGCGGCGCAGGGCCAGTGGGCTATCCTCGCCGGCGAGCGTCATGATCTCGGCGACGGTGTTCTCGAAGAAGCGACTTGTCATGCCTGTGGCACCCACGGAACCGATCTCCTCCTTGTCGACGATGAGCGTGATGCTCGTGCGCTCCACGTTGGCGACGTCGATCTGGGCGAGCATGGACGGATAGGCGCAGACACGATCGTCGTGGCCATAGCCCAAAATCATGGAGCGGTCGAGGCCCATGTCGCGGGCGGGGCCGGCGGGCACGACCTCGATCTCGGCGGAGAGGAAGTCCTCCTCCTCGACGTCGTACTGCTCCTTGAGGATATCCAGGAACATCTGCTTGACGGGCTCCTTGGGAGCGTCTTTGTCGTCCTCATCGAACTTGACGGGACGGCCGCCCACGATCACGTCGAGGATCTCGGCGTCGACGGCGTCCTTGGCGGGCTTGGCCATCTGCTCGCTCGAGAGGTGGATCAGCAAGTCGGAGATGGTAAAGACCGGATCGTCGGCCTTGTCACCGATGTTGATGTCGACGGTGGTGCCGTCCTTTTTGCAGATGACGCCCACGAGTGCGAGCGGGGAGGCCACCCAGTGGTAGCTCTTGACGCCGCCGTAGTAGTGCGTGTCGAGATAAGCCATGTCGCCGGCCTCGAAGGCGGGGTTCTGCTTAAGGTCCAGGCGCGGCGAGTCCACGTGGGCGCCCAGGATGTTAAAGCCCTGCTCGAGCGGGGCGGTGCCCAGGTTGACGAGCATAAGGTCCTTGCCGTGGTTAGCGGCATACACCTTGTCGCCTGCCTTGAGCTCGCGGCCTTCGGCGATTACGGTCTCCAGGTCGACGTATCCCGCCTCCTCGGCCATCTTGATGCCGGCCTTGACGCACAGGCGCTCGGTCTTGTTCTCACTCAAAAACTGCTTATAGCCGCGGCAAAGCTCCTCGAGCTCCTCGATTTGCTGTGGCGTGTACTTTTTCCATGCGCAGGGACGCTCCATGACGCAGGCTCCTTTCGGATCGATCGTGCTGGTTGATGTACCGTGAGCCATCGTATCACGCGCGGGCTCACGGTGGCGGGGGAGCTTGATGTGAGGTGGCCGCGGGGCGGGGAGCGTGTAAACTGGAGTGAGCAAACCGTGCCCAGCCTAAAGCGAGGTATTCAATATGTCTGACAAGCGCCGCACCTTTGCCGTTATCGACGGCAACTCGCTCATGCATCGCGCCTTCCACGCCGTGCCGCCGACCATGAACGCGCCGGACGGTCGCCCCACCAACGCGATTTTTGGCTTTCTGAACATGTTTCTTAAGATGATCGACGCCTTTAACCCCGACGGCGTTGTTGTGGCGTTTGATAAGGGCAAGCCGCGCGTGCGCATGGAGATGCTGCCGCAGTATAAGGCGCAACGCCCGCCCATGGACCCCGATCTGCATGCGCAGTTCCCTATGATTAAGGAGCTGCTCACCGCGCTCAACGTGCCGATTCTGCAGTCCGAGGGCTGGGAAGGCGATGACATCCTGGGTACTATGGCGCGCCTGGGCGAGCAGGCCGGCTGTGACATGCTGCTGGTGACCGGTGATCGCGACATGTATCAGCTTGTTACCGAGCACGTCAACGTGGTCTCGACCCGTAAGGGCCTGTCCGACGTTGCGATTATGACGCCCGAGAGCGTGGATGACCTGTATCACGGCATTACGCCGGCGCTCGTGCCCGACTTTTATGGTCTGAAGGGCGACACGTCCGACAACATCCCCGGCGTGCCGGGCATCGGTCCCAAAAAGGCGAGCGCGCTCATTGCACAGTACGGCAGCTTGGACGAGGTCATCGCGCATGCCGACGAGGTCAAGGGCAAGATGGGCGAGAACCTGCGTGCGCACATCGACGATGCGCTGCTGAGCCGCAAGGTCGCAACCATTCGCACCGATGCGCCCGTCGAGCTCGACTTTGACGAAACGTCCTTCCCGGCGTTTTCTGCCGACGAAGTGTCCGCGGCGCTGGGCACACTTGGTATCACCGCCATGCAGAACCGTTTCTTGGCGCTGATCGGCGGCGAGGGCGGGGCTGCTGCTGCCTCCAGTGTGTTTGAGATACCTGCTATGGTTCGCGCAGCCGCCGGCGATGCCGACGCGCTTGGTGCCGTTGCGGCTGAGGTCTCCCGCGCGATTGATGCCGGCGAGTGGGTCGCCGCCGTGGTGGACGACGACAAGGAAGAGGGCGCGCTCTTTGGACTGACGCGCACGCTGTGGTTGGCGACGTCCAAGGTCCTGTTCGCGCTCGAGGAGGGCGACAGCGCCTCCACTGCCGTAGTCGATGGCTTCAACTTCGCTCACGGTGTGATCGCCGGCGTGCTTGCGCGCCTGTTTATGGAGGGCCGCGTGGCGAGCCCGGATACGAAGGCGCTGCTGCACGAGCTTTCGCCCATCGATTCTTCTGAGCCCGAGCTCATGGATCCGCTCGCTGCCGATTCCACGCGTATCTTCGATACCGTGGTCGCCGCTTACCTGCTGGATTCCGATCGCTCCGAGTTCGATGAGGCATATCTTGCCGATACGTATCTGCAGATGGCGCTGCCTGCGGTGCGCGGCGCAGAGGGTGCCGGCGAGGACGCTCCAGCGCCTGCCGCCCGTACTGCGGCTCTGACGCTGGCGCTCGTGACGCCGTTGCGCGAGTGCATGGCCCGTGAGAATGCCGCCAACGTGTTCGATGGCATCGAGATGCCGCTCGTTCCGGTGCTTGCCAAGATGGAGCGCGCGGGCATGCTCGTGGACCCCGATCGCCTGCGCAGTCTGTCCGAGGGTCTGGCGACCCAGATCACCGAGGTCGAGCGAAGCATTCGCGACCTTGCCGGTGATGAGACCTTTAATATTGGCAGTCCCATGCAGCTGTCGCATGTGCTCTTTGATGTGATGGGGCTTCCGACCAAGGGCCTCAAGAAGACTAAGCGCGGCTATTATTCGACCAACGCCAAGGTGCTGAGCGACCTTGCGCGTGACCACGAAATCGTGCGTCTGATCTTGGACTGGCGTGAGAAGTCTAAGATCAAGTCCACCTATCTGGACACCCTGGGCCCGCTACGCCGTGGTGACGGTCGCGTACACACTACGTACAACCAGACCATCACGGCAACGGGGCGTCTGTCCTCGAGCGACCCGAACCTGCAGAACATCCCGACGCGCTCGGAGCTGGGTCGTACCGTCAAGACGGCGTTTTCGGCAGGCGAGGGAAGCGTCTTTTTGGCGGTGGACTACTCGCAGATCGAGCTGCGTCTGCTGGCGCATTTCTCGGGTGACGAGCACTTGGTGCGCGCCTTTAACGAGGGCGAGGACTTCCATGCCGAGACGGCGGCGCGCGTGTTCGGCGTGCCGGTGTCCGAGGTAACGCCCGACCTGCGCAGTCGCGCCAAGGCCGTGAACTTTGGCATCGTGTATGGTCAGCAGGCCTACGGCCTGTCGCAGTCGCTGCATATCTCGATGGCCGAGGCGCGCGACATGATCGACCGTTACTACGAGGCCTACCCGGGCGTGCGCACGTTCCTCGACAACGTGGTAGCGCGCGCCAAACAGACGGGCTACGCCGAGACCATGTACGGTCGCCGGCGTCATATTCCGGAGCTCAAGGCCAAAAACCCGCAACTCCGCGGCTTTGGCGAGCGCACGGCCATGAACCATCCCATGCAGGGCACCGCAGCAGACATCATCAAGATCGCCATGGCCCGCGTAAGTCGTCGCCTGGAAGAAGAAGGCTTTGCCGCCCATATGATTCTGCAGGTGCACGACGAACTGGACTTTGAGTGCCCCATCGACGAAGTCGAGCGCCTAACCACCATGGTCCGCGACGTCATGGAACACGTAGTAGACCTCCGCGTCCCCCTAATCGCCGAAGCCAGCACCGGCATAACCTGGGCCGATGCCAAATAAAGACGCCCCACAACCCCAAAGTAACCAAACAAGAAGGGAGCCCCTCATCAACAAGGAGCTCCCTTCATCCAATTAAATTCAGCCAAAGTATCTAGGCGCCAAGACACCATCTAGGCGGCAAGCAAGTAAACCTAGGACCTGGCCGGGCGGCGCGGATTAGTTTTTCGTAGATTCCGCACGAGCCGGAAAGCACTTAATGTGCTTTCCGAGCGAGCCCAGGACCTGACCGAACGAAAAACTAATCCGCGCCGCCCGGCCAGGTCCGACGAGCTACGTTAACGAGCCGCCAAGATGGCGTCGATGAGCGTCAGTACGCCCCCGTCGTTGTTGCTCGGAATGCGCCACTTGGCGTGCGCGTTCATGTGCTCCTCGGCATTGTCCACGATAAAGCTATGCCCGACGCGCTCCAGCATGGGGATGTCGTTGTAGGTATCGCCCACGGCGGCAGCATCGGCAATATCGATGCCCAGGTGCTCGCACAGGTGAGCGATGCCGGCGCCCTTGTCGACGCCCAGGTTCATAAAGTCGATCCACTCGCGCCCGGCGTTGGTGACGTAGAGCTTGTCCGAGAACTCGGGGCTATAGGTCTCGCGGAAAGCGGGCTCGGCGTCGTAGCCTGGGAAGAAGACCGAAATCTTGTTGGACTCGAAATCGATGCCCTCAAAGCTGTCGACGTAGTTGATTGTGTTGTAGTAGACGCTGATCTCGTCGTGGTATTGATGGTCGCGGGCAAGCACGTAGAACTCGTCGAAGCAGCACAGGACGGGGACAGCGCGAGGATCCTCCGAGGCACGGTTCAAGACCTGCTGATACAGCTCCACGTCAATATTGCTCTTATAGATATAGCTGCCGCGATAGATCACGCACGCTCCGTTGTCGGGACAAAAGGCGAGGCGGTTCTTGATGCCCTCGAACATCTCCTCGAGCTTGGGGGCGGGACGTCCGCTGGCGGGGCAGAATACGATGCCGGCGTCGGCGAGCTTGTCCAGGCGCTCATCAAGACCCTGGGGCAGCACACGCTCGTCGGTCAGCAGCGTCTTGTCCATATCGACGGCGAGAATCTTAATGTTGCCGATGTTGGCGTCCGATTCGTAAGTTTGCATAAAAAAGCGCCTTTCGTTTCGAGATTGTTTCAGACGTTATAACCATCAACTAGTAGTCGAGCGTATTTTCGCAGGAATGGTGCGTATTTGCACTGCAATTCACAAACTAATGAAAAAACTTTTCAGAAATTTGAATTTGTCGCTTGCGCAGCGTGCACTTTATCGTAATATAGCGAACATCGAAAACGGAGACGGCAAAAGAGCCGTTTACCGAGGAAAAGGTACCGTTTGCGATATTTGAATTGCGCCCGGCGATACGTGAGAGGAGAGGCAGATGCAGTTCGTAAAGATCATCACCACTGCAGACAATGCCATCCGACGCCAGCGCGCAATTTCCCGACGACGATAACAATCGTCTCTGTCCGCATGGGGCGCAATGCCTCAACAGAGTCATTTTGAGGTCGTTGGGTTTAAGCACGACATAGCCGCATGTTTCTAGGGCATGCCTGTGATGCATTCTGCTGAATAACCTGATATTGCACGGTTTTTGACCTCAAGGTGACTTGCAACTGACCGATGTTCTAACTAGCTACCAAGGGCGAAAGGAAACAGCCATGAGCAAGGAAAAAGTCGTTCTCGCATATTCCGGTGGTCTTGATACATCCGTATGTGTCAAGTGGCTCCAGGACGAGAAGAATCTCGATGTCGTTTGTGTCTGCGGCAACGTGGGCCAGGAAGAGACCGGACTGGATGCCAAGAAGCAGAAGGCGCTCGACCTGGGCGTTCTCGATTGCCAGGTGCTCGACCTGCGCGACGAGTTCTCCGATGAGTTCCTGACTAAAGCCATCGCGGCAAACTCCATGTACGAGAACAAGTACCCGCTGCTCTCCGCTCTGTCTCGCCCGCTGCTTGCCAAGAAGCTTGTTGAGGTCGCCCACGAGTTTGGCGCGACCTACGTCGCCCACGGCTGCACCGGCAAGGGTAACGACCAGGTCCGTTTTGAGGCCGCCGTCAAGGCCCTCGACCCCGAGCTCAAGGTTATCGCCCCGGTTCGCGAGTGGGACCTGAAGTGCCGTCCCGACGAGGTCGCCTATGCCCACGCCCACAACGTGCCGGTTCCCGAGGGTGCCAACGACAACCCCTACTCCATCGACGACAACCTGTGGGGTCGTGCCATTGAGTGCGGTCACCTGGAGGATCCCTGGAACGAGCCGCTCGACGACGCTTGGGTTATGACCAAGAACCCCGAGGACACGCCGGACACCCCGACCTACACCGAGATTGAGTTTGAGGCCGGCAAGCCCGTCGCCGTCGACGGCAAGAAGATGAAGCTCTCCGAGATCGTCATCGCCCTCAACAAGATCTCCGGCGACAATGGCTTTGGCCGCCTCGATCTGGTCGAGGATCGTCTGGTGGGCCTCAAGAGCCGTGAGTGCTATGAGGTTCCCGGAGCCCTGACGCTCATCACCGCCCACAAGGCGCTCGAGGACATCTGCGTCGAGGGCGACCTGCTCAAGACCAAGATCAAGCTCGAGCAGGATTGGGCCACCGCCGTGTACAACGGCCAGTGGTACAGCCCGCTCAAAAACGCGCTCGATGCCTTTATGGCCGATACCCAGAAGTTCGTGACCGGCACTGTCCGTCTGAAGTTCTTTAAGGGCAACTGCCATGTCGTCGGCCGCAAGAGCCCCTTCAGCCTCTACGACTACGGTCTGGCTACCTACGACCGCGACACCACGTTTGACGAGAAGGCCAGCGCCGGCTTTATCGAGATCGATACGCTGTCGCTCAAGACGTGGGCAAAGGTCCAGGGCCCCAGCTCTGCTGCCGCCCAGGCCTAGTGCCTCCTTCCCTTGGTATCCGCGCGGCCCATCCGCGTGATACATAACGGGCGCACGGGGTCCCTACCTTTCGTTATGCTTGCTGACACTTCTTAACATCGGTGGCCCCTACGTTCCGCCCGCATATATGATGCCGCGTCTGCGGCTGAGTCCGAGCCCCGCCGGGGTTGTCCGGCGGGGCTCCTTCTATCAATTTGGCGGCTCTGTGCCTATATATATGAGGAGTATCCATTATGTTCAATGTTATCGCGCATGCTTTGCTTGCCCTCGCGCCCGAGTTCGATGCTGTAAAGGTCGAGGACGTTCCTATGAGCCTGAAGGCCTGGATCGATGGTTCGCAGGGCAACATCCGGAGGGAGACGTTGGGCGCCAAGTGCATGGTGCGTCACTTCTTTGCAAATTAGCCACATGGCCCCGCGCGCGGCAGGGAGTGTGTAAAACTAGCGGTTGATAAATCGCTTTAGCGACAGGGCACATTGCTTTGGACGCTTGTTTTGGTATTTGGAGAAAGGAGACGGTTCCATGGCTCTTTGGGGCGGTCGTTTTGAGGCGGGCGTGGCCGAGGTCACGCAGGAGTTTGGCGCGTCGCTGCCGGTCGACAAACATCTCTATAAGCAGGATATCGCCGGCTCTAAGGCGCATGCCAAGATGTTGGCCGCCCAGGGCATCATCAGTGCCGAGGACGAGCAGGCGATTGCCAAGGGCCTGACCGGAATCGAACAGGATATCGATGCCGGCAACTTCACCTTCGATATCAACGATGAGGACATTCATATGTCCATCGAGAGCGAGCTGACGCGTCGCATCGGCGAGGCTGGCAAGCGCTTGCATACTGGGCGTTCGCGCAACGACCAGGTGGCGACCGATACGCGCCTGGGCATCAAGGCGCTGGCCAAGGAGCTCATGGAGGCCAATCTTGAGCTGCGCCACGTGCTGGTGGATGCGGCCAAGAAGTACGACAAGGTGATTCTGCCGGGCTACACGCATATGCAGCACGCTCAGCCCGTGCTGCTCTCGCATCATCTGCTGGCGTATTCCTGGATGTTCGCGCGCGACTTTACGCGCCTGAAGGCCGCCTTTGATGCCGCCGACAACTGCCCGCTGGGTGCTGCCGCGCTTGCCGGTACGAGCTATCCGCTCGATCGCCAGATGACGGCTGCTGAACTTGGCTTTGCGGGCGTGATTCCCAACTCGCTCGATGCGGTTTCCGACCGTGATTTCCTGCTCGATCTGCATTACGCCGGATCCGTCATGGCGATGCACCTGTCGCGTCTTTCCGAGGAGATTGTGCTGTGGTCGAGCTCCGAATTTGGCTTTATCACGCTTTCAGACTCCTACTCCACCGGCTCGTCTATCATGCCGCAGAAGAAGAACCCCGACTTTGCCGAGCTTATCCGCGGCAAGAGCGGTCGCGTGTACGGCAACCTGGTGCAGCTGCTGGTAACCATGAAGGGCTTGCCGCTTGCTTATAACAAGGACTTGCAGGAGGACAAGGAGGGCGCGCTCGATACCGCCCATACGCTCATGCAGTGTCTGTCGGTTATGGCCGGAATGATTTCGACTTGGACCGTCAACGAGGATGCCATGGCGCGCGAGTGCGGCGTGGGGCACCTTGCCGCTACCGATGTTGCCGATTACCTGGCCAAGCGTGGCCTGCCGTTCCGCGAGGCACATGCCGTGGTAGGCCATCTGGTCCTGATGTGCGAGAAGCGCGGCTGCAATCTTGAGGACCTGCCGTTTGAGGTGTTCCAGGAGGCAAGCCCGCTCTTTGAGCGCGACATTACCGAGGCGCTCGACATCCCGTCGATTGTCGCTGCGCGCACGACCGAGGGCGGCACCGCTCCTGCCGCCGTTGCCGTGCAGCTGCAGCGCGCCGAGGCGCAGCTTGCGGCCGATGAGGGTGTGTTTGGGTCGCTGACCAAGGTCGTCAGGATGGGTCACGGGGCAAAGTAGAGGTTTGGCTGAAGCCGTTTTGGCCATTTATTGATAAATCGTTTTCACTTTACGGGCGCCTGCTGATGTGGGCGCCCGTATTTTGTTGCTATGGGGGAGGGGCTTGTCGAGAAGTTCTGTAGGACCTTTGGGCAGGTTGTGAAGGGGTTACGTTCGCGGGCGGCAACCGACCGCCTGCTCTGTTCGATGCGGTTGATGGGCGGTCGGATGGTACTCTAATCGGGCTTCGAAACAGAAGTGACACATATGGAGCGTTTTAATAAATTGCAGCGTTTCAATAAACAGCTTTTTGTTTAACTGCAGCTAAAACTCTGTTACGATGCAGTCCAGGCGGGTGCCGGAATGGGACTTGGGCACGCGCGAACCTACTTGAAAGGCTACCTTATGGCTATCGAGAAGACTTTCATCATGATTAAGCCCGACGCCGTGCGCGACCGCAAGATCGGCGAGATCGTTGCTCGCATTGAGCGCAGCGGCCTTGTCATCGAGCGCATGGAGATGACCACGCTCGAGCGCGCTACCGTCGAGGAGCACTACGCCCATCTGGCCGACAAGCCCTTCTTTGGCGGTCTCTGCGACTTTATGACGAGCGGTCCGGTCGTCAAGATGGTCGTTTCCGGTCTCTCCGCTGTTGCTAAGATGCGCACCCTCATGGGCGCTACCAACCCGCTTGAGGCTGCTCCTGGTACCATCCGCGGCGACTTTGCCGTCGATGTCAACGCCAACGTGATCCACGGCTCCGACTGCCTGGAGAACGCCGAGATCGAGATCAAGCGCTTCTTTGGCTAAACCAGCTTTGACTCCTTAAAGCTGTTAGCGTGTGGCTTGGGCGCCGCGGAACTCCATCCGCGGCGCCCTTTTATTCCAAAATCTATGCAGGGGCCCGCTCGGATATGTGTTCCGAGCGGGCCCCTGCTGTTAGCTTGTGGCACTGAATAGTTTAGGCTTCGTCGACGACCTTGAGGCCGCGCGTGTGATCGATCTCGTTGAGGAGGTTAACGCGACGCTCGTGACGACCACCCTCAAACTCGGCGTCGAGCCACTCGTCGACAATCATCTTGGCGAGCTCGGAGCCCACGACGCGGGCGCCAAAGGCGAGCACGTTGGTATTGTTGTGCATGCGGGAGAGCTTGGCGCTGAAGGGCTCGGAGCACACGACGGCGCGTACGCCCTCGACCTTGTTGGCAGCCAGGCTAATCCCGACACCGGTGCCACAGATGAGGATGCCCAGGTCGACGTCACCGTTGGCAACGGCCTTACCCACCTTGTAGCCGGCGATGGGGTAGTCAAAGCTCTCGGAGGTGTCGGTGCCAAAGTTCACGACCTCGCAGCCGCGCTCCTTCAGGTGCTCGGAGATGATGTTCTTGAGCTCGACGGCGGCGTGGTCGTTACCGATACCGATCTTCATGGATGGTTCCTCTCTGGTCTGTGCGGCGCAAATGCTAAAGGTGTTTACCGCGTTCGACTGCATGATAGCGCGACTTTTGCATAAACGCTCGGGCGTTTTTTGGTCAAACGCTTTAGCATGCAACAAGACCGGCTTCTCATGAATGAATGCTGTTAGTTTGTGCTCGAGCGCCGTCCGCCGGAACCATGGTTGCGGTTTTTGATGCATTGTTATCAAATAAAAGAGCTAATTATTATTGAGAGCCCAGCCCGTTATACAAGTAGGAGATACCTATGCCTGCCGATTCCCTTCGTGATGCCGCGTTTTGCGATGTTTTGAACCGCGAGCTTGTCTGCGCGCTCGGCTGTACCGAGCCCATTGCCGTTGCCTATGCAGCGGCACTGGCGAGCCAGACGCTCGGTTGCGAGCCCGATCATATGGATGTTGCCTGCTCGGGCAACATCATCAAGAACGTCAAGAGCGTGACCGTGCCCAACTCGGGCGGTATGCACGGTATTGAGGCCGCGGCCGTGCTGGGTGCCGTGGGCGGCGACGCTAAGAGCGCGCTCGAGGTGCTCGAGAGCGTTAACGATGAAGACCGCGCTCGCGTGGCCGAGCTCCTCGCCGACGCCGGCTACTGCGATGTGTCGCTTGTCGAAGGTGTGCCCAACCTCTACATCAAGGTGACTGCGACGGCCGGGGGCCATACCGCGGTCGTCGAGATTACCGATCACCACACTAATGTCACGTGCCATACGCTCGATGGTATTCCGGTATGCGGCAAGTCGGCGGGGGAGTGTGCCGCCTGCGCCGAGCGCGTGGTGGCCGAGCGTGCGGCGGATAAGGCCGATGCCCCTATGAGCATTGAGTCCATCATCGACTTTATCGAGGACGGTGACATTGAGGACGCCCGCGCTGCCGTTGAGCGTCAGATTGAGCTGAATGGCGCAATCAGTGCCGAGGGCCTTGCGCACGCTTGGGGCGCCGAGGTGGGTCGTACGCTGCTGGGTGCTCGTGCCGATGACGTCGCCTGCCGTGCCCGTGCCCGTGCGGCCGCCGGGTCCGACGCCCGCATGAACGGCTGCGCGCTGCCGGTCGCCATTGTGTGCGGCTCGGGCAATCAGGGCATTACCTGCGCATTGCCCGTCATGGAGTATGCCGAGTACCTGCGTTGCGACCACGAGCGCCTGGTGCGCGCCGTGATGCTGTCCGATCTTATCGCCGTGCATATCAAGAGCTATATTGGTGCGCTCTCGGCGTTTTGCGGTGCTATTTGCGCCGCGTGCGGCGCCGGCGCTGCGATTACCTGGCTGTGCGGTGGCACGCGCGAGCAGATTGGCGCGACGGTCTCGAATACGCTCGGTAACGTGGGCGGCATCGTGTGCGATGGCGCCAAGGCGAGTTGCGCGGCTAAGATTTCCGCTGCCGTTGATGCTGCGATTCTGGGCCACGATATGGCCATGCAGGGCCGCGGCTTCCGCGCCGGCGAGGGTCTCATTCAGGATACCGTCGAGCAGACGATTGCCAGCATGGGCTACGTGGGCCGCGTGGGCATGAAGGACACCGACATCGAGATCCTCAACATCATGATCGGTAAAACCCAGGTGTGCTAGTTACGCGGTTTTACCAAACCGCGTAACCAGTCGACGCTGCAAACGCCCCTAAGCGGCAATCTGCCTTTCAATCGTCGGGCATGGCCAGAAGGCCTATGCCCTCCTCTTTCAAGGCACATTGCTCGCTTAGGGGCATTTTCGCTGACTTGTGCTCAACCTGCGGCGATATTTGGTTTGGAGCGAGGGGTCCTACGACAGTTCGTCGGCTATTTGGTGCTCGTAGAAGGCCTCGATTACGGCGTTAAAATCGCGGGCGAAGTCTTCCATGGTTCCGCGCCAGGTGGCTCGGCTGGGCTTGCCTTGGCCCACAAAGGCGGTTTGGATGCCGCAATCGGGGGACGGGAAGTCGCGCTTGGGATCGTTGCCCACCATAAGGACCTCGTGCGGCTCGAGTCCCATCACCTGAAGCTGCTCTAGATAGTAGGTGGCATCGGGCTTGCAACGGGTGGTGTTTCCCATGTGCGTGACGAGCTCAAAGGGGGCGTCGGCCAGGTCGCCCCAGCCCATGCGGCACTCGATGGCCCCCTGGGGAAAGCTGGGGTTGGTAAAGAGCGCGCAGCGCAGCCCTGCGTCCTGCACGGCCTGAAGCGCGGCGTGTGCGCCCGGCATGGCGTGGGCGTTGATGACCTCGTCGTTCTTGTACGGAAGAACTTCGCGGTCGTAGTAGGTAAACGCCTCGTAGATGAGGGGATCGGAGAGGCAGATGCCGCATCGGCGCTCGACCTCGCTGCGGTAAAACTCAAGATTGGTGCGGTTGTCCGTGCCGCTTCGACGGTTGGCGTTGAGGTCGACCAGGATGGTGCCGAGGCGTGCCATCGTGCCACCGCGGCTGCGGCGCCCGATATCCGCGAGCATCGACGAGACATCCTTAAAATAGCGAAGGATGAACGCGTTGAGGTTGATGCTAAGAAGCGTCTCGTCCATATCGAAAACGACTGCTTTGAGCACGCGGGCACCTTTCTCGAAAAATCGTTCCAGAATCGTTGGCTCCGGATACTTTACCCCAAAGCCGTATGCCTAACTGCCTATCGTCAACTTATGGAGACGGTCGTCCACAAGATTGCGAAAAAGTCTCCATACGAGTAAAAAATCGCAGTTCACGCTTGAAATCGAAATGATTTCCCCGTAACCTATACGAACGTGATTGCATAAGCGTCACATTAGTATCTGTCGGCTCCCGAGTGTTCCTAAACGTTGTGTGCTTGTCGCACCCTTCTGTAGGTCCTAGCAATCGGGGCCCCGTAGTTCGAAAGGGGTCCACCTTTGAGTGAGATTCAGAACTCGTCCATTTTCTCTCTTGACGATGTCAACGAGGAGGAGATGAACAACCTCATCGACGGTACGATTACCGACTTTGATGAGGGCGATCTCGTTAACGGCACTGTCGTTAAGATCGAGCATGACGAGGTGCTCGTTGACATCGGATTCAAGTCCGAGGGCGTTATCCCGGTCCGCGAGCTGTCCATCCGCAAGGACGCTAACCCTGCAGACATCGTTGCACTCGGTGATCCCATCGAGGCTCTGGTTCTCCAGAAGGAGGACAAGGACGGTCGTCTGGTCCTGTCCAAGAAGCGTGCCGAGTACGAGCGTGCTTGGAACCGCATCGAGGAGAAGTTCAACTCCGGCGAGAACGTCGAGGGCGAGGTTATCGAGGTTGTCAAGGGCGGCCTGATCCTCGACATCGGCCTGCGTGGCTTCCTGCCCGCTTCCCTCGTCGACCTCCGTCGCGTCAAGGACCTCACCTCTTACATGGGCACTCGCATCGAGGCTCGCGTCATCGAGATGGACCGCAACCGTAACAACGTCGTCCTCTCCCGTCGCGTCGTGCTCGAGGAGTCCCGTAAGGCCGAGCGCTCCGAGATCCTGTCCAAGCTCAAGTCTGGCATGCGTCTCCAGGGCACCGTTTCCTCCATCGTCGACTTCGGCGCCTTCGTCGACCTCGGCGGTATCGACGGCCTCATCCACATCTCCGAGCTCTCCTGGAACCACGTCAACCATCCTTCCGAGGTTGTCAAGGTCGGCCAGGAGGTCGAGGTCGAGGTTCTCGACGTCGACCTCAACCGCGAGCGCATCTCCCTGGGTCTCAAGCAGACCACCGAGGATCCGTGGCGCGCACTGGTCAAGAAGTACCCCGTCGGCGCTATCGTCGAGGGCACTGTGACCAAGCTTGTCCCGTTCGGCGCTTTCGTCGATCTGGGCGAGGGCATCGAGGGCCTGGTGCATATCTCCGAGATGGCCAACAAGCACGTCGACCAGCCTTCTCAGGTCACCCACGTGGGCGACAAGGTTCAGGTCAAGGTCATGGAGATCGACCTCGACCGTCGTCGCATCTCCCTGTCCATGAAGTCTGCTGCTGAGACTCTGGGCGTCGAGATCGAGGTTACCCCGCTTCCTTCCGAGAAGAAGGACGAGGAGACCGACGCCGAGTAAATCGGTTTGACGATCACTTGTTTTAAGGGATCCGTCCGCAATGGACGGGTCCCTTTTTGTTTTTACTGCTGAGGTGCGCGATGCTACCCGTGCGATGCTGCCCGTGCTGTCCATAGGCTATTGGGTTGTCGGTTTATGAAAAATGCCGACATCCCGCCTCGGGGAGGAGGCGGGAACACACCGAGTAGACGGAGGGGTGTGGAGCGCGGTCGCGTCTCGACTGACGACGTTGCCCATCGACAGGACCATTGTAGCGCATGGCGGTTCTTGGTTTATCGTGTCGAGCGTTTGCGTTGTGCCATTGCCTGCGGCAACGGTGTGTTACACTCTTGCACTGCTGAGTGGGCCAGACGGTCGCGCGATGTGCTGCTTGCAGTACGCGTGAGGAAAGTCCGGGCTCCAGAGGGCGGGATGCCGGCTAACGGCCGGGCGGAGTGATCCGACGGAAAGCGCCGCAGAAAAGAAGACTCCCACCTGCGCCGCAAGGCGTAAAGGGAAAAGCTGAAACGGTGGTGTAAGAGACCACCAGCGTCGTGGCAACACGGCGGCTTGGCAAGCCCCATCCGGAGCAAGCGCGAATAGGAACGCTATGGGCCGGCCCGGTCCGCGTTCGGGTAGCGTGCGTGGAGCTGCACGGTAACGTGCAGACAAGATAAATGACCGTTCACGACAGAACCCGGCTTACAAGCCCACTCAGCACTTTGTTGACGCTGCGAACCCGTCAGCGCGGCAATCTGCCTTTCAAGCCTTCGGGCATGACCATAAGGTCAATGCCCTCGTCTTTCAAGGCACCTTGCTCGCGCTGACGGGTTCTCGCTCTCGACGGCGTCAGCTGGCCGATTTGGCGCTCATTCGTCGGTCGCCGCCATAAGGCGTGCTCCCTCCTCTTTCGGGCCAAATCGACTCAGCTGACGCCGTCTCGCTGTTTTTGCCTGGTCATCGGCGTTGCTGTTCTATTTACCGGGGTTATCGGTACGGCCTTTGCCGTATTATTGAGGCTGTTTGTTGCCGCGCTTAGTTTTGTTGAGGGGCTTTGTTGGACAGCTATTTTACTTTGCAATCGAATATTGAGGCTTCGGGCGAGTTTGTGGACCGCAAGAGCCGGTTTATTGCCCAGCTGGTCCATATTGAGTCCGAGGATGAGGCGAATGCCTTTATCGAGATGGTTCGCAAGCGTCATTACGACGCTCGACACAATGTTCCCGCGTGGATTTTAGTCGATGGACGCGAGCGCCAGAGCGATGATGGTGAGCCGAGCCGCACGAGCGGTATGCCGACGCTCGAGGTGTTGCGCGGCGCAGAGCTCAAAAATGTTTGCTGCGTGGTGACGCGCTATTTTGGTGGCACGCTGTTGGGGCCTGGTGGCTTGGTACGCGCCTATACCGCGGCGACGCAGGCGGCGGTGGCCGCGGCTCAGGAGGCCGGGCAGATCGTCGAGATGACGAGTGTCGTGTCTGTTGACGTGCATGTGGCCTATCCGCAGTATGAGCAGGTGCTTCGTTTGGCGCAGGATTCGGGTGCCAAGGTTTCGGATACCGATTACGCGGATGCCGTGACACTTCACCTGGTATTCAAAGCGGGGGAGCAGGAGCCGTTTTGCGCTAAGATGCGCGAGCTTATGGCGGGGCGCGAGGAGATTGAGGTCGGCGCTCCCGAATTTGCCGAGTTCTAACGACGGCGGCCGGCGTGCTTTTAGATGAATCCCAAGCGCGCCGGCCGTCGTTTTACTGTTGCTGTCGATTACTCGGCGAGCTGCTTTAGCACATCACAGGCGATTTCGACGGCATCGTCGATGCAGCCGGGGCAGCTGCGGAGCGGACCCTTATCCGATCCGATGCCCTTGAGCGTGCCGCAGACGGTCGTCGTGTTCTTCTCGCCAAAACGCTTGGCGATTTCGCGCGACAGCTTGTAGGTCTGGCCCTTGGTCTTGGGGTTTTCCATGCCGTCGCTCATCACAAACCCCATGATGGCCACGGCGCCCGAGATGGCGCCGCAAGTCTCGGTCATGCCGCCCATGCCGGCGCCAAAGCCCTCGGTGAGGGTAAAGGCGACCTGGGGGTCGAGCCCGATGGCGGGCGCGAGCGTGCAGGCAACGGCCTGGGCGCAGTTAAAGCCACGGGCGTGGTATTCGGCAGCTTGAGCCTGACAGGCGGTGATGTCGAGCTGGGCCGTATCGATTTGCTTCATCGTTGTCTCCTTGGTCACGGTGTACCCGCCTATGGTACCCGTGACGGGGCATGTAATCATCGAGAGCTTCATGGATGCCTCGTTTTTATCTATCGAGCAAATGCCCAAGGCTTGAGATAAATACCCCTGATCAATTTGTCCAATAACCTACCTTGGGGATGGGTTGAGAGGGGTGCAGGGTAGCGGTATCGTGAACCGAATAAAACTAAAACCCAGGCAAGGGAGCTAGATATGAGCGAGCAGACCATCGGTACCACATGTGTTCAGGGCGGCTATCACCCGGGAGATGCCGAGCCGCGCCAGGTGCCCATCTACCAGTCCACCACGTGGAAGTACGACACGTCGGAGCATATGGGTAAACTGTTTGACCTGGAGGAGTCGGGCTACTTCTACAGCCGCCTGCAGAACCCCACGTGCGATCTGGTTGCCGCCAAGATCTGCGAGATGGAGGGCGGCACCGCTGCGATGCTCACGAGCTCGGGCATGGCTGCGAACTTCCTCGCTATCTTTAACGTGGCCGGTGCTGGCGATCACGTGGTCGCAAGCTCTGCCATTTACGGCGGTACCTACAACCTGCTCGCCCACACCATGGACCGCATGGGCGTGACCTGCACGTTCGTCGCCCCCGACTGCACCGATAAGGAGCTCGAGGCAGCCTTTGAGCCCAATACCAAGCTCGTCTTTGGCGAGACGATTGCCAACCCCGCCCTTGCCGTGCTCGATATTGAGCGCTTTGCCAAGGCCGCACATGACCACGGCGTGCCGTTGATGGTCGACAACACCTTCCCGACGCCCGTGATGTGCCGTCCCTTTGAGTGGGGCGCCGACATCGTTACGCACTCCACCACCAAGTACATGGATGGCCATGCGGCCTACCTGGGTGGCGTGATCGTCGACCACGGTCAGTTTGACTGGATGGCTCATGCGGACAAGTTCCCGGGTCTCACCACGCCCGATGAGAGCTATCACGGCGTGACCTATGCCGAGAAGTTCGGTCGCGAGGGCGCCTTTATTACCAAGGCTACCGCGCAGCTTATGCGCGACCTCGGCCCCATGCAGAACCCGCAGGCGGCATTTTTCCTGAACAGCTCGCTCGAGAGCCTGCATGTGCGCATGCCGCGTCATTGCGAGAACGGCCTGGCCGTTGCCAAGTTCCTGCAGAGCCATCCCAAGGTGCGCTTCGTGAGCTATCCGGGCCTGGAAGGCGATAAGTACTATGACATGGCTCAGAAGTACATGCCCAACGGTACCTGCGGCGTCGTGAGCTTTGGCTTTAACGGTGGTCGTGCGGCGGCCGAGACTTTTATGAAGAGCCTCAAGCTCGCCCAGATCGCCACGCACGTGGCCGACGCCCGCACTTGCTGCCTGCATCCCGCTAATGCCACGCATCGCCAGATGAACGATGAGGAGCTCATCGCCTGCGGCATCTCCGCCGACATGGTGCGCCTGTCGTGCGGCCTCGAGGACACGGCCGATTTGATTGCCGACCTTGAGCAGGCGCTCGAGCAGTGCTAGGCTAGCGTGCGTGCGAGGCGTGGGACGGCTTTTCGGCTGACGACGTCCTCATAGTTCCGATTCCGTAGGCGGGACCCCGATCGTGTCCGTTTGTAGGCGATTGGGGTCCCGTTTTTGCGTTGCACGATAGAAAGGATATACATGGAGAAAACTGCCGAGCAGCTGCGCCGCGAACACATTGCCCTAGAGGGCGACACCCACGGTAAGAATAAATGGGCGATTCTGTTCACCGTGCTCGTCATGACCTTTATGGCGTGTCTGGATGCGAGCATCGTGACGGTGGCGCTCCCAGTGATGCAAAAGGAGCTGGGGGTGGGTCTCGACCGCATTCAGCTCGTGAGCTCGGTGTATCTGCTCGCGACGTGCGTCGCCATGCTGCCGTTTGGCCGCTTGGGCGATGTGCGCGGCAAGGTGAATGTGTTCCAGCTTGGTGTAATCGTCTTTACGGGTGGCTCGTTGCTTTGCGGGCTTTCGGCTTCGCTCGAGGTGCTTATCTTGGCGCGTTTCGTGCAGGGCATTGGCTGTGCCGCCGCGATGGCCAACAATATGGGCATCATCACCGAGTCGTTTCCGGCGCGTGAGCGCGGCCGTGCCATGGGCATTCTGGCGACCTTTGTGGCTCTTGGCATGATGTGCGGCCCCGTGCTCGGCGGCGTGCTGGTGGCGAGCTTTCCCTGGGAGAGCATCTTCCTTATCAATCTGCCCATTGGCGTAATCTCGTTTATCGTGGGACTCTATACGCTGCCGCATGTGAAGCCGGAGGCTGGCGAACGCCCTATGCCGTTGACAGAGGCGGCGCGTCGCTGCTTTGCGAGCTCGGCTTTCACGATTAACCTGGCTTGCATGCTTATCGTGTTCGTGGGTATCGGTGCCTCCGAGTTTGTGCTGCCGTTCTACTTTCAGGATGCCCACGGCTTTAGCTCCGATATCTCCGGCCTGTTGTTTTTGGCGATGCCGGTCGTGAATGCCTTTGTGGGCCCGCTTTCGGGCTCGGTGTCCGACCGTGTTGGTTGTGAAGCGCCCACGGCCGTTGGCCTGGGCGTGTACGTGTGCGGTCTCTTTGCGGTGAGCACGCTTGACGAGCACTCTTCCATCTTGATGATTGTGTGCTGCGTCGCGTTTATGTCGTGCGGCACGTCGATCTTCCAGAGTCCCAATAATTCGCTGTATATGGGTTCGGCTCCGCGTGAGGCGCTTGGCTTTGCGGGCAGCTTGAGCAGCTTGGCGCGCTATGCGGGCATAGCGCTGGGTATTACGGCGGCGTCGCGCATCCTGTATGGACAGACGAGCGCGGCGATGGGCAAGACGGTCACGAGCTATGTGGCGGGTCGTCCGGACGTGTTCCTCTTTGGCTTCCGTTTGGTATTCTACGTGCTGATGGCCGTTGCTACCGTGGGCTTTGCGCTCACATTGGTACGTTTGGTGAGGACGCGCACCCGGCATTAGCGTGTTGGGAGGCTGTCTGCCACGAATCGGGCCTATCTACTGGTCTTGCAGCTTTATGGTGCGATGCGGCTTGTGGGGCGGGCGGGGGTCGGTCCGTGGTA
Organism: uncultured Collinsella sp.; assembly: GCA_965149855.1. Lineage (GTDB taxonomy): Bacteria > Actinomycetota > Coriobacteriia > Coriobacteriales > Coriobacteriaceae > Collinsella. The sequence continues at coordinate 54,015 of CBCTTO010000001.1, forward strand.
GACTATCGAACAACGTTTATTAATCGCGCGGTATCGTTGCCGCGAGAAGGGGTTGCGCCATGCAGGAGCTTGAGGATCGTATTCGCCATGACGGCATCGTAAAGGCCGGTAACGTCCTTAAGGTTGATGCCTTCCTCAACCACCAGTGCGACGTTGAGCTGTTCGACCATATGGGCGCCGAGTGGGCCCGTCTGTTCGAGGGTGTCGAGATCAACAAGATCCTGACGATCGAGGCTTCGGGCATTGGCATGGCTTGCATTGCGGCCCAGCATTTTGGCGGCGTGCCGGTGGTCTTTGCCAAGAAGGCACAGTCCATCAACCTCGACGGCGAGCAGTATGCCACGACCATCTACTCCTTTACCAAGCAGAAGGAGTACCCGGTTATCGTTGGCAAGCGCTTCCTGTCCGAGGGCGACAAGGTCCTGATCATCGACGACTTCCTGGCCAACGGCTGCGCGCTCGAGGGTCTTATCAAGATCTGTGAGGCTGCGGGTGCCGAGGTATCTGGTATTGGCATTGCGGTGGAGAAGGGCTTCCAAGGCGGTGGCGATAAGCTCCGCAAGCGCGGCTTCCGCGTTGAGAGCCTGGCCCGTATCGCCGATATGGACTGCGAGAACGGCGAGATCACGTTCGCCTAGGCTCGCAACACAAGCGATTGGTATGCGATGTGACAAAGGGACTGTCCCTTTGTCACATTTTTTGTATGAGGGGAGGTGTTGATATGGACGAGAACAAGATGGGATGGCGCGAGTATGCGCGCTATGCCGAGATGTCGGTCGAGGAGCTGGCGCACGATTGCGAGGTACAGGTGTTTCGCGCGACGGGTCCGGGCGGGCAGGGCGTGAACACGACGGACTCTGCGGTGCGCATGAAACATGGGCCCACGGGGATTGTCGTGACGGCGCGTGAGAGCCGCAGCCAGTTTCAGAATCGCGCGAGCTGCCTGCGTAAGTTGCGCGCTGAGCTTGGGCGTCGCGGGCGTCCACCGCGCCGGCGCGTAAAGACCAAGGTGCCTCAGCGCTCTCGCCAGCGCAGGCTCAATGACAAGCACTTCAACGCCATTAAAAAGGCCAACCGTCGCAAGCCGGGCAGCGACGAATAGCCTCCTCATAAGTTGCGGTGAAATAGGGACTGTTTTGCGGCTTTAGCTGCATAAACAGTCCCCATTTCACCGCAACTTAGGTGGAGTTAGCGGTTTGGGTGCCAGACCTCGAGAACGGCGGGAAGGATGTCCACCTCGATGCGCGAGGCGACAACGGGCTCGCCGTCGGCCTGGATGGGGTAGTCGGGCTCCTCAAAGGTAAGTTCGGCATGGCGGCAGCGGCGCATACGAACCGGCGGCAGCTTGGTATGGTGGCCGTCCTTGGCCGTAAGGAACATAGGCAGGGCTACCGCGCGAGGGACGGGGCCGCAGGCGTAGCAGACGTCGAGCATGCCGTCGCGGGGGTCGGCATCGGGGCAGATGCGATAGCCCGAGCCATACGTGGGGCCCAGCTGAATCGCCATGATGATCGCCCTCACGCGTTCGGCGGGCGCCCCGTCAAAGCTGACTGACATGGGGTAGTTGCGATAGCGTAGGCCAAACTGCTCAAGTCCCGAGAGAGTGTAGAGCGGCGCGCCCGTCAAGCCGGTCTTTTTGCGCAGCTCGGTGGTGCCAAGGCCGATGGCGGCATCGATGCCGACCGAAAGCGTCTGGTCGTAGTACTCAACGGTAGCCTCGCCGCTGCCGCTCGCGGGGCTCCACGAGCGAATGCGCCCGATGTCCTGACGCTGCAGCTTGCAGGTGAGCAGCGCGCCAAAATCCTTGCCGGAGAAATCATCGATACCGAGCGTTTGGGCAAAATCGTTGCCGGAGCCTACGGGCAGGACGGCAAGGGCGGGCCGGACTGCCTCATCCTGCGTCATGAGTCCATTGACGACCTCGTGGATCACGCCATCGCCGCCTAGAGCGATAACGGTGCGATAGTCCTGAGCCTGTGCGGCAAGCTCCGTGGCATGTCCCATGCGCTCGGTCAGCACCAGGTCAAACTGGGATGCGCGCGTGGTCATATCCAAAAAGCGCTGCAGGCGCTCGGCAACCTCATGCGCGGCGCCCGACTGGGCGGCAGGATTGGCGATGATGAGCGTGCGACCAAAATCAGTTGCGTGCATGGGGCGACTCCCGGCGTGTGACATGACAGTGCGGTCGCGCTCAGGTCGAATTGCCCCCGATTGTGGCTGCACGGCGATTATTACATCTACTCTATCAGGTCGTTGTGGCGCTCGATAGCCTCTGCCACCGTGCCGCCCTCATCCACAATAAGCGAACGGCGCTTGGGCGAGATGATGCGCTGGGCGGGGTACACGCCGCGGTGTCCGCCGGCGAGATAGCTGATAAAGGCCACGATGACAAAGAACCCGGCGGCCGTGCCATGGAACAGGTCGATGGCCATCATGCAGGTGGTGATGGGTACGTTGAGGCCGGCGCAGAACACGCCGAGCATGCCCAGCGCCGCCAGAAAGCTGGGGTCGATTCCGACAAGGCAGCCGATCCAGCCACCGAGCGCCGCACCGATGCCAAACAGAGGCGTGACCTCGCCGCCTTGGAAGCCGGCGCCCAGGGTGAGCGCCGTCACGACGAGTTTGATGGCCGCATCGGAAAGGGTCGTGTTGCCAGCGAAACCGGCGCCCGAGAGCCAGGTGGCAAGGCCGGCGTACTTCCAGGCGTCGAGCATCGCGTAGGCCGCGAGCACTACGAGCGCGCCCACGAGTGCGCGAGCAAGGTAGTTGGTGATAAAGCGGCCGTACAGGCTCTTGACGGTACGAACCGACCAGGCAAAGAGACGTGCCGTCAGACCAAAGATGATGGCGCTGATGACTACGATGACGACCGTTTTGGGCGTCATGGCGGGAACGCTGGCGATGATATTCGCCTCGTACTCGGTTCCCAAGGCAAGCGACGTAAAGTACCCGGTAAACGAGGCAACCAGGCAGTAGATGCCCGCAGTGTAGTCGATCTTGCCGATAAAGCACATCTCCATGCCAAAGAAAGCTCCGGCAAGGGGCGAACCGAATACGGCGCCAAAGGCCGACGAGATGCCGGCGAGCATGAGGTCGTGGTGGTCATGCTTTTTGAGGTGGGCGAGGCTCGAGATGTTGCTGGCGATGGTGCCGCCAATCTGCACCGCAGCTCCCTCGCGACCGGCCGACCCGCCCGTTAGATGTGTGAGCGTGGAGCAGATGAAGGTGAGGACGGCCATGCGCATATGGATGAGGCGTGTGCCCAAGGCGGAGTCAATGACCAGGTTGTTGCCACGCTTGGCGGCGAGACCGTGGTTTTTGTACACCCATGCGGTTGCAACGCCCACAACGGGAAGCAGCGCGTAAATCCACGCATGGTGCTCGCGATAGTCGGTCGCGATATTCAACGAGGCCAAAAACGCCCAAGCGGCAACGCCCATGGCGAGCGAGACGATGACGACGAGTACGAGCAACTTAGCGCTCGCGAGTAGGTTGCGGGCGTTGCGGCGTGTGTCGGCAGCCAAGAGATGCTCGGAGCGGGTGAGCTGATGCCTGCCTGCCATGATGGCGTCGTTCAGGGAGAAAAAGCCGCCGTCATCGAGCGGCTGGGAATGATCCTGCGCCTCGTTTGCGCTTTCGGGTTTGTCGTTATGAGCCATACGTCCCTCTTTTAGGTTGCAACGCAAGCATTATAGAACGCGGCAAACGCGACGAACCGGTGGGTTGGTTTCCATTCTGTTTCGCCGTCCGTTACCGACAGGTGTATTCGTGGGCATGGGCCGTGCCGCCGTCGTGCGGCGGGGGATTATACTGAGATAAACATAAAGAATCGGCGCCCGTGATGTGCGCCGTGGCATTAAGAGGTGCATATGGCAGAGAAACTCATTCCGCTGGAGGACGCGCAGTCGATTGTTCTGTCGCATGTTGCTCCGACCGATCTCGTCGAGATTCCCGTGTGGCAGGCCGCCGGTCTTCCCTTGGCCGAGGACGCGGTGGCCGATATCGACATCTCGCCGTTTGCCAACAGCGCTATGGACGGATATGCCGTGCGCTCGGCGGACTTGGCGCAGGCATCTTGCGAGGCGCCGGTGACACTCGACGTTATCGGACATGAGGCCGCGGGCCATGTGTTTGAGGGCACAATCGGCGCGGGCGAGACGGTCCGCATCATGACGGGCGCGCCGGTGCCCGAGGGTGCCGATGCCGTGGTGAAATACGAGATCGTCGAGGTGCTCGACGGTGACGGCAACGAGGGCTCGCACGTGAGCTTCTCGGTGCCTGCCAAGGTAGGGGAGAACGTTCGCTCTGCCGCCGAGGAGGCCCATGCCGGCGATGTCGTGATGCACGCCGGCGAAGTCGTGGCTCCGGCTGGCGCGGGTCTGCTGGCAAGCGCCGGATACGCGAGCGTGAAGGTGCACGCTGCCCCTCGTGTGGGCATCATCTCGCTGGGCACGGAACTGGTCGCACCGAGCAACGTGCCGGCGCGCGGGCAGATTCGCGATTCCAACTCCTCGGCGCTGATGGCCGAGGCACTCGATGCCGGCACCGAGCCCGTGTTCTACGGCATTGCGCCCGATGATGAGCAGGCGATTGCCGAGCTGGTGCATCGTGCCGTGCGGGAGTGCGATTTTGTCATTACGAGCGGTGGCGCCTCGGCGGGCGATTACGACTACGTGACGGCGTTGGTTAAGCGCGAGGGCGAGGTACTGTTTGACCGCATCTCGATGCGTCCGGGTAAGGCCATCACGTTTGGCCTGCTCGGAGGTAAGCCCTACCTTGGGCTTTCAGGCAATCCGGCCGCGGCGTATGTGGGCTTTGAGATGCTCGCCCGTCCGGCGATCCGCAAGATGCGCGGCTTTGCCGAGGGTGCGCGTCCCGTGCAGCAGGCGACGCTCACGCACGGCGTGAAAAAGCGACAGGACCGACGCTTCTTCGATCGCGCCACGGTTTTGCGCGACCCCGAGACCGGTGAGCTGTTGGTGACCGAGGCCAAGACGCAGAATTCGGCGCTGCTCGGCACGATGCAGCGGGCCAACTGCCTGCTGCGTATTGACGAAGGACCGTGCGAGCTCAAGGCAGGCGACGTCGTGGATGTCGTGCGTGTCGACCTGCCCGAGGGAACGGTGCTATAGGAGGATTGCTATGGAGTTGAAGATTTCGATCGTGACGTGCTCGGATACACGCGATCTTGCCCAGGACGAGGCTGGAGCCGCACTCGAGGAACTCATCGTGACGCAGGGCTGGACGGTTGCCTCACATGTGGTCGTGCGCGACGACGCCAGCGAGATCGGTGATGCCATTGTGGAAGCCGCCGATGAGTGCCACGCCAATGTCGTGCTCACCTGCGGCGGCACGGGGCTTTCGATGCGCGATGTGACGCCCGAGGCGACGCGTGCCGTCTGCGACCGCGATGTGCCGGGTATTGCCGAGGCGATCCGTGCATACTCCATGACCAAGACGCGACGCGCTATGCTCTCGCGCGCCGTGTGCATGCAGCGTGGGTATACGCTTGTCATCAACTTTCCGGGATCTACGAAAGCGGCTCGCGAAAGCTGGGAGGCCGTGAGCGACCAGCTGGAGCATGCGGCCCAAATGACGGCGGGCGGCGGGCACGCCAAATAAGCGCGCTACCTGCGGCGGAGCGACCTTGCGGGCTGCTCCGCCTTTTTTATGCAGCGACAGTGCAGCCATCTCGGGGTTATCGGTAAAAGAAACTAATTAGACTAGAACTAATTATCACAAACATTATTCGCGCGGAAGTATAATCTAGTAACAGAATAAAGCCTGCGGCGGGGTGCCCGGGTATAGCGTTCGAAAGGGTTGAACATGTTCGATATGGTTTCTCGCCGCGGATTCGTCTCGCTTTCTTCTGTCGCCGCTGCCGGCCTTGGTCTTGCCGGCTGCTCGGGCAACAAGACGTCCGAGCCGGCCGGATCCGATGCCGGTTCTGCTAAGGCATCTTCCAAGAAAGCTGTCGAGCTGCAAGTCTTTGCCGCCAACTCGCTCGAGAAGGCTCTGCCCGAGGTTCAGGAGCTCTACACCGACCAGACCGGCACTACCTTTGCCGATACGCAGTTTAAGGGCTCTGGCGACCTCGTCGAGCAGATGCGTGCCGGTGCCGCCGTCGACGTGCTCATCACTGCCTCCAAGGGCACCATGGACGACGCCGAGGCCGCCGAGCTCGTCGCCGCTGACACGCGTGAGGACATGTTCGTCAACGACCTTGTGATCATTCGTGCCGAGGGCTCCGACACCAAGGTTGAGGCCATCGCTGACGTCGCGAACCTGGACGGCAAGATCGCCATCGGCGACGCTAAGACCGTTCCTGCCGGCAAGTACGCCAACCAGGCGTTGGCTTCCGTGGGCCTCTATACCGGCACCGAGGGTGACGACGGCGAGTACGCACCCGAGCTCGCCGACAAGGTTGCCCTGGCCGACAAGGTCGGCACCGCTGCGTCTTACGTCTTTACGGGCGACTGCGTGGCCGGTTTTGTCTACAGCTCTGACATCTACCGCTACGACGGCATCGAGGAGGCCTTCGTGTGCCCCGAGGATTCGCACAAGCCCATCGTGTACCCGGGTGCCGTTGCCGAGAGCTCCGAGCACGCCGACGAGGCCAAGGCGTTTATCGACTTCTGCCTGACCAACAAGAAAGCCCAGAAGATTTGGGCCAAGTACGGCTTTGAGCTTTCCGCGTAGTGCGGCTTGGCGCGATAATTCCATCGTTTTGTGTTTTACTCCGTCCTTGTATTCGCTTGGAGCTTTTCGTGCTTAATAGATTCCGCATGCTTGTCGCCTGTGCTTTGACCTTCGCGCTTTGCTGGGTGCCGGGGTTTGCGTTTGCTGGGGACGCTGAGGACGGGGCCCAGGTTGCTGCGACCGCTCATGGGCTTTCCTATGGGATCGAGGGTTTTGAGCGGTTGGCCAAGGGGACCGCTCGTGCCATGGAGGGCCAGCCTGAGGGCTACCGGTTTACCGTTGACGAGGACGTGGACCTTGTAGTGGCGCCCGCTGCCGATCGCGTTGTGGCGTGGATATCGCCCAAGGCGGTCGAGAAGTATGGATTGGATCCGCAGGACAACGAGTGCGTATCGGGTCTCAAGGCCCTCGTCTGTAAGCTCGATAGCGCAAACTGCATGGGAGGTGCGCAGCTAGGGGACGTGGATCTTCCTTGGTATGTCACGGCGGAAACAACGTTTGATGCCGGCGGGTATACCTATGGCTTTGACGAGCGCGGTGCGGATGGGGACCGCTATGTGGTGATTGCATCAGCCTCGGGTGATGCCAAGGGCGGCGCGCGTTGGCTTGATAGCGCTCAAATGGTAGAGGCATCGTCTGTCGTGTTGCGGGATGAGCAGAGGCCCTTGACCTCTCTGGCTTCCTTTTTGGGCGACATCGACTATCGCCCCTTTTGGGTGTCCATTAAAACGAGCGGCCTTGCCCTGCTGATCTCCTTTGCACTGGGCCTGTTCGCCGCGTGGAAGACTATGGGTACCTCGAGTCGCATCAAGGGCCTGCTCGATTCGGTTTTTACGATTCCTATGGTGTTGCCGCCCACGGTCTGCGGCTTTCTGCTCCTCATGCTGTTTGGTCGATCGACCGGGGTGGGCCAGTGGCTCATCGCGCACGGTATCTCGATCGTCTTTACCTGGCCCGCGGCGGTGATCTCTGCCGTGGTGGTGTCGTTTCCCCTGGTCTACCGTACGGCGCTCGGTGCCTTCGAGAGCCTCGACACGCAGATGCTCGACGCCGCGCGAACCTTGGGCTGGTCCGAGCGTCGCATCTTCACCGAGCTTATGATGCCCCTTGGTTGGCCCTCGATTGCCGCCGGCACGGTGCTTGCCTTTGCCCGCGCGATGGGCGAGTTTGGCTGCACCCTGTTCTTTGCGGGCAACTATGCCGGCATTACCCAGACCATCCCCATCGCCATCTACTTTGAGTGGATGGGCGGCAACACATCGGTGGCCCTCTTTTGGGTCGCCGTCGTGATCGTGTTCAGTTTCCTGGTCATTCTGTTCATCAACATGTACACCGCGCATTCGCAAAAGTATCGCGAGCGGGGCCTTTCCCGTGCGGAGCGCAAACAGGCCAAAGATCTCGCCGGACAGGGCGATTCGCTCGACCCGGCGGGCGGCGATGCCTTGCGTATTGATCGCGAGGCACTGGCCGAGCTCATGCGCGATGGTGCGGCCCCGCAGGGAGGTCGATAAGCTATGTCGCTCTTTTTGGATATTAAGAAGCGTTATCCCGGGTTTATGCTCGACATGCAGCTTGAGGCCGGCGAGGAGCGTGTGGCGCTGCTCGGTGCTTCAGGTTGCGGCAAGAGCTGCACGCTGCGCTGCATTGCCGGTGTGGAGACGCCCGACGAGGGTAAGATCGTCGTCAACGGCGTGACCTTTTTTGACTCGGCGGCGGGCATCAACCTGTCGCCCCAGGAGCGAAAATGCGCTCTGCTGTTCCAAAACTATCAGCTGTTTCCTAACATGACAGTGGCCGATAACGTATGCGCCGGTGTAAAGGACGCAGGCGACGCCGTGGCGCGCAAAAGGCTGGCCGAGCGCTATCTGGGCATCTTTGGCCTGGCCGATTTCGCCGATCGGTATCCCGCGCGCCTCTCGGGCGGGCAGCAGCAGCGCGTGGCGCTTGCGCGTATGGTGGCGGCGCATCCGGGCATCTTTATGTTCGACGAGCCCATGAGTGCGCTCGATGCGTACCTCAAGAGCGCCCTCGAGCAGAATATGCTCGACCTGTTCGATGTGTGTAACCGTACCGTGCTCTACGTGAGCCACGACATCGACGAGGCATGCCGCCTGTGCCAGCGCATCTGTGTGATGCACGACGGGCATGTTGAGGAGCTCGGCTCCGTCGAGGACGTGGTCCGCCGTCCGCAGACGCTGGCGGCGCTGCGCCTAACTGGCTGCAAGAACACAAGCCGTGCGCGCAAAATCGGCGACGAAGAAGTTGAGGCCCTCGACTGGGGCATGACCTTTAACGTGGGCCGCGAGGTCCCCGATAATATGGCGTACCTGGGCGTTCGCGCAAGCTATTTCCATGTTGATAATCGCGTTGAGCGGGGCCGTAACAGCTACGATTTGCATGTGGCCCGTGTGAGCGATTCGCGCTTTGAGCGGCTGGTGCTGCTGGACGTGCCGCGCGCTGATGCGCCCACGCGTCTGCAGTGGAAGGTCAACAAGGTGGGCGTGCCTGTCGACGAGCTACCGCAAGCAGGCGAGACGCTGCGCATGCACTTCGATGCCAGCAGGATCCATTTGGTTTGTCGATAGCGCCGGGTAATGCCGTCGGGGATATAAGCCTCGGCGGCTTTGTCTTGCCGTTCGCCGAATGAGGAATGGCAAACTCTTATCAATCAAGATGATTATTTATTAAACGACGACACACGGCGCTGTCGTACGAATGTCAACGGTGTTCGCATGGTCGGCGACCGTTGATATAGTTGACCTCAACTTGTAAAGGAGGGTACGCATATGCCGCAGACGACATACATTCGCCGCGTTGCCGCGCGTGCCCTATATATGGCTCGGAGCCGCATATGAGCAGGTATGTTCACGGCTCCGGGAGAGACGACGCACAACTAAATAATCGACCGCAAAGCAGGTTCCCCAAAATTCCGGGTTTAGGCGCGGCTGGGTTTTCGCCATCCACCGTGCAGCAATACCGTAGCTATTCATTTTTGGTTCGAGAGGGGAACCGTTATGGCTGAAGAATTCGATTTCCATCCGATGTGGGAGAGCCTCGGCATGAATCTTGCCGACCACGATATGCTGCTGGGCGCCGTGGGCCAGATGTACGGGGACATGTTCATGTCGCAGAACAACCGTCCCAAGTCAACGTCCTACCTGGACTTTGTGGCCACCAACATCCACAGCGGCCGTATTAAGGAGATGCTCGACAAGAAGGAGGCCGGCGAGGCCACCAAGATCGTGGGGTCGTTCTGCGTGTACGTGCCCGAGGAGATCGTGCTTGCCTGTGACGGCATTCCCGTTGGTCTGTGCTCGGGTGCCGACTGGGCAACCGACAAGGTCGAGGAGCACTTGCCGCGCAACACTTGTCCGCTCATCAAGAGCTTTGCCGGCTTTAAGCTGGGCGAGGTCTGCCCCTACATTGAGTCGAGTGACTTGGTGGTAGGCGAGAACACCTGCGACGGTAAGAAGAAGGCCTACGAGTTCTTTGCGACGCAAAAGAACATGTACGTCATGGATATCCCCAACGTGCACGACGAGTCGACGCTCGTGACCTGGAAGGCCGAGGTCAAGAAACTCGCCGCCAAGATCGAGGAAGAGTGCGGCGTCACGATTACGCCTGAGCGTCTGAAAGCCGCCATCCACGCCGTCAATGAGAAGCGCCGTGCCCTGCAGCGTCTGGCTGCGACCCGCGCTGCCGACCCGGCGCCTATCAGCGGTCTCGATAGCCTGCTGACCGTGCAGGCAGCCTTTATGGACGACACGCCGCGTCTGACCGGAGCCATCAACGTTATGGCGGCTGAGTGCGAGCAGCGTGTCGAGGCCGGCGAGGGCGTGGCGCCCAAGGGGACCAAGCGCATCCTGTACACCGGCACGCCCATGGCCGTGCCCAACTGGAAGCTGTTCAACCTTATCGAGAAGGCCGGCGGCGTTGTGGTAGGCGAGGAGTCCTGCACGGGTTCGCGCTACTACAAGGATTTGGTCGACGAGTCCGGCGAGACGGTCGACGAGATGCTCGACGCCATCGCCGAGCGCTACTTTAAGATCAACTGCGCCGTCTTTACGCCCAATGACCAGCGTATGAAGGACATTGTCCAGATGGCCAAGGACCTGCATGCCGACGGTATCGTCGACGTGGCCCTGCAGTTCTGCACGCTCTACGAGATGGAGTCGTTTGCCGTGGAGAAGGCCGCCGAGGAAGCCGGCATTCCGTTTATGCACATCACGACCGACTACGCCGGCGAGGACGCCGGTCAGCTGCAAACCAGGATCGAGGCTTTCTTGGAAACCATTTAGAGTTATCCGTCTCGGCGGCTTCCCCAGGCACCCGGTCTTGCCGTTCAAACCGTCGCTTGCGTACCAAAGTACGCGGCGCTTCTCTTTCACGGCAACCTCGGGCACCTGGGAAAGCCGTTTCCTTGGTTGGTTAAAAGGTTTAGGAGTTATATGTCGGAAAATATTGAGCAGCCGTTGCCGCGCACGTTTGAGGAGTTCAACGAGCAGCGCAAGGCGGCGTTTATTCGCGTCAAGGATTATAAGCAGGCGGGTAATCGCCTGGTCGGTTTTCTGTGCAGCTACACGCCGCTCGAGATTATCGATGCCGCGGGGGCTGCGAGCGTGGCGCTGTGCGGCACGTCCGACGAGGTGATTCCCGAGGCCGAGAAGGTGCTGCCGGCAAATCTCTGCCCGCTCATCAAGTCGACGTACGGCTTTGCCTACTCGCAAAAGTGCCCGTTTACGTACTTTAGCGACATGGTCATCGGTGAGACCACCTGCGACGGCAAGAAGAAGATGTACGAGCTACTCAACGAGCTCAAGCATACGCACATTCTGCATCTGCCGCAGGGTCGCGATCGCGCCTACGAGCGTGAAGGCTGGTACGAGGAGTGCCGCCTGCTCAAGGAGGAGCTCGAGGGCTTCTACGGCATCACGATTACCGACGATGACTTGCGCGCTGCCGTCCGACGCCGCAACCGTCTGCGTGCGGCGCAACTCGAGATGTTTGCCCTCCAGGCCAACCAGCCTGCGGCCATGAGCGGCGTCGACCTGATGAGCACCATGTTTGCCGGTACGTTCAGCTTTGATATCGAGGCCTATACGCAGCAGCTGGAGCAAAAGGTTGTCAAGCTGCGTGAGACCTACGAGGCTGGAGAGCGCCCGGTCGCGGCAGATGCTAAGCGCATTCTGATCACCGGCTGCCCGGTGGGCGGTGTGATCAACAAGATTGGCCGCACCATCGAGTCCAACGGCGGCGTGGTTGTGTGCATGGACGACTGCTCGGGCGAGCGTACGGCGGCCATGATGATCGACCCGGAGGCTCCCGATATCCTGCGCGCCATCGCCGACCGATACCTGGACAACAACTGCTCGGTCATGACGCCCAACGACGGTCGCATGGAAAATACACTGGCCATGTGCGAGAAGTATCACGTCGATGGCGTGGTCGAAAACGTGCTCCAGGCCTGCCACACCTTTAATGTGGAGAGTGCGCGCATGCAGGAGGCCGTCGAGGGTGCGGGTATTCCGTACATGAAGATCGAGACCGACTACAGCAATGGCGACATGGGCCAGATCGAGACGCGCATCGCCGCCTTTATCGAGACCCTGTAGGGCGAACGCGGCAAGGGGGCAGCCCCTATGCCATATCGATTTGAAAGGAAAAGAAATGATTGAACCCAATGTTGCAATTGGCGTATCTGAGCTAAGTCCTCGTGCTGTACAACGCGCGGCCGAGGCTAACTTCAAAAAGGGTTATTACTGCTGCGAGTCGCTTGTCTACACCATGAAACAAATGCTCGAGCTCGATGTGCCCGATTCGGTCGTGGCCATGGCGTCTGGTATGTCGGTGGGCGCAGGCAAGTCCGGCTGCGCGTGCGGCGCTTTTAATGGTGGCATTCTGGCGATTGGAATGTTGTTTGGACGTACGGAACAGGACGGCCCGACCAATCCAAAATCCGTCAAGTCGATGCAGCTTACGCACGAGCTGCACGATTGGTTTCGCGAGAACAACGGTAAGCATGCCATCTGCTGCCGTATCCTGACAAAGGAATTTGACATGGGCCGCGGCGAGCATAAAGAGCAGTGCATTTACTACACAGGTCTGTGTGCATGGAAGGTCGCCCAGATGGTGTGTCGCGAGTGCGGCATTAAGAATCTGGACGAAGTCGACGAGCCGGCTCCGCGCCGTAAAGTAGCCGATATCGAAATCTAGCAGCAGGTGTCCGGCGAGATGCCGGAACCTGGCATAAGAAGGCCGACGAGGTTAGGAAACCTATCTATATGGATAAGATCAAGAAAATCCCTGTTCCGATTTGCGGCGTCGCGTTAGGTTGTGCGGCCCTGGGTAATCTTTTGCAGAGTTATTCCGAGACGCTGCGCATGGTCTGCGGCGTGGTTTCGGCGCTGTTCCTGCTGCTATTCATTATCAAGGTGGTCGCATTTCCCAAGCTGCTTGCCGAGGATATGACGAACCCGATTATGGCAAGTGTTTCGGGCACTTTCTCGATGGCGCTCATGCTGCTTTCGACCTATATCAAAGGGTATCTTGGTGCCCCGGATGTGGCGTTTGTCGTGTGGGTCGTGGCGAATGCGCTTCATGTCGCGCTGATCGTGTTCTTCACTGCTAAGTTTGTGGCAAAGATTAAGCTCCAAGCCGTCTTTGCCAGTTATTACATTGTGTACGTTGGCATTGCGGTCGCAGCGGTTACCGCGCCTGTGTACGAAGCTACGGCAATTGGCACCGTCGCATTCTGGTTTGGCCTGGTTAGTTTTGTGGCGCTATTTGTTCTGGTGACGATGAGGTATGTCAAGCTGCCCAATGTTCCAGAGCCCGCCAAACCGCTTATCTGCATTTACGCTGCGCCCATGAGCCTGTGTCTCGCTGGTTACGTGCAATCCGTTATGCCCAAGAACCACGCCTTTTTGTTGGCGATGTTTGCCGTTGCGACGGTCATCTATCTGTTCTCCTTGGTTCAGCTGGTCCGCTGCATCTCGCTTCCGTTTTATCCCAGCTATGCGGCGTTTACCTTTCCCTTTGTGATCAGCGCCATCGCATCCAAAATGACGGCTTCCTGTCTTTTGAACATGGGGGCACCGCTGCCGTGGCTTGCTCCCGTTGCGCTTGTAGAGACGGTGATTGCGGCTATTCTGGTGATCTATACCTGCGTGTGCTATCTCGCTTTTTTGAAGGCCTAACGAATGTGGCAAAGGGGCGTCCCCGCGTTGCATAAGAAGGAGGATGCCGTGGTTGGTATTGGTATCGACATAGGCTCGACGGCCGCGAAGGCTGCGGTGGTGGACACGGATGGCGCCATTGCGTGGACTTGCGCGATGCCGACGGGATATTCGTCGGTTGATGCGGCCGAGCGTCTGCGCGGTGAGCTTGCCGCGGCTGGCTATGACGTGGCTGTCGACGACGTGCGCGTGATCGCGACTGGCTACGGCCGTGTCGCCGCGCCCTATGCGCACAAGGTCGTGACCGAGATCACCTGCCACGGCACCGGTGCCGTGCGCCTGTTTGGCGATCACGGCACGGTGATCGACGTGGGCGGTCAGGACACCAAGGTCATCCAACTTAAAGGCGGTCGCGTGACCAAATTTGCCATGAACGACAAGTGTGCTGCCGGCACAGGCCGCTTTTTGGAAATCATGGCCGACCGCCTGGGCATTACCCAGCAGCAGATGGCAGACCTCGCCCGCACCGGCGAGCCTACCAAGATTTCCAGCATGTGCACGGTCTTTGCCGAAAGTGAGGTCATCAGCCTGATCGGTCGTGGCGAGCCGCGCGAGAACATTGCGCGCGGCGTGATCGACAGCGTGGTCTCGCGCGTGGCGACCATGGCCGGGCAGGCCGCGGGCGCCCCGTACTACCTGACCGGTGGCCTGTGCGAGAACGCCTTCGTGGTGGAGCGGTTGGGCGAGCTGCTGGGGTCGCCGGTGATCACCTCGCCCCAGGCTCGCTTTGCCGGTGCCATCGGCGCGGCGATTCTCGCCGCCGCCTTGGCCTAGGGGTGTACCGCGACATGCGCATCCTCAATATCTCGGCACAAAAACCAGATAGCACCGGCAGCGGCACCTACCTTGCCGCGCTCGTGCGCGAACAGATCGAGACGGGGCATCGCGCCGCCGTGCTTTGCGGCGCGGCACCGGGTGATACCCAAGGCGAGCTGGATCGGCGTGCTGCCGTGTTTGCCGTACCGTTCGAGTCGCCCGAGCTGCCGTTTCCCATCTGCGGTATGTCCGATGTCATGCCCTATTCCTCTACACGCTATCGTGACCTGACGCCTTCGATGCTCAGGGCATTTGAGCGGGCATTTGCTGCTGCTATCGATCGGGCGGTGGCTGAGTTTCGGCCCGATCTGGTGCTCTGTCACCACCTGTATCTGGTGACCGCATTGGCGCGCGAGTGCGTCCGGGGCGTGCCGGTTGTTGCCGTGTGTCATTCGACCGACCTGCGCCAGCTGCGTTCGCATGCGCTCGAGCGCGATCGCATCGTAAGTGCGGTTCGTCGGCTCGATGCCGTCTTTGCGCTCCATGCTGAGCAGGCTGAGCAGATTGGCCTGGTGTGCGGCGTCGATGTCGATCGCATCCACGTGATTGGGACGGGCTACGACCATCGCGTCTTCTGCCGCGACGCGAGCGTGGCGAGGCAGCCGGGATCGCTTGTGTACGTGGGCAAGATTTGCTTTAAAAAGGGCGTCGAGTCGCTGGTTCGAGCCGTGTCATTGCCGATTGACGATGACGTCCGCCCATCTGGCTTGGTACTTGTGGGCGGCCGCGGGGACGATGCCGAGTACGCGCGTATCGAGCGCTTGACCGCGGCCTCGGATGTGCCGGTGACGCTGGCGGGGCGCTTGGATAGCGATGAGCTCGTGCGTGCCTACCGCAGTTCCGACGTCTTTGTGCTGCCTTCGTTTTACGAGGGTCTGCCGCTCGTGACGATCGAGGCCCTCGCGTGCGGTTGCAAAGTTGTGGCGACCGATTTGCCCGGCGTTCGTCCCTGGATGGAGGCGATGCTTCCCGGTGCTCCCGTGACGTGGGTGGCATCGCCGCGTATGACGGATGTCGACACGCCCGTGGCGGCCGACCTTCCGTTGTTTGAGCGCGCGCTGGCAGACGCTATCGCGCAGGCGCTTGCGGCGCCGCGTTCGACGTTCGAGCCGTCGGCGGTCTCTTGGGAAGCGTGCATGGCGCGTATACTTAAAGTCGTTGATTTGTTGGAAGGGGGTTCGTATGGCTAAGGACACCATGAAGCTCACGTCTATGACTGCCGCGAGCGGTTGAGCCGCTAAGCTGGCTCCCGGAGCCCTCGCCCAGGTCCTGGGCGACTTGCCCAATGTGCATAACGACAATCTGCTCGTGGGGTTCGATACCTCCGACGATGCGAGCGTCTTCCGCGTAGGGGAGAACCTGGGGCTCGTGCAGTCCATTGACTTCTTCCCACCGATGGTCGACGACCCGTTCCTGTTTGGCCAGATCGCCGCGGCAAACTCACTGTCGGATATCTACGCCATGGGCGGGCGGCCGAGCCATGCCATGAACCTACTCTGCATACCCAGTTGTCTGGGCATCGAGGTTGCCGGTCAGATTCTGGCGGGCGGCGCCGACAAGTGCGTCGAGGCGGGTTGCTCCATCGCGGGCGGCCATACCATCAACGACGACGAGCCCAAGTATGGCCTGTCTGTGAGCGGCTTTGTCGCGCTCGACCGCATGCTCGCCAACAGCGGCACGCGCGTGGGCGATGCGTTGCTGCTGACCAAGGCGATCGGCTCGGGCATCATCACCACGGCCATTAAGGGCGAGCTCATCGAGCAGGACGAGGCTGGTCCGATGTTCGACTCGATGCGCACCCTCAACGAGGCCCCGATCCGTCTGGCCGAGGGACTCGAGCTTCACGGCTGTACCGACATTACGGGCTTTGGCCTGATCGGGCATGCATGCGAGATGGCCGAGGGCTCGGGCGTGCAAATCGAGCTCGCGTCGGGGGCGGTGCCGCTCTTTGACCAGGTGCTCGACATGGCGCGTCTGGGTATTATCCCCGCGGGCTCCTACCGCAACCAGGATTTCTTTGGCCCGCGCGTGGCGGCCGACGATGACCTGGAGCCGGGCATGCTCGACGCGCTGTACGATCCGCAGACCTCGGGTGGTTTGCTCATCGCGGCGCCCGCGAGGGATGTAGATGAGCTTGCGCGTCGTTTGCATGCCGAGGGCCGCGTCGCCGCTGTTATCGGTCGTGTGTGCGAGTTGGTGCCAGGCGGTCCTGCCGTCCACGTTGTTCGCTAGCCCGCACGTTTATGTAAATGTTTATAGTTCTCTAGAACGGTTCTTTCGAAAGGAATTTGCTATGTCTACCAAAATTGAAGTCAATGCCATGGGCGATGCCTGCCCGCTGCCCGTCGTCAAGACGCTTAAGGCACTCAAACAGCTTAATGGCGAGGGTGCCGTGGTGACCTCGGTCGATAACGAGACCGCCGTCAAGAACATCTCCAAGATGGCGCAGGAGAAGGGCTGCACGGCCTCGGTCGAGAAGGTTTCTGACGCCGAGTGGCACGTGACCGTGGCGACCTCTGGTGCCGTTGCCGTGGCCGATCCCGAGCAGGATGGCGCTTCCTTCTGTGATGCCAGCGCCGGTAAGGGCAAACTCGTCATTTCCGTCTACACCGACTGCATGGGCCGCGGCGATGACGAGCTGGGCCACAAGCTCATGAAAGCCTTCATCTTTGCCGTGACGCAGCAGGAGGAGCTGCCCGCGACCATGCTGTTCTATAACGGCGGCGCCAAGCTCACCGTCGAGGGTTCACCGGTACTCGACGACCTGAAGGGTCTGGCCGAGCAGGGCGTCGAAATCCTTACCTGCGGCACCTGCCTGGACCACTATGGCATTAAAGACCAGCTTGCGGTGGGCGAGGTCACCAACATGTACGTGATCGTGGAGAAGATGGAGCAGGCCGTGCGCGTCGTGCGCCCGTAGCGTATTGGTTGGAGTTGCCATGAGGGAGAAGCGCCCGGCGCTTGTCATCACGTTTCCCACCACGGCGGCCGCCATGGGTTGCGAGTCCCTGTGCATCGAGCGCGGTCTTCCCGGGCGAACGATTCCCGTGCCCGGGGAGGTCGCTGCCGGTTGCGGTCTGGCGTGGAAGGCGTTGCCTGCCGATGAGGAGCTGCTGCGCGGCGAACTCGCCGCGGCGGGCGTTCCCACCGAGGGCTTTACCGTGATCGATATGTGGGAGGTCGTGCGATGATCTACCTGGATAACGCGGCGACGACCATGCACAAGCCGCAGACGGTCATCGATGCCGTGACGCAGGCGATGTGCTCGCTCGGTAATGCCGGGCGCGGCGCCACGTCGGGTGCCCTCGATGCCGCTCGTACGATTCACGCTTGCCGTGCCAAGCTCGCGCGCCTTTTGGGTTGCCCGAGGGCGGACCATGTGTGCTTTACGCCCAACTCCACGGCGGCGCTCAACACCGCCATCAACGGGGTGGTGCGCCCCGGCGACCATGTGGTCACAACGGTGCTCGAGCACAACTCCGTACTGCGTCCGCTCAACCGCCTGGCGGCAGAGCAGGGTGTTACCGTTGAGCATACGGGCTGCGACGCGAACGGCGTGCTCGACTATGACGAGCTCGAGCGGTTGGTCACGCCGGCCACGCGTGCTGTGGTGGTGACGCACGCCTCCAATGTGACCGGCAATGAGGTCGACATTGCGCGCGTGGCCGCCATGGCCCATGCGGCCGGCGCGCTTGTGATTGTCGATGCCTCGCAGTCTGCCGGCACGGCGCATATCGATATGCAGGCCATGGGGCTCGACATTGTGTGCTTTACCGGCCATAAGGGGCTCATGGGACCTCAAGGCACCGGCGGCCTGGCCGTGGCGGAGGCCGTTGACGTGGCTCCGTGGGCCATGGGCGGCACCGGCGTGCACAGCTTCGATGCGCTGCAGCCGCTTGAGTGGCCCACGCGCCTTGAGGCGGGCACGCTCAACGGTCACGGCATAGCGGGCCTTTCTGCCGGCCTCGACTTTATCGAGGCCCAAGGCGGAGTCGAGACGATCGCGGCACACGAGCGAGCACTGGCGGATCGCTTTCTCGCTGGCGTGCGCGAAATCCCGGAGATCAAGCTCTACGGTGCGTTTGACCAGCCCGTGCGCTCGGCGATCGTCTCACTCAACGTGGGTGATATCGACTCTGCCGAGATCTCGGACGCGCTCATGCAAGGGTGGGGGATTGCGACGCGCCCCGGCGCCCATTGCGCTCCGCTCATGCACCGTGCGCTCGGGACCGAGCGCCAGGGTGTTGTTCGCTTCTCGTTTGGGTATTTCAACACGGACGAGGAAGTCGATACCGCGATTGACGCTTTGCGCGATTTAGCCTGCTGAAGCTGCTAGACCGTTTATACTTGCGGGATGGGTGTTTTTGCCCGTCCCGTTTTTGTTTCGACCCGAAAGGTGTGCATATGGCCTCATCCGCCCCGCGTGGTCTACGCTCCGATCATGTCGTTACCGTTGGCATCGCCCTGTTCTCGATGCTCTTTGGCGCCGGCAACCTCATTATTCCGCCGCTGCTGGCGCTGCAGGCAGGTTCTGCCACGCCGGTCGCCATGCTCGGCTTTCTGATTGCCGCCATCGGCCTGCCTGTTATGGGCTTTATCGCCGTGGCGCTCGCCGGAACGGCGCGCGAGCTTGCCGGCCGCGTGCACCCCAAGTTCGGTGAGTTCTTTGTCGCGGCGGTGTATCTGGCCATCGGCCCGTGCCTGGCTATTCCGCGCACAAGCTCTACGGCGTTCGAAATGCTGGTGCCGCTGCTACCCGAGGGTGTTTCGCTTGGCACGGCACGTCTGGTGTTTGCCATCGGGTTCTTCGTTGTCGCGTTTGCGCTCACGCTGCGCCCGGGTGTCATCACGCGCGTGCTCGGCCGCATTACGGGCCCCGCGCTCATTGCGCTCATCGTGCTGGTTGTGGGTGCTGCCGTGATCTCGCCGCTGGGACCGGCTGCCGCGCCGCAGGCTCCCTATGATGCAGGCGCTGCCGTGCAGGGCTTTCTGACTGGCTATCAGACCATGGACCTGCTCGCGTCGCTCGCCTTCGGCATTATCATCGCCGAGACCATCCACGAGCTGGGTGTTACCGATGACAAGCGCGTGGCCTTTGAGATTTCGCGTTCCGGCGTGATCGCCGGCGTGCTCATGGCCATCATCTACTGTGGCTTGGGCCTTGCCGGAATGCAGCTCGGCACCGTGATGCCCGACGCCACCAACGGCGCCGCCATCCTTGCCCGCTCTGCCTCCATGCACTTTGGCCTTGCCGGCACGGTCGTGGTCTTCGCCATCTTCTTCCTCGCCTGCATGAACGTGTGCATCGGCCTCATCAGCTGCTGCTCGCGCTACTTCTGCGAGACGTATGTGGTCGAAGGGGGAGCAGAGGCCTCCGAGGAGGCCATGCGCCGTCCCTTTGCGATTCTCGCCTTTGTGTTCGCGGCGTTTTCGTGTGTGCTCTCCAACGTGGGCCTCGACGTGATTCTTATGTTCTCGGTGCCCATGCTCAACGCCTTGTATCCCGTTGCCATTGTGCTGGTGCTTATGGGCCTGGTGCACGGTTTTTGCGATGCGCACCCGCAAGTGTGGGTCTGGGTCGGCGGCTTTGTCGCGGTGCAGAGTGTGATCACTTCGGTCCGCGATGCGTTCTTTGCGGGCGCGTGGCTACCGTTTGATGTTCTTCCGCTGGCGGATATTGGTGCCGCGTGGGCGCCGGTTGCCGTGGCGGCGTTTGTGATCGGTCTGCTCCATAGTCGTTTTGTTGCACATTCGAGGAGCTAAGGCTTCAATGCTTGCACAGGCGGGGAGTCTCCCCTATAATTTCCTTCGCTTTGGGACACGCAAGGTTTAGACCTTAGCTGCTCAACACCTTCGGGACGTGGCGCAGTTTGGTAGCGCGCCTGCTTTGGGAGCAGGATGTCGCAGGTTCAAATCCTGTCGTCCCGACCATATCTTGCGGGCGTAGTTCAATGGCAGAACCCCAGCCTTCCAAGCTGATGACGCGGGTTCGATTCCCGTCGCCCGCTCCATAGGATAGTTTAAACGGCTTTGGCTCTATTTGGTGCCAGAGCCGTTTTCATATACATGCCGGGGACCCCACATCCCCTCCTAAGTTGCGGTGAAATAGTTCCTGGATTAGCCGCAAAAGCTGTTATCGGGGGTGCGGACAGAAAGTTGGACCGTGAAGCGGTCCGGACTGGAGGTTCGCATGAACAGCAGGGAGAAGGTCGAGCTCTTCCTCCTGGCGACGGAGGACGGCATGGGGCCGACCGCCGCCGCGAAGTTCGCGGGGGTCTCGGTGGGCGCGGCCAAGAAGTGGGCGACGGGGCACCTCCCGCACAGCTACACCGGGGCGCGCTGTAGAATCGGGGCGAGGAAACCGCCACGGAAGGAGGTCAGCTTGGGCCCCGACAAGTCGACCTACGCCCCGCCGGCGACCGGCCCGCTCGCCGGGCTCAACGAGGACCAGATAGAGAACCTGCTGCTCAGGGCGGTGTTGGCCGACCTAAAAGCGGAAGGGTGGGACCCGGCTTCGATCTCGAACAGGAGCAAGTGCGAGCTCGGCGAGAGATTGAGGCGGGCGACCGCCCTGCCCCTCCGCTCGATCACAGGTTTCTTGAGGATATCGAAGAGCTCCTATGAGTACTGGAGGCCCCGCGTCGCCGCGCCGCGCGACCGCGACGCCGACATACGCGACCGCGTGGTGCGCATCTTCCGCGAGGGCTCGGGGTGCTGGGGGTACCGCACCGTCTGGGCGCGCCTGCGCCGCGAGGGGGTCCGCGCCAGCGAGAAGCGCGTGGCCCGCGTGATGCGCGAGGAGGGCCTCGAGGTCGTCTACAACAAGAGGCGCGCCCGGGGCTACAGCTCCTACGCCGGCGAGGTCTCCAAGGCGCCGGAGAACCTCGTGAACAGGAGGTTCCGCGCCGACGAGCCCAACCGGCTGTGGCTCACCGACATCACCGAGTTCAGGCTCCCGGGCGGCGAGAAGGTCTACCTGAGCCCGATCGTCGACTGCTTCGACGGGATGCCCGTCGCCTGGTCGATCGGGCTGCACCCCGACAAGCGCCTCGCGAACTCGAGCCTGCTCAAGGCCTGCGCGGCGAGGCCGGCGGGCGCGCGCACGACGATCCACTCGGACCGGGGCGGCCACTACCGCTGGCCGGAGTGGATCGGGATCTGCGAGGAGAACGGCCTGGTCAGGAGCATGTCCGCGAAGGGCTGCAGCCCGGACAACTCGGCCTGCGAGGGCTTCTTCGGGCGCCTCAAGAACGAGTTCTTCCACTACAGGGACTGGGAGGGCGTGACGGCCGAGGAGTTCATGGGAAGGCTCGAGGCCTACCTCGTGTACTATCGTGAGGAGCGGATCAAGAAGTCCCTCGGGTGGCTGAGCCCGATGGAGTACCGCAGGAAGCTTGGATTCGCCTAGGCGCGGTCCAAGAAATCGTCCGCACCCCCATCCAGGAACTATTTCACCGCAACTTATTGAGGCCGAGCGGGTTGGGTCGATGATGGGTTCTGTTGCCGAGAAGATGAGGGCAGCCGGTCAGGAGTCTGTGTAGGGCTTTGTGGTTGGTATACCGTAGCCGCGCATCATGGAGCCGAACGCTTTGACATCGTAGGTGTCTGAGAGCTTGAAATGAATGACGTTGTGGCCCATGGCACGCAGGTTCGCGTCGCGCATGAGGGCAGCTCGATAGGTTTTTGCCGCAGTATGTTCCGGATCATTTTGGGCATCGTCCTCAAACTTGCCTAGTCCATGCAGCTCAGCCAGCATCCAAGAGCCGTCTGGCATCTGCCAGCCGTAATCTGCCAAATAATAGCCGGCGTTTCCCGGTCGAGTGATTTCAACCTGAAGTTCGGGAGCGGCAACTCCCGCCAGAATCATTGCCGCCCGTGCCTCGGATTCTCCACCGTTATCCGATCTGCCATCCATGTGTTCAAAAACGTCAAATGCGCGCGCGATGCCGTGCAGTCCGCGGCAGTTCGCTTGTGCATATGCACGCAATTCTTTACGCTCGACACCGTACTCACGAGCCAACCCGTCGACATAGCCTAGTGCATATCGAAAAGCGCTCGTTCGGGCGATGTCGACCACCGTGCGATATGGATCCGTTAACGTAAACGGGCCGAGCTGCCATACGTCGCCCGGCCGCCAGTGTCGGTATTCAACGAATTCGTACATATCGCGTCTGGTGGAACGCGGTAGCAGCACTTGCACCTTGTCGAGAAGCGAATATGCAGAACCGATGCCATAGAGCAGTGCCGCCGTTGCTCCACAAAACACGGCATCCGGTTCAACGACTGCAATAGCGGATGCCAATTGAAAGATGCGATCTTCGACGCCGAGGTCATTCCAATACGCGGGATCAGCGTAGACATGGTTGTAGAGTCGAATAATCATCTCTTTTTGCATGAGCGCGTAGGCACAGCGTTCATCCCATTTTTTGGTAGCTACAAACAGGTGCCCGCCATGATGGGCCTCGAATAACCGGAAGAACAGCTCTAATTGCGGTTTGGTACAGCGTTTATCATGACTCATTTTCGACCCCATGGTCTCGAGGGGGAGTGAATGACACTACGCTATCCCATATTTGGCCCGCCTGACCTTGCCATCAACTGACCAAAAGCTTGACGGGGCAGGTCAGAGTCATGAGTCGTAGCCAAACATATCGGCAAACGGTTGATTAGTGCCCCTCGGCGGCACTAAAAACCACCCTTACAGAAAGTTGCGGTGGAATAGTTCCTGAAAGGCTCGAATAAGCCTAAATCTAGGAACTATTTCACCGCAACTTAAGAGGGGATGGGGCTGAGTGGCGGGCGATGCCGTTGCCTGTCGGTTAGTGGCGGGATTGGTGGCGGAGCTTGTCGATGGTGGAGTCGGTACTTCGGCTGCGGGCTTCGGCGGCGCGGTCGCGGGCGTCGGCGGCGGTTTGGCGCTGGCGGCGGTAGTCGATCATGCCTTGGATGATGGGCTTGCCAAAGCTCACGACATCATCGTTGTAGATGGCGGTTCGGGCTGCGAGGAGGCAGTCGGTAAAGTCCATATGGGTCTTGCCAAAGAGTTTGACGGCAAGGGCGACAACGGTGGGCTCGTCGACCATGACGTCATCGAGCAACCTCTTCATGGCCGCAGTAATCTCAACGCGAGGAACCTTATAGACGTCGCGCAGTGTGACCACGACGCGCGTGATGATTTCGGGGTAGACGCGAGCGGTGCGCGTGGCGATGACCTTGGCGGCGCGCGGTGACAGAACCTCGTCGTCGTCAAGCAGGTAGCGCAGGATGACGGTCTCGTCGATGATGGTGCTACTCATGGATATCTACTTCCTCGGGACCCAAAATCGAATCGTCGCTTTCTGTGGCAAGGTACTCAATCCAGGCATTGCGCTCTTCGGAGCGGCGATTGGGGTCACCATATGCTTTGAGCGATCCATAGGCGGCGGTGCCGTTCTTTGAGCGCACGGCGACCGGCTGAAAGGGGAGCTTGCGCATCAAAATGCTTTGCGCGACAAATAAGCGGACAGCCTCGGCGAGCGATGTGCCCATGGCATCGTAGAGATGCTCGGCATGCTGCTTGTCTTCCTCGCGAATGCGCACCTGCAGGATGGCTCTTTTTTGAGTCGATGACATCACTGGCCCCCTTAATGAGCGTGCAATATAGTCGGTCAAATGCGGCATGTGCCGATACTTGAGCATCTTATAACGATTACTTTATTTCACTCAAGTTGATAACCATAAACACGAATACAAGCGTAGTACATCCAAAATGAGAGCGCATAAAAATCTCTGAGGCGTACGTATGTAATACACTCACCTTTATAGCTTATAGAGAATAATTCCAACCTGCCAAAACCCCTGCAATACACCCGTATTGCAGGGCCTATGCTCAAGTTTGCCACCTGCAACTGCGTATATTTAGCCTGTATATCGTTGGAGGAACTCTATCGAAGTGCCTGTTTCGCCGCATGCACTCGATACGCCGATGCCGGACCACGGGCGGTCCGGGGCAACGTCGACAGGGTCTCTCCGGCATGGGATTCAGGAGGGAGTGAACAACATGGGCAATAAACGAGTCGTGGCTGATTCTTCACGCTGCATTGGGTGCCAAACCTGTATGGCGGCGTGCATCGAGGCGCACGATATTCCCGGCAACATCGCCGCACCTCGCTTGCGCGTAACGCGCACCTACGAGATCTCCGCGCCGGTGGCATGTCACCACTGCGAGGACGCTCCGTGCGCGAAGGCCTGTCCTACGGGCGCCTTGTTCTTTGATCCAAAGAACCATCGCATCGGCGTCAACGAGGACAACTGCATCGGCTGCAAGAGCTGCGTCATGGCATGCCCCTTTGGCGCCGTGAGCGTGGCGACCACGCAGGTTCCGGTCTTGATGGGCGACGTTCGCGTGGGTTCGCAGACCAAGAGCTTCGTGCTCAAGTGCGACCTGTGCGTGGACCGTCCCGGCGGTCCGGCGTGTGCCGAGGCGTGCCCGACCAAGGGCCTCACCCTGGTAGACGAGGAACGTTTGGCAGAACTGACTGCCGAGCGTGCCCGCGCCACCATCGAAAACGAGGCGTAAGCGTTGGGGCGACAGGCCCAATGATTGTCAAATAAGTACCGAGCATTCGGTAGAAGAGAAAGGAAGGAGGGTGTCATGGAGAAGCATAAAGTGATCTGCCCGTATTGCGGCGCCGGTTGCCAGTTTAACCTCTTGGTCCAAAACGGCCAGGTCGTGGGTACCGAACCGCTCAACGGCATCACCAACCAGAGCGAGCTGTGCCTTAAGGGCATGAGCGGCTATGACTTCATCAACGACACCAAGATCTTGACTCCTCGCGTACTGCACCCGATGATCCGCCGCACCAAGGGCGCGGATCTTGAGCGCGTAAGCTGGGACGAGGCACTGGATTTCACCGCATCTAAGATGCAGGCCATAATTGACGAATATGGTCCTAACGCTGTCATGACCACCGGCTCTTCGCGAGGCGGCGGCAATGAGGCGAACTACGTCATGCAGAAGTTTACGCGTGCGTGCATCGGCACCCACAGCGTGGACAACTGCGCCCGTACTTGACACGGCCCTACTGTCCTCGGTCTGATGGACACGGTTGGTTCAGGTTGCATGTCATGCTCCATCCCCGGTATGGAGGATGCGGGCTGCATTTTCCTCTTCGGCTATAACCCTGCCGATTCGCACCCCATCGTCGCAAGGCGTATCGTGCGAGCCAAAGAAAAGGGTTGCAAGATCATCGTCGCCGATCCGCGCCATATCGAAACCGCGCGTATCGCCGATCTCTACCTTCCGATCAAGAACGGTTGCAACGTCGCGTTCCTCAACGCCTTTGCCAACTGCTTGGTCAACGATGGCCTCTACGACAAGGAATTCGTCGCCGAGCACACGAACGGCTTTGACGAGTGGTGGGAGACCATCAAGAACTACACTCCCGAATCCGTACAGGACATCACGGGTGTCGAGCCCGCGTTGATCCACCAAGCTGCCGAGATGTACGCCACGGCGAAGCCCTCTGCCATCATTGGCTGGGGCATGGGTGTATGCCAGCAGAAGCAGAACCTGAAGACGGTGCACACCATCGCCTCCATCGCCTGCGTTGCCGGCCAGATCGGCAAACCCAATTCCGGCCTCGCGCCCGTGCGCGGTCAGAACAACGTCCAGGGCTCCTGCGATATGGGCATGCTGCCCAACCTGTACCCTGGCTACCAGAAGGTCACCGACCCGGCAGTGCGTGCCAAGTTTGCCAAGGCTTGGGGCGTGCCCGAGGAAAAGCTCCCGCTCGAGGAGGGCTACAAGCTCACCGACCTGGGCCACCTGGTCGACGAGGGCAAGGTGCACTGCTTCTACAACTACGGCGAGGACCCGGTGCAGACCGAGCCCGATTCGGCCGGTATGCGCAAGACGCTCTCCGAGCTGGATCTGTTCATTTGCCAGGACATCTTTATGACGCAGACGACCATGCTCGCCGACGTCATCCTGCCCGCTACCTCTTGGGGCGAGCACGAGGGTGTCTTTACCGCATCCGACCGTAGCTTCCAGCACTTTGACGCGGCCGTTCCGCCCAAGGGCGAGTGCCGTCACGACTGGGAGATCTTCGCGGACCTGTCTACGCGTATGGGTTACCCCATGCACTACGACAACACCGAGCAGATCTGGAACGAGTGCATTAGCCTGTGCCCCAACTTTGTGGGTGCAACCTACGAGAAGATGGCTCCCGAGGGCGGCTACGCCCAGTGGCCGGTCAAGAGCACCGATGTGAACGACCACGGTACGCCCGACATGTTCGCTGGTGGCAAGTTCACCACCAAGGACGGCCGCGCCAACCTGATGGCGCACGACTGGGAGGCGCCCTCCGAGCTTCCCGACGATGAGTACCCGCTCATCCTGTGCACCGTCCGCGAGGTCGGCCACTACAGCTGCCGCTCGATGACCGGCAACTGCAAGACGCTGGCACTGCTTGCCGACGAGCCCGGCTTTGTCCGCATGAATCCCGCGGACGCCCAGGCGCGCGGCATCAAGAATGGCGACATCGTCTCGATTCACAGCCGCCGCGGCCAGGTATACAGCCGCGCCGACGTGAGCGACCGCATCAACAAGGGCACGGTCTACATGACCTACCAGTGGTGGATCGGCAAGTGCAACGAGCTGACCATCCACAAGGTCGACCCGGTCTCGCACACACCCGAGGACAAGTTCTCCGCGTGCCAGGTCGACGCTATCGCCGACCAGGTCTGGGCCGAGGGCGAGGTGGAGCGTCAGTACACCGAGCTCAAGCAGGCTCTGGTGGACGCCGCCGCTCCCCAGGACGTTGAGCCCGGTGCCGCCAAGTTCGATGACGAGACGCACGTGAATCAAATCGTGTAGTCCCGTTCTCGTTGGCTTTTTGGGCCGGGCGTCCCGTACGTTCGGGAGCCCGGCCTGTTATTTTGAAAGGAAGTGGGGATGAACCGCTTCATCGACATCAACCCGGAGAGGTGCATCGGCTGCGGAACATGCCAGTCCGCCTGTGCCGACGCCCACCGGATGCAGGGTCTTCAGGATACGCCGCGCCTGGCGCTCGTGAAGACCGGCGGCATTTCGGCCGCCCTTGCCTGCCACCATTGCGAGGGTGCCCCCTGCGCCGAGGTTTGCCCGGTGAATGCCATCGAGCACGATGGCGACCGCATCCACGTTAAGGAGCAGGAGTGCATCGGGTGCAGGCTGTGCGCCATCGCGTGCCCCTTCGGAGCCATCCATCCCGATGGCACGTCTATCGCCGGTGTCGCAGGCATGTGCGACCCGACGCCTTCGTATCCTAAGTCCCTGAGCAGCCTGCTGACGTGGGCTCCCGGCCAGTACACCTGCGCTGTCAAGTGCGACCTGTGCGCCTTCGATCCGGACGGCCCGCATTGTGTGGCGGCGTGCCCCACCAAGGCGCTGACCGTCATGGGCGGCGCGGCCGATCGCGAGCTCGACGAGGCCAAGCGCCTGCGCTCGATCGAAAACGGTCCGGTCGTCGACGTTACCGCTGTGGCCCAGGGCCTGTCCGAGAAAGCAGAAGGGAGCGTAAACAATGGATAGCATGACGCTGTTTATCGCATCGCTTGCCGTCTCGTGCATCGGTGCGCTCGCCTCGGTTCTGCTGATTAAGGCCGATAACGCCGCCAAGACCGCCGGCTGCCTTATCGGCGCCGTTGCCGCGGTGCTTTCGTTTGTAGCCGGTATCCAGGCCGTGCTGGGCGATGTCACGTCGGTCGACACCATCGTGTTTTTCCCGTTTGCCCATTTCCAGCTGCTGCTCAACCAGCTGTCCGGCCTGTTCGTGGCGCTCATCTCGCTGCTCGCGTTTGCCGGCTCGATCTACGGTCTCAACTACTTTGATGAGTACCCGGGCAAAAAGGGCCGCGCCGGCTTCTTCTTTAACACCTTTGTGGCGTCCATGATGCTCGTCATCACCGCCGACAACGTGTTTTGGTTCCTGGTCGCCTTTGAGCTCATGTCGCTGACCTCGTACTTCCTGGTCGTGATCGAGGAGAACGAGAACTCCATCCATGGCGGTTGGCTCTACTTTGTGATCGCGCACGTGGGCTTTGTGCTCATCATGGCGAGCTTCCTCACCATGACCAACTTCGCCGGCGGCTCGTTTGCCTTCGCGGATTTCCGCGCTACGCAGTTTAGCCCCGCGGTCGCATCCGTGTGCTTCGTGCTTGCCTTCTTTGGCTTTGGCGCCAAGGCCGGTATCATCCCGCTGCACGGCTGGCTGCCCAAGGCACATCCCGAGGCGCCGTCCAACGTGTCGGCCCTCATGTCCGGCGGCATGATCAAGATCGGTATCTTCGGCATCCTCAAGGTGGGTCTCGACCTGCTCTCCGCCTCGGGCGTTCAGGTCTGGTGGGGCCTTATGGTCATGGTCTTCGGCGCGATCTCGTCGGTCCTCGGCGTGGCCTTCGCCCTGCAGGAGCATGACATCAAGCGCCTGCTGGCCTATCACTCCGTCGAGAACATCGGCATCATTCTGCTCGGCGTCGGCGCCTCCATGGCCGCCATGGCGCTCAACTCTGTCGGCATCGCCGTCCTGGCTCTGATGGCCGCCCTCTACCACACGTTTAACCACGCGATGTTTAAGGGCGAGCTGTTCTTGGGCGCCGGTGCGCTGCTGTACTCTACGGGTACGCGCAATATGGAGAAGATGGGCGGCCTGTTCCGTCGTATGCCGGCAACGGCCATCTGCTTCCTTATTGGCGCGCTTGCCATCTCGGCCATCCCGCCCTTCAACGGCTTTGTTTCCGAGTGGTTTACCTATCAGTCGCTGTTTAATGCCGCTATGCAGGGTGACAAGGCCGTCATGATCGTGGCCGTGTTTGCTGCCGTCGCGCTTGCCATTACCGGCGCGCTGGCTGTCACGTGCTTCGTCAAGGCCTATGGCGTCTCCTTTGCCTCCGCGCCCCGCTCCGAGGCCGCGGGCAATGCCAAGGAGGTTCCCGCCCCCATGGTGTTTGCGCAGGGCCTGCTCGCGGCCATCTGCGTCGTGCTGGGCATTGGCGCTCCCGTGATCGCGCCCGTGCTGGTCGATGTCGCCGCGTCCGTGCTGCATCCGTACGGTGGCGTGTTTGCCGCCGAGGGTATGGAGCTCATGAACCAGTACTCCGGCGCTGCCACCTCCACGCCCGCGATCGCCATTGCGCTCGTGGTGCTCGTCGGCCTTGCCTGCGGTTATCGCAAGCTCAAGACCGTCGGCAAGGTGCAGAAGTCCCAGCCGTGGGCATGCGGCTATGCTCCCAACGAGCATATGCCCGTCGTGGCCACGACCTTTGCCTCCGAGGTGTCCTGGTTTATGCAGCCGCTCTATACGCTGCGCGACCGCTGCACGGCCGTCTGCTGGTCCATCGCGCACTTCTTCCAGAAGCTCACCGGTGTGGCCGAGGCTGTGGAGCCCGTACCCGACAAGGTTCTCGTCGATGCCCCGCATAAGGGTGTCGAGAAGCTCGCCGACCTCGCGACTAAGCTCGAGGGTGGCAACTACAGCATCTATATCTGCTACATCGTCGCGGCACTCGTGGTGTTCCTCGTGCTCGCCGTGCAAATGGGTTAAGGAGGGGAGAGCATGAACAACATCGTACTTGCCGTTCTGCAGGGCGTGGTCGTCATGGCCGTCGCGCCGTTCTTCTCCGGTCTCGGCCGCGTGATCCGCGCCAAGATGCACAACCGTCGCGGCCCCAGCATCATGCAGGACTATCGCGACCTGGCCAAGCTCTTTGCGCGCCCCGAGTCCCAGAGCGAGGACGCGAGCTTTGCGCTGCGCATTATGCCGCCGCTGTTCTTCGCCGTCGCCTTTATGCTCGCGATGGGCCTGCCGCTCTTTACGGCGCAAAGCCCCATCCCGGTCTTTGGTGACGCCATCACCATCATGTACAGCCTGGCGCTCGCCCGCTTCTTCTTCGCCCTCTGCGGCGTGGATTCGTCCAACGCCTACGCCGGTATCGGCGGCGTCCGTGAGCTGCTCATGAGCGTGCTCATCGAGCCGTCCATGCTGCTGGCGCTGTTTGCCGCCGCCCTGGTGTGCGGTTCCACCGACATCGCCACCATGGGTCAGCACATCATGACGGGCGCCATCGACGCGCCGGTCGCCGTAATCCTCGCCGGCATCGCCTTTGCGATTGCCTGCTACATGGAACTCGGCAAGCTGCCGTTTGATCAGGCCGAGGCCGAGCAGGAGCTTCAGGAGGGCCCGCTCGCCGAGCTTTCCGGCCCGTCGCTTGCGATGGCCAAGCTCGCCATGTCCATGAAGCAGGTCCTGGTCGTCGCCTGGTTCTGCGCGATCTTCGTCCCCTGGGGCGAGCCCGCGACCGTGGGTGCCGCCGCTGTTCTGGGTGCAGTCATCTTCCTGGTGAAGTGCCTGATCGATTTTGTCGTATGCGGCGTGATCGAGAACTCCTGCTCGCGCTCGCGTTTTAAGGTGCTTGGCAATCAGACCTGGGCCGTCGTGGGTATCGCCGTTCTGGCGTTTGTCTTCGTGGTCGTCGGCGTGTAGGAGAAGGGAGAAACAATGTCATTTGCAGTCAGTCTGTCCCTTCTCGGCTTGGTCGCTATCGCGGCCCCGATGGTGGCCTCGGTGCTCGTCGCCCTGTTCCCCCGTCCGTACGCCAAGTGGTTCAGCGTTTTGGGTGCCGCCGTCTCGACGGTCTGCACCATCGCCCTCGCCGCGAATTTCGCTGGCGCCGGCATGCCCGACACGCAGGTCCCCCTGATCTCGTTTGGGCAGACCCTCGTCATGGGATTCACCTTCGATCGTATGAGCACGCTGCTCGCGCCCGCCTTTGTGGGTATCGGCCTGCTTGTCGTGATCTATTCGATTCCCTATATGAGCGAGAATAACCGTGAGCATCCCGACGCGCCGCGTCGTCGCTTCTACGCGTACCTCGCGACCTTCATCGGCGCCATGGCCGGCCTCGTGTACAGCTCGACCCTTTTGGGCCAGCTCGTGTTCTTTGAGATCACGGGTGCGTGCTCTTGGGGCCTCATTAGCTACTACATGTCGCCTACGGCCAAGAAGGCCGGCATGAAGGCTCTGATCATCACGCATATCGGTGCACTCGGCCTGTATCTGGGTGCCGCCATCGTGTTTGCCCACACCGGCACCTTCGCCATCACCGCGATTGCCGGCCTCGACGCCAAGCTCAAGGCTATCGTCCTTTTGCTCGTGTTGTTTGCGGCTTGGGCCAAGTCCGCACAGGTCCCCATGTACATGTGGCTGCCTTCGGCCATGGAGGCGCCGACGCCTGTTTCGGCCTACCTGCATGGCGCCTCGATGGTCAAGGTCGGCGTGTGCGTGTTCGCTCGTGCGCTCGTCTCTGCCGGGGAGATTCCCGAGATTGTGGGCTGGGTTGCCATTATCGACGCCATGGTCACCATGCTCTTTGGTTTCCTTATGTACCTGCCGCAAAAGGACATGAAGCGTCTGCTGGCCTTCTCCACGATCGCCCAGCTCTCCTACGTGTTCTTTGGTCTGGGCCTTTCGGTCTTTGGTAGCCAGCTCGCCTTCGATGGCGCCGTGTGCCACATCTTTAACCATGCCTTCGCCAAGACGCTGTTCTTCCTGATCGCCGGTTCGTTCTCCTTTACGCTCGGCACGCGTATGCTGCCCAAGCTTCGCGGCATCGTAAAGAAGTACCCGATCTCGGGCGTGGGCTTTGGTGTCGCGGCACTCGCTATTGCCGGCGTGCCGCCCATGAACACGTTCTTCTCGAAGTTCCAGATCATCGCCGGCGGCTTCTCTGTGGGTGCCGGCAATGTCGCGATCCTGGTGCTCGTGTGCATCATGGTTGCCGAGACCGTCGCCACCTTCGCCTGGTTCCTCAAGTGGATGGGCTATTGCCTGCCCGGCGAGCCGAGCGAAGAGGTCGCTGCGGGAGCCCCGCTTCCCCGCGCGATGGCGTTCGTGTTCATCGTGCTCATCATCATGGTCATCGTCAGCGGCCCGCTTTCGGCCAGCTGGATCGGTTAGGAGGTAGAACGACATGGGTTATTCGATCGTCAACATCCTTGGCGGCCTTCTGATCGTCACGTCCACCATGGTGGTCGTCTCCAAGAACATCAAGCACGCCATCCGCTGGTATGCGGTGCAGTCGCTGGTGCTCGTGGGACTGCTCGCTACGCTCGGTGCCACCACCGATGCGCAGGAGCTGCTTATGTGGGCCGGATCTGCCTTTATCACCAAGGTCGTCCTGGTCCCTTATATCCTCAACCGCGCATACAAGAAGATGGGCGAGCCGAGCGACGCATCACTCAAGGCCGGCCTTAAGCCCGCGTGGGCCATCTGCATCATCGCCGTGGAGGTCGCGATTTGCTTTGCCGTCGTAACGCAGATCAGCCTTCCCACGGCCGAGGTCGCAACGCCTGCGCTCGCTATTAGCTTCGCTCACTTCTTTGTGGGCCTCACCTGCATCATCTCGCAGCGCAACATCATGAAGCAGATCTTTGGATACTGCCTTATGGAAAACGGCAGCCACGTGACGCTCGCGCTTTTGGCCCCCACCGCTCCCGAGATCATCGAGATCGGTATCGCCACCGACGCCATCTTTGCCGTCATCATCATGTCCATCGTCGTGCGTCGCATTTGGGACGACTCCCACTCGCTCGATGCGCGCGACCTGTCCGAGCTGAGGGG
Organism: uncultured Collinsella sp.; assembly: GCA_965149855.1. Classification (GTDB taxonomy): domain Bacteria; phylum Actinomycetota; class Coriobacteriia; order Coriobacteriales; family Coriobacteriaceae; genus Collinsella. Next base: position 87,403 of record CBCTTO010000001.1, read on the forward strand.
GTAGTCCATGGAAACGTTGATTCTCGCCCTGCTCGCGACTCCTTTGGTGTTCTCGCTGGTTATGGCGTTTTTGCCCAAGAACACGTCCTATAACGTGTTTGCCGGTCTCAACCTGGTCTCCGTCGCAGCCGTCCTGGTGCTGTCGATTATGACGGCCGGTGACGTCCTTATGAGCGGCGAAACCGCGAGCGCTCTTGGCCTGTGGTTCCACCTCGATTCGCTGGGCGCCATCTTTGTGCTGCTCATCGGCTTTATCGGTTTTCTTACGGGGCTGTTCTCGCTGCCCTATGTAAAGGCCGATATCGAGGAGGGCTCCATGCCCGCCGAGCGCGCCAAGCAGTATTTTGCACTGTTTAGTCTGTTCGTGTTTACCATGCTGCTCGCGTGCCTGTCCAACAACATGATCCTCACGTGGGCCGCCGTGGAGGCAACCACGCTTTCCACCGTGTTCCTGGTGGGTATCTACAAGAACAAGACGGCCCTCGAGGCTTCTTGGAAGTATGCGATGGTCTGCACCGCCGGCGTGGCCTTCGGCCTGTTCGGTACGCTGCTGATCTACGCCAACGCCGTCGACGTGATTCCCAACGCCCACGAGGCCGCGTTCCTGTCGTGCGTGCTGCCGTATGCCGACAAGTTCGACCCGACGCTCATGCGCCTCGCCTTTGCGTTTATCGTGATCGGCTTTGGCACCAAGGCCGGCCTGTTCCCCATGCACACTTGGCTGCCCGATGCCCACTCCCAGGCCCCGAGCCCTGTCTCGGCCCTGCTCTCGGGCGTGCTGCTTAAGTGCGCCATGCTTGTGATCATGCGCTTCTACGGCTTTACTATCCAGGCCGTGGGCGCCGAGTATCCGCAGCTTTTGCTGTTGATCGTCGGCACGCTGTCCATTTTGGTGGCGGCACTTTCGATGTTTCGCCAGGACGACCTCAAGCGCCGCTTTGCGTATTCGTCTGTGGAGAACGTGGGCGTTATCGCCCTGTGCCTGGGTATCGGCGGCCCGCTGGGTATCGCCGCGGCCCTGCTGCACTGCGTGTTCCACGGCTTTACCAAGACGCTTGCCTTCTGCGTGTCCGGCAACATCCAGCACGCCTTTGGCACGCGTAGCCTGGCCAAGATCCAGGGCGTCGTCGAGGTTGCCCCCGCAACCGCCGCGCTCGCCATCCTGGCGCTGCTCGGTCTTGGTGCCTTCCCGCCCTTTGGCATGTTTATCTCCGAGTTCCTGACTTTTGTCGCCGGTGTTACCGCCGGTCCCATGTGGCTGGTCGTCGTGGTCGCCCTCGGTCTTACCGTGGCCATCTCCGCGCTCACCCGCATCGCACTCAAGTCGGTATTCGGTCATGCGCCCCAGGGCATGGGCAAGCATGAGGCCCCGGCGCTCATGCTTATCCCCGAAATCATCCTGGCTGTCATGATCTTGTGGTTTGGCATCGCCACCCCGCTGCCTCTCGTGCACGGTGTGGAGACCGCGACCGGCATCGTGCTCGAGCAGAGCACCGAGGAACTTCACGCGACGCCGATGTACCGCGCTGTGTTCGGTACCGAGACCGCTCAGAGCGAGGTGGAGTAACGAATGATTGAAACTGAGAACAAGGTGTATGCCCGTCGCTGCGAGAGCCATGTCGAGGCCCTGCGCCGCGCCGTTCCGGGCTGCATCGAGAAGGTCGAGTGGCAGTGCGAGGACCAGCTGACGATTACCGTCAAGCAGGACAAGCTGCCCGAGGCCGTCCACTACCTGTATTACGAGCGCTACGGCTGGATTCCCGTGATCATCGGCAACGATGAGCGCAGTCTGTGCGGCCGTTACGCTGTGTACTACGTCATCTCCATGGAGGGGGAGGACCCCGGCTGGGTGACCGTGCGCACCGAGGTCGATCCCGCCAAGATGACGTTCCCGTCCGTGACGCCGTTTGTCCCCGCCTGTGTGTGGGGCGAGCGCGAGCTTCGCGACATGTTCGGCCTGATCCCCGAGGGTCTGCCCGACCGTCGTCGCCTGGTGCTGCCCGACGATTGGCCCAGCGGCCTGTACCCGCTGCGCAAGGACTCCATGGACTACCGCTTCCGTCCCGCTCCCGCGAGTGACATGGAAAACTACGAGTTCTTGGCCGATACCAAGGGCAAGGAGACGACGCTTGTCCCCATGGGCCCGTTGCACATTACCTCCGACGAGCCCGGCCACTTCCGCCTGTTCGTTGAGGGCGAGACGATCGTGGACGCCGACTACCGTCTGTTCTACGTGCACCGCGGCATGGAGAAGGTCGCCGAGACGCGCCTGAACTATGACGCCGTGACGTTCCTCGCCGACCGCATCTGCGGCATCTGCGGCTGCGCCCACTCGGTGGCCTATGCCGAGGCCGTCGAGCGCGCCCAGGGCATTCATGTCCCGCCGCGCGCCCAGTACATCCGCGCTATCATGCTCGAGGTCGAGCGTCTGCACTCACACCTGCTCAACATTGGCCTGGCGTCGCACTACACGGGCTTCGACTCCGGCTTCCAGCAGTTCTTCCGCGTCCGCGAGAAGTCCATGGACCTGGCCGAGAAGCTCTCCGGTCACCGCAAGACCTACGGCCTCAACGTGATTGGCGGCGTGCGTCGCGACATTTTGGCCGAGCAGAAGCTTTCCACGCTCACGACCATCCACCAGCTGCGCTCCGAGGTTCAGGAGCTCGTCGACGTCTTGCTCTCCACGCCCAACTTTATTGAGCGCACGAGCGGTATCGGCATTCTGGACCGCAAGATCGCACGTGACTTCTCGCCGGTCGGCCCGCTCATGCGTGGCTCGGGCTATGCCCGCGACGTGCGCTTTGACCATCCCTTCGACGGCTACGCCGATCCGGACGTCCAAAAGATGCACGCCGCCACGGCTGACACCTGCGATGCCTTCGGCCGTACCGCCGTTCGCATCCAGGAGGTCTACGATTCGATCGATATGATCGAGACCATGCTCGAGAACTGCCCGTCGGGCCCCATCCTCACCACGGATTGGGAGTACACCCCGCACAAGTACGCCATCGGTGCCACCGAGGCTCCGCGCGGCGAGGACGTGCACTGGGCCATGCTCGGCAACAACCAGAAGTGCTACCGCTGGCGCGCCAAGGCCGCCACGTACAGCAACTGGCCGGTCCTGCGCTACATGTTCCGCGGCAACACCGTGGGCGATGCGGCGCTGATCGTCGGTTCGCTCGACCCGTGCTACTCCTGCACCGACCGCGTGACGGTGACCGATGTCGCCGCCAAGCGCGACCATGTGCTCGACAAGGAGCAGTTCGAGAACGTCTGGCGCGACAAGTCGCCGCTTGCGGGCGAGGGCACCATGGCCGCTCCGCTCGATGAGGAGGCGCTCTAATATGCTGAAGCTTTGGAAGGTTAACGCCAAGGCCGGCGACGCGACGGTCAAGTACCCGTTTGCGCCGTTCCCCACCAACAAGGACATGCGCGGCAAGCCCGAGCACAACGCCGAGCTCTGCATTGCCTGTGGTGCCTGCGGCGTGGCGTGCCCGGCCGATGCCATTCGCATGGACACCGACCTTGCGGCCGATACCATCACCTGGTCGATCGACTACGGTCGCTGCATCTTTTGCGGCCGCTGCGAGGAAGCCTGCCCCATGGAGGCCATCAAGCTCACCGAGGAGTTTGAGCTGGCCGTCATGAGTAAAGACGACCTCACCAGCAAGAGCGTCTACACGCTCGAGCACTGCTCGCGCTGCGGCAAGCCGTTTGCCCCGCACAAGGAGATCGACTACGCCAAGCGCCTGCTGCAAAAGGCCGGCGGCATGGAGGCCATCCAGGCCGCCCGTACCGTCGGTATGTGCCAGGAGTGCAAGCGCGAGCTCGATGCCCTGCGCGCCGCTTCGGCCGTAAAGACCGGCAACGCGCGCGGCATGGCTGCCAACGAGACGCTTGCGTCCGGTGAGCCCCAGGGCCCCGGCATGGAGTATCTGGGCGGCCACGGCGTGAACCCGGAGTATGTCGACCGCGAGCTCAACCCCGATGCGCCCGAGATCCCCGCCGGTCCGGCGCCGGTCGAGGGCGTCATCATGGATTTTGATACGAAGGAGGAGTAACCATGGCCGAACCCACGCTTTTGCCCGAGCGGCTTCAGTACCGCCCGACCAAGATCGAGCTCGACGAGAGCATCGAGAAGGCCAAGGCGACCCTTCTTAAGAAGATCAAGCGCTCGGTGTACGTCTACCGTGTCGACTGCGGCGGCTGCAACGGCTGCGAGATCGAGATCTTCGGTTCCATCACGCCCGTCTTTGACGTCGAGCGCTTTGGCATCAAGGTCGTGCCCTCGCCCCGTCACGCCGATGTGCTGCTGTACACCGGCGCCGTGACGCGTGCCATGCGCATGCCGGCCCTGCGCGCCTTTGAGGCCGCACCCGATCCCAAGATCGTGGTGTCCTATGGCGCGTGCGGCTGCACCGGCGGCATCTTCTACGACAACTACTGCGTCTGGGGCGGCACGGATAAGATTCTGCCGGTCGATGTCTACATCCCCGGCTGCCCGCCCAGCCCCGCGCAGACCGTCTACGGCTTTGCCATGGCGCTCGGTCTGCTGGACCAAAAGCTCCATGCCGAGACCACGGTGGAGGCCGCCGGCGAGCAGGCCGATATCCTGCACCCCGGCGTGCCGTACAAGCTGCGCGTTGCCATCGAGCGCGAGGCTCGCGCCATGAGCGGCTACCGTTACGGCCGCGACCTGGCCAACGAGTTTATGGATACGCTCGAGGGCGCGCCCAAGGGTGATATCCGCGGTGCCATGGCGCTGCTCATCGACAAGCAGGACGATCCGCGCCGCGTTGAGGTCTACTCGGCGCTGCGGGATCTGGTGCTGGCCGGAGGTCACTAGATGGAGCTCACGGACCGCTCTGGTTACTTTGCGGGTCCCGGTATGCTCGGCGGCTCCTTTGGCGATGCCTCGCGCGCAAGCGACGAGGCCGCCGAGGGCGTCGCCGACCCCTGCCTGGGCCATGCGCCCGACCAGGTGGTCTTCTATGAGCTCACGCGTAAGTTTGTGGAGACCGAGGAAGACGTTCCCCAGGAGGCCTGCGACGTGCTGTACTACACGCTCGCCGTGGGCCACCACACCGGCGTGCTCGATTGCTTTGAGCCGCGCCTGTCGGTGCCGGTGGATGTCTTCTATTCGCTCGTCGATGCGCTGCCGGAGGGGGAGGCCAAGACCAAGTTCGAGGCCATCCGCTCCTTTGGCGAGTGCCAGCTTGACAAGGCGGCGGTGCCGTCGCTGCTCGAGGCCTGCGACACGCTGCTCGACGAGCGCGGTTTTCGCGGCTCGGCCAAGGCCGGCATCACGGTGTTCGACGACGACTTTGGCTTGCATGCCCAGCAGGTCGCGTTTCTGATGAAGTTCCGCGATCTGGTTGAGCGCGTGCGCGATGTGTCGGGCGTGTACCTGACGGGAAGGTTGCAGTAATGGGTCGCGTTGTGGATGGACGTGTGAACGGCGCCCCGTTTGCGGGTATCGTGCTCACGGCGGGAAGCGTGCTGCGTGCCGACGATGCCGCCGGCCCCGTGCTCTCCAAAAAGATGGAAGACGCACCCATCGCCGGTTGGTACACCATCGACGGCGGCCAAACGCCCGAGGACGACATCATCGAGGTCAAGCGCGAGCGTCCGCCTCGCCTGGTCTTGGTCGATGCCGCCGACATGGCGCTGCCCGTCGGGTCCATCCGCTTGCTCGACAAGCGCGATGTGGCCCGCAAGTCGATGTTCACCACGCATTCGCTTCCTTTGTCGATTCTGATCGAAGAGATTGAGCAATCGTGCGAAGATATCGTCTTCATAGGGATTCAGCCGGGCGATACGGAGTTCTATAACCCCATGTCCCCGGAGGTCTTTGAGGCCGTCGACGCCGTGTACGACGCCGTGGCCGCCAACGACTTTTCCCACTTTGTCCGCTTGGGGCAAGAGCAATAGGTGCGCTTGTCCCTGCTGATTAGGAAAGAAGTGATTGACATGGCAGATTCCAAGGTGGAGTACCCTGCTCCCGATTGCCTGGCACCCGCCGCGATCGAGGCCAAGACCGAGGCCGCCGGCGTGACCAAGGCCAACCTGCCGGTCGCAAAGGCCTTTCTGTTGGCAATGTTCGCCGGTGCGTTTATTGCCTTCGGTGGCCTGTTCTTTACCGTGTTCTTGAGCGATAGCACGCTGGGCTGGGGCGCCCAGCGCGTCGTGGGCGGCCTGTGCTTTTGCCTGGGCCTGGTGCTGGTGCTGGTGTGTGGCGCCGAGTTGTTCACCGGCAACTCGCTTATGGTCTGCGCGCTCAAGAGCAAAAAGATCACCCTGGTCCAGATGCTCAAGGCTTGGGTCGTCGTATGGGTCGGTAACTTTGTCGGTGCCCTGTTCATCGTCTTTTTGGTGTACATGGCCGGCATTTACAAGCTCAACGGCGAGTCGGTCGCCAATTCCATGGTGAGCGTCGCCGCCGGCAAGGTGACGATCGACTGGGTGACGATCTTCTTCCGCGGCATCCTGTGCAACATCTTTGTGTGCCTGGCTGTGTGGATCGGTACCGCCGGCAAGACTGTAGTCGATAAGGTTGTGGGCATTCTGCTGCCCATCGCCGCCTTTGTGGCCTGCGGTTTTGAGCACTGTGTTGCCAACATGTACTTTTTGCCCATGGGTGCCGTGATGCACGCGTGCGGCTACGGTGCCGACGTCGCCGGTGCCGATGCGCTCAACGCCGCGGGCATTGCGTTTAACCTGTCCGCCGCCACGCTGGGCAACATCGTGGGCGGCGCGGTTCTGGTCGCGCTCGGCTACTGGTTTATCTACGCCAAGAAGTTTGAGGCGTAAGGTACCGTCTGTTTGACGTTGGGCCTCCCGCGGGGCGTTGCCGTGCGGGAGGCTTTTTGGGTCTGGGGCTCGTCGCCGGGCTTTTGGCCTGTTGTGTTTGGCTGATGAAAGGGGTAATCGAGATGGCATCAGCTGTGAAGCGTGACGGTCGCGCCGTGGTGACCACATGCGGGGGATGCTATGCCGATTGCGCCTTTGCGGCACGCGTTGAGGATGGGCGTGTGGTGACTAAGTTGCCGGTGCCGGGGCATCCGTGCGCGGCGCGAGCCCTGTGTGCCCGCGGGCGGCATCGCCTGGCAATGCCGTTTGACGAGCGCGACCGCATTGTACACCCCATGCGCCGACGAGCTGATGGCTCGGGGTTCGATGCGATTTCGTGGGATGAGGCGTTCGCGCAGATCGCAGCGCGCCTTGGGGAGATTGTTGACGGGCATGGTCCCCGTGCGCTGGGCATGACGCTTGGCGTGCCCTCGTTCGACCGCTACTGGGCGTATCGTTTTATGCATGCGCTGGGCTCGCCCAACGTGTACGGTGCCGATGGCGCCTGCGAGGTAAGCCGTCTCACCGGTTGGGAGCACAGCCTGGGCTATAGCCCCGCCTCCGACCTGGCGCATACCGATTGCATCATGTACCTAGGGCGTTCACTGGTGGATTCGTCGACGATGGGGGCCGTTGATGCGCTCAACGATGCGCGCCGGCGTGGGGCGAAGATCATCGTGGTCGACCCGCGGCGCAGTGGCTCTGCGGCGCTTGCCGACCGCTGGTTGCGCGTGCGCCCGGGCTGCGACTTGGCGCTGCTGTTGGGTATTGTCCACGTGTTGATTGCCGAGGACCTGTACGATCACGAGTTCGTGACCCGTTATACCACGGGTTTTGACGAGCTGGCGCAGGCAGCCGCTGTTTGGACGCCCGAGTGGGCTGAGTCGATGTGCGATGTGCCGGCGGACGATATCCGAGCGACTGCGCGTGATTTGGCTGCCGCGGCGCCTGCTGCGGTGGTGGACGCGGGCTTTCATGGCGGCATCGGTATCGCGTATGCCAATAGCACCCAGACCGCGCGCGCTATTTGCTTGGTCGATGTGCTGCTGGGCTGCATCGGACACGCGGGCGGCGCGCTCAACCCGCCCACGCCGCTTGTGTTGGGCGATTTGGACCCTGCGTGTTTCGCTACGCCGTCGATGCCACGTGAGCCCAAGTTGGGGTCCGAGCGCTATCCACTGGTCGATCCGGTGCGCGGCCTGTGCACGACCATCGGTCAGTCGATTCTTGCCGGCGATTTGCGTGGACTCATCGTCTATGCCAGTAACCCCGGTGCGGGCTATGGCAATGCGCGGGCTTGGTTGGGTATTTTGCAGCAGCTCGACTTGCTCGTGACGATTGATATTCGCTGGTCCGAGACGGCGCGTGCTTCTGACTTCGTGTTGCCCGACGTGACGTATCTGGAGGCCGACCGCGGCGTGGGCACAGTCGTGGGTGCCAATGATTCGCGCGTGTTCTACCGCAATGCCGTGCTGCCCGTGCAGCATGACGACACGCGACCGGGGCGGGAGATCTTTGCCGGTCTGGCGCAGGCGTGTGGCGTGGGCGAGTACTTCCAGTTTACGCCTGACGATCTGGCGGCTGCCCAGGTGGCGCCTTTTGGGATCAATCTGGACGAGCTCAAGGAGCGCGGCTGGGCCGACACGGGTGTTGCGTTGCCGTCGCGTACGGGCGAGCCGGCGATTCCCTTGGATCGCGGCAAGATTGCGCTGGCAAGCGACATATGGGAGCGAGCCGGCATGGGTCGTGTGCCCAACTGGATCGCTCCCATGGTGGAGCCCGGCCCGGGGATGTTTCGCCTCATTAGCGGCAACCGTCCCTTTGAGTCGCATACTTCGCGTAGGCTCGCGGCCCAAGGTGCCGCCGAGGCGGACTCGGACCTGGATGCCGTGCAAATGAATGCCGATGCTGCTGCGCACATGGGCATCGCCGACGGCGAGGTCGTCGAACTCGTGAGCGATATGGGCCGCGACCGCGTGCGCGTGGAGACAACGCCGTATCTGCATCCGGCGTGCATCTTCACCTCGGCCGCTCCCGGCGGGCGTTCGTTTGGCGCCGATGCCGGTGGCGCTCAAGCCTTGGGCGTGGGCCCGCTCGACCATACGCCGCTGCGATGGGACCCGTTGACGGGTGCCGCGCTCACCCAGGAAAACGCCGTTCGCGTGGAAAAGATCGCGGCGCGCGAGGATAATAACGAATGATCGATTCAGCCGATCGAATTGGCTGATAGTTTGACGTTCGAACGATTGATTCATCTTTGGTTTTGAAAGGCCGCACATGAGCGATAGCCAGAACATGTCCGATGAGGTGCGCGCCCGCCTGCGCGCCATTCCCTCCGTCAACGAGCTGCTTGCCGAGTGGCCGGTAGTGAAGGCGGCGGGGGAGACCTGCGACGCGGTGGTGCATACCGCCGTCACGGCCGAGCTCGACGAGGAGCGCGCCGCCATTCGCGCCGGTGCCGCCCCGCGCTCTAAGCGCGACCTGGCCTCGGCCATCGAGTGGCGTGCACATCGCTCTGCACTGCCGAGCCTGCGCCCTGCCGTCAACGCTACGGGCGTGGTCATCCATACCAACTTGGGTCGCGCCCCGCTCGCGGAGTCGGCCGCCAAGGCCGTGGCAGAGGTCGCGCGCGGCTACAGCACGCTCGAGTACAGCGTGGACACCTGCTCGCGCGGGTCGCGCAAGGAGCACGCTGCACAGCTGATTCGCTCTCTCACCGGTGCCGAGGACGCGCTCGTGGTCAACAACAACGCCGCCGCTGTGCTGCTGGTGCTGGCGACCCATGCCGCAGGCAAAGAGGTCATCGTCAGCCGCGGCGAGCTTGTCGAGATTGGCGGCAGCTTCCGCATCCCCGATGTCATGGCGGCCTCGGGCGCCAAACTCGTCGAGGTCGGCGCCACCAACCGCACGCACCTGGCAGATTATGAGCAAGCCATCACGCCCGATACGGCGATGATCCTCAAGGTCCATCCTTCCAACTATCGCATCGAGGGCTTTCACGAGGAGGTGGGCTCTCGGGAGCTTGCCGCTCTGGCCCACAAGCATGGTCTGCTGTTCTACGAGGACCAGGGTTCGGGCGCGCTTTTGCCCGATGACATTCTGGTGCGCGGCGGTGAGGAGCCCACGCCGGCTTCGGTCGCGGCAGGGCTCGATCTGGTGTCGTGCTCGGGCGATAAGCTGCTCGGTGCCGCGCAGGCAGGCATTATCATGGGCCGTCGCGATCTGGTCCAGGCTTGCGGGTCGCATCCGCTTATGCGTGCCCTGCGCCCGGGCAAGCTCGCGCTGGCGGCGCTCGAGGCCACACTGCGCATTTACATGGACGGGGCGGATGTTGCCCATCGCGAGGTGCCGGTTCTCAACATGCTCACGCTTCCGCAGGCTCATCTGGAGCGTCGCGCACGCAAGCTGCGCGAGCTGATGGTGGCGGGCCTCGATAAGGCTGGCTGCCCGTGTGCCGTGCAGGTGGAAATCGTCGAGGAGTCGTCGACTCCCGGCGGCGGCTCGCTTCCTACCGTCGAGTTGCCCACCATGTGCGTTGCCGTGCGTCTTGTCGATGAGCGTCTTTCCGTTGACGCACTCAAGCGCTCGCTCGTCCAAGATTTCGACACTCCGGTCGTCACACGAACCTCGCACGATCGCATTTTGTTTGACGTCCGTACGCTCGTGGGCGACCGCGATATCGAGACGGCGGCATCGACGCTCGTCGCGTGCGTTGAGAAGGCGATTGCTCGATGAGTGAGGTTCAAGCGCTGGTGGAGTGTCCCGTTATCGTTGGCGCGGCGGGCCACGTTGACCATGGTAAGTCGGCACTGATCGAGGCGCTGACCGGCAAGAATCCCGACCGTCTGGAGGTTGAGCGCCGTCGCGGTATGACCGTGGAGCTGGGCTTTGGCGAGCTGGCACTGCCGAGTGGCAAGATCGTTGGCCTGGTCGACGTGCCGGGCCACGCGCATTACTTGCGCGCCATGGTGCAGGGCGCCACGGGCATCGACGTGGCGGTGCTGGTGGTCTCTGCCGTTGAGGGCGTAATGCCGCAGACCCGCGAGCACGTGCACGTGCTGGAGTTGCTGGGTGTCACACATATGGTGATGGCGCTGACTATGTGCGACCTGGCCGATAGCGAAATGATTGAGCTGGCCGAGCTCGACGTGGACGATTTTCTTTCGGATACCGTGTTTGCCGGTGCGCCGATGGTGCCGGTGTCGTCCAAGACCGGCGCGGGGATCGATGAGCTGCTGGCTGCGCTCGACGAGCAGGTTGCCGCTTGCCGGGATGCCTGCTGTGTCCGTGCCGAGCTCACCGATGCCGCACCGCGTCTGCCCATCGACCGCTGCTTTACGATCAAGGGCGCCGGTACCGTGGTGACGGGAACATTGCACGATGCGCCCGTCGCGGTGGGGGATGAGCTCGTCGCGCTGCCGTCGCGTACGGTCTGTCGTGTGCGCGGGATTCAGGTGCATGGCGATACGCCGCGCGCGCTGCCTGGGCAACGCGTGGCGCTCAACCTGGTTGGTGACGGTGTCGCGGCGCTTGACCGTGGCGAGATGCTGGGCGTGGCGGACCGCTTTGGTCAGACGTTGCGCTTTATGATGACGTTCACCTACCTGGGTCGCGAGGGTGCCAAGCCGCGCGTGCTCGAGTCGGGCGCGCGTGTGCACGTGATGGCGGGTACGGCCGAGGTTGTCGGCCGCATCATGCTTTTGGAGGGCGAGGCCCCCATGGCGGTGGGCGAGACCCGTACCGTGCAGGTGCGCTTGGAGGAGCCGCTGCCGCTGCGAGCCGGAGACCATGCCGTGGTGCTCTCATATTCGCCCGTGATGCTCATTGGTGGCGGGCGTGTGCTGCTTTCGCGTTGCCGTCGTTCGCGCGAGCTTGCCGAAGGGGAGCGTACGCTGTATACGGCGCTCGAGACCGGCGATATCGCGGGCGGTGTGGGCGCTTGGCTGGCGCTGCAGACGTTGCCGGTTGTGGCCGTTGATGTTGCCGAGGCTTTGGATCTTGGCATTGGCGAGGTCGATACCGCACTGCGAGGGTTGGTGGCGCAGGGCTCCGTTCGCAAGCTCGCCGCGGGCGATGCGGACCTCTTGGCGGACGCCATGGTGCTCGACGCCGCGATGGATGCACTGGCGGCGACCCTGTCAGCCATGCACGCGGCGGCTCCTAAGGAGACGGGATTTACGCCCGGCGCCGTTGCCCATGCTGCGTGGCCTACCGCTGATGAAGGCGTTGCCGCGGCTCTGATTGCCGAGGGCTGCTCGCGTGGCGTGTGTGCCGCCGAGGGTGCCGAGGTATTCGACCCGCACTCCGCTGCCGCCGCGGCGCGTGTGGTGCGCGAGGCCTGCGAACGTATCGTTGCCTTGCTGGACGAAGCCGGCCTCGATGCACCGATATTGCCCGAGGTGGGCGAGCAGTTGCAGCTCGATCGCGACACCATGACGCGTGCCCTGCGTGAGCTTTCGCTCAATCGCTCGATCGTTAAGGTCGAGCGCGACGTTGCCCTGTCCGCTGCCGCCGAGGCCCATGCGCGCGAGCTTGTTGCCGCCGCCATTGAGGCAGCCGGCGGTGCTGCCACCACGAGCGTACTGCGCGAGGCCCTGGGTGTGTCGCGCAAACGTGCCATCAGCATCTTGGAGCACCTGGATGCCGTGCGCTTTACGGTGCTCGACAAGGACGCCGGCGGCCTGAGGTCCCTGCGCTAGGGGCCGCCGTATCACCGTTCGCTAACAGACGGGACTTCGGATGATTTTTCTGGGACGGGGATTAAAAAATCATTAGGCACGCAATGATTTTTTAATCCCCGTCCCAGAAAAATCATCCTTTGATTCAGCTTGGGGAAGGCAAAACAGCCCCGTCCCAAATTAGCTAGCCTGCTCGGTTTGGTAAAATACCGCCGCACTTGGGAACGGATGGGCTCCGGTGGGCTCCGCGGTCCTCAAAACCGTTGCGAGGCGTGCAAAACGTCTTGGATGTGTTCGATTCACATACGTTCCCGCCATACGCTACCAGCGCTTTTGTGCTCGCGGTCTTGCTGCGTGCCGCAAAGGCGCTGTTTTGTTTTTGTACGGGTCCGCCGTGTCGCCTGTCATGTCGTCTACGGTAACTGATCCCGTGTGCCGGGTTTTGAGCATGCCTATGGGGGTGGTTTGCCGTATGACTACCGTAAGACGGGCCGATCTTTCTTGCGTCGTCCAAGCGGGCGGGCTGTCCTCACGCATGGGCCGCGATAAGGCGCGCATGACGTTTTGCGGCGAACCGCTCATCGAGCGCGTGCTGGGTCGGCTAGCGACAGTTGCCGGCGAGTTGGTCGTGACGACTTCGCGCCCCAGCGAGCTTGCCTATCTTGAGGAGCGCACGTTTGGCGGTCTGGTGCCGCGAATAGTGTCGGACCTTGAGGGGCCGGCGGGCGCCATGCGCGGCATCGCGAGCTCGTTGACTGCGGCCCGGCTGCCTCTCGTGGCTATCGTCGCCTGTGATATGCCGTTTGTCTCGCCGGAACTCATCGGCGCGCTCGCCGATCGTGTTGAGGCCGAGGCGCTCGACGTGTGCGTGCCGTGCGAGGAGCGGGGGATTGAGCCGCTTTGCGCCGTCTGGCGCCGTGACGCGTGTGCGCCGGCCGCCCATGAGCTGCTCGCCTGCGACCGCCAGCGCATTCGCTGCCTGATCAATCGCGTTCAGGCTGGTTATATGGATGAACCGCAGATCGTTAAGGCCGCGGGCTCGACGCTCTGCTTCGAAAACGTCAATACGCCCGAGGAGTTTGCGGCGGCCGAGTTACTCGCCTAGACGATTGGAGTTGCCATGTCTCACGATATTTGTCCCGACACGGGAGAGCCTTGCACTTGCGATGGTTCCGAGCCCTGTACCTGCGGCTGCGGTGGCTGTGGACATACTGCGGAAGAGGAAGCGGCCGCCGCGGCGTATCGTGAGGCGCACCGCGAAGGCCCGTCCGGTGATGCCCTCGACCACGAACGCAAGATTATCGTGTCGTTTGACAGCACCTTCGATGTGATGGAATGCGAGCAGCTGTGCCTGGATGCTGGCGTGCCCGGGCGCATTATGCCTTTGCCCGGCTCCATCACCGCAGGTTGCGGCCTGTGCTGGGCCATGCCGTTCTCGGGCGATGCCCTTGCCGCCTTCCGCGCTGCCACCGAGGGCCGCGTAACCCCCGCCGACTACCACCAGCTCGTCCTCTAATCACCAACACCACCACAAAGGCGCCTGTCCCCAATGTGGTGGTTCGGAACATGTGGACGAAACAGCTTCGAAACACGCGATTTGTACGTCGGGTGCTCAAAAACGCTTCTACCTGCATCGTAATCAAAATGAAACATCTGCTCGTCGGCTTATGCGAAACTTTGCTGCAACAGTGCGATATTATCCATACTCGATAAAGCTCGTGGCGCATGGGGCGCCGCGATCAACATTTTTCGTTTCCCATCATTGGAGGAAGCATGAGCTACACGCAGAAAGTTCTCGACGAGCTCAAGGCCCGCTATCCCGAGCAGCCTGAGTTCATCCAGGCCGCGACCGAGATCCTCGGCACCATCCAGCCGGCGCTCGACGCCCATCCCGAGTACGAGGAGGCCGCCCTGCTTGAGCGCCTCGTCGAGCCCGAGCGCATTGTTATGTTCCGTGTCCCCTGGGTCGACGACCAGGGCAAGGTCCAGGTCAACCGCGGCTACCGCGTCGAGTTCAACTCTGCCATTGGACCCTACAAGGGCGGCCTGCGCTTTAACCCGACGGTCACCCTGGGCATGCTCAAGTTCCTGGGCTTGGAGCAGATTCTCAAGAACAGCCTGACCACTCTTCCCATGGGCGGCGGCAAGGGCGGCTCCGACTTTGACCCCAAGGGCAAGTCCAACAACGAGATCATGCACTTCTGCCAGTCCTTCATGACTGAGCTCTATCGCCATATTGGTCCCAACACCGACGTTCCCGCCGGCGACCTGGGCGTTGGCGGCCGCGAGGTTGCCTACCTGTTCGGTCAGTACAAGCGCCTGACCAACGAGTGGACCGGCGTCCTTACCGGCAAGGGCCTCTCCTTTGGCGGCTCGCTCGCCCGTACCGAGGCCACCGGTTACGGTCTGGCCTACTTTGTGGACGAGTACCTCAAGAGCCGCGGCGACTCCTTCGAGGGCAAGAACGTCGTCGTTCACGGCTCCGGTAACGTCGCCATCTACGCGGTCCAGAAGGTCGCCCAGCTCGGCGGCAAGGTGCTCGCCTGCTCCGACACCCATGGCTGGGTCGAGGATCACGACGGCATCGACTACACCGTGCTCGAGCACATCTACAATAAGAAGCGCTCTGGCCACGACAAGGGCGTTACGCTCGCTATGTACGTTGACGAGAAGCCCAACGCCGTGTGGCACGAGGGCGACGGCCGCGGCGTGTGGCAGCTGCCCTGCGACATCGCGCTGCCCTGCGCTCGCGAGAACACGCTGCTGCTCGAGGACGCCCAGGCGCTCGTCGCCAATGGCTGCAAGGTGGTCGGCGAGGGCGCGAACATGCCCACGACCATCGAGGCTACGAACTACTTCCAGGAGAACGGCGTCGCCTTTATGCCCGGTAAGGCTGCCAACGCCGGCGGCGTGCTCGTGTCCGGCCTGGAGATGAGCCAGAACGCCGAGCACCTGTCCTGGACCTTCGAGGAGGTCGACGGCAAGCTCGAGCAGCTCATGCGCGGCATGTTCCACAACGTGGACGACACCGCCAAGGAGTACGGCCAGGAGGGCAACTTTGTCATGGGCGCCAACATCGCCGGCTTCCTGAAGGTCGCCGACGCCATGCTCGCCCAGGGCGTCTGCTAAATCTTCGCTCGACATAGCATGTGATGAGGCTCCCGGCTATCCGGCTAGGAGCCTTTTCTATCCCGGAGGACTCTTCATAACTTGCGGTGAAATACGGACTGTTTAGCGTCCCAGAACGGCTAATCAGTCCGTATTTCACCGCAAGTTATGGATGGGTGGGTGGATTTTGTCCTAAAACGGTGTGTGCCCCCTCGTTTGGTACACTTAAAGGTACTGGACAAGTGGAGAGATGGGGGAGAACGTGCTCAAGTTCGGTACCTACGTCCGTGTTGGAAACGCGGCCGAAGCCTATGAGCTCTTGCAGAAGAACCGCAACAACAAGATTGTGGGCGGCGGCATCTGGATGCGTCTGGGTTCGCGTCGTGTGGCGACGGCGATTGACCTTTCGGCCTGCGGACTCGATCAGATCGAGGAGACCGAGACCGAGTTTCGCATCGGTGCCATGTGTACCCTGCGCCAGCTCGAGCGCCATGCCGGGCTCAACGCGCTTGTCAACAATGTCTTTGAGTTCGCCGTCCACGACATCGTGGGCGTGCAGCTGCGCAATACCGCCACGGTGGGCGGCAGCATTTACGGTCGCTTTGGTTTCTCGGACGTTCTCTCTGCCTTCCTCGCGCTCGATTCGTATGTTGAGCTGACGGGTGCCGGCCGCGTGCCGCTCGCCGAGTTCGTGCGGATGGGCTACGTGCGCGACGTGATCGAGCACGTCGTGGTCGTTAAGCACGACTACCGCGCGAGCTACGAGGCCGTGCGCAAGGCCGCGACGGACTTCCCCTCCTTAAACGTTACCGCCGCCTGGTGGGATAACACCTGGCATGTCACCGTGGGTGCCCGCCCGCTGCGCGCGACTCTGCTGCAGGGCGAGGCATGTGGCCTCACCAGCGAGCAGCCTTCCGAGGATGAGCTGCGCGCCCTGGCCGCGTCCGTACGCGCGCTGAGCTATGGCACCAACCTGTGGGGCTCGGCCGAGTACCGCCGTCGCATCTCGGCGCCGCTTGCCGTGCAGGCCGTGCGCCGTGCCGCCGGCATCGAGCTTTCGGCCGCGCTTGCCCGCGAGCTCGAGACCGTGCAGATCCCTAAGTTCGCCACGGACGAGTATTCCTGCCGCCGCGTGCCCGGCGTCGATTCTAGCGAGGTGCGCTAATGGCTGCCAAACTCATCGATCTTTCCTTTACGCTCAACGGCCGCAAGGTCAAGGTTCAGATTGCCCCCGATACTATGCTCTTTGCGCTGCTGCGCGAGCAGGGTTGCGCGTCGGTGCGCTGTGCCTGCGAAACCACCAACTGCGGCCTGTGCACGGTGTGGCTCGACGGCGACCCGGTTCTGAGCTGCTCGGTTCCCGCCGCGCGCGTCGAGGGCCGCTCCATCACCACGCTTGAGGGCCTTAAGGTCGAGTCCGAGGCTCTCGCCCGTGCGATGGCTGCCGAAGGCGCTGAGCAGTGCGGTTTTTGCGCCCCCGGCCTCATCATGAACGTGCTGGCGCTCTCCCGCGCCGCCAAAGAGGACCCGAGCCTCGTCGCCACGCGCGAGGAGCTCTCGCGCCAGCTCGCCGGCAACCTCTGCCGTTGCAGCGGCTACGAGAGCCAGCTGCGCGCCATCGTGCGCTTCCTCAACGAGTCCGGCGTGCAGGTTGGCTTTGAGATGCCCGAGCTGCCGGTCAACGACACCAGCTGCGATGGCGTCTCGTACAAGCAAATCACCCACAAGCAGCCCAAGAAGGATTCGAAGGCCCTGCTCGAGGGTCGTCCGGTCTACACCGGCGATATGGTGCCCGCCGGCGCGCTCATCGTCAAACTCAAGCGCAGCCCGTATGCTCGCGCCAAGATTCGCTCTATCGACACCTCGCGCGCCCTGAAGGTTCCCGGCGTTGTGGGCGTCTACACCTACGAGGACGTGCCCAAACGCCGCTTTACCATCGCCGGCCAGAGCTATCCGCAGCCGAGTCCCTACGACCGCCTGATTCTCGAGAACCTCGTGCGCTATCAAAACGAGGAGGTGGCGATTGTCGCCGCCGAGACCGAGGAGGCCGCCGATAAGGCGCTCAAGCTCATCAAAGTCGACTACGAGGTGCTCGAGCCGCTGCTCGACTTTACCCAGGCACTCGATAACGACATCGTGGTCCACCCCGAGGGCGACGTGACCTTTATGTTCCCGCAGGGCGGTGATGTCCCGCGCAACCTGGTGTGCAGCGGTACGAGCGACTTTGGCGACTTGGACGAGGCCTTCGCCCAGAGCGACATCGTCTTTGAGCGCACTTACACCAGCCAATCCACGCAGACCGCACCCATGGAGACCTTCCGTGCCTTCGCGACGACCGACGCGTTCGGCCGCATCTCGGTGACCACCTCTACGCAGGTGCCCTTCCATGTGCGCCGCATGGTCGCGCAGTCGCTCGACATTCCGCAGTCGCAGGTGCAGGTTATTAAGCCGCGCATCGGTGGCGGCTTTGGCTCCAAGCAGACGGGGTGCTGCGAGATCTTCGTGGCATTCGTGACCCAGCAGACTGGCCGTCCGAGCTACTGCTGCTACACCCGCGAGGAGACCATCACCGCGGGCAACTCGCGCCACCAGATGCAGATGACCGTTAAGCTGGGCGCCATGAACGACGGCACCATCACGGCCATCGATCTGCACACGTTGTCCAACGCCGGCGCGTACGGCGAGCACGCCACCACGACGATCGGCCTTTCGGGCCACAAGAGCCTGCCCATCTACAACCATGTGAAGGCGAGCCGCTTTAGGTGGGACGCCGTCTACACCAACACCAACCGCGGCGGCGCGTATCGCGGCTACGGTGCCACCCAGGGCCAGTTTGCCGTGGAGAGCGCCGTCAACGAGCTCGCCGACATGCTGCACATGGATCCCGCCGACCTGCGCCTTAAGAACATTGTGCGCGAGGGCGAGGTCATGCCGCAGTACTACAACGAGAAGCTCAACGCCTGCGCGCTCGACCGCTGCCTGCTGCGTGCGATGGACATGATCGGCTGGCGCGACAAGCCGCTGGCCGTGGACCTGGGCGACCGCGTGCGCGCCCTGGGCTGCGCGCTCACCATGCAGGGCTCGGGCATCTCCAACGTGGACATCGCCGGCATTGACATGCGCCTGGAAGAGGACGGCTTCATTACCATCGGCACCGGCGCTACCGATAACGGCATGGGCGTCGACACGATCCTGGCGCAGATTGCCGCCGAGGAGCTGGGCGTGGAGAGCTCGCTGATCGTGGTGCGCGGCGTGGACACCGATGTGTCGCCGTTCGACGCCGGCTCGTACGCGAGCTCGGGCACGTACGTGACGGGCCTGGCCGCTAAGAACGCCGCGACCGAGCTACGTGAGAAGATCTGCGTCAAGGCCGCCCAGATGTGGGATGTGGACGCCGCCGACGTGGTCTTCGATGGCCAGTACGTGCGCCTGTCCGACGAGCGCGCCGCGCGCGAGCAGAACCGCTACCTCACGCTGCGCTGCTTTGCCAACCTGTGCGTCAAGAACATCGCGGGCGGCGACGCACTCACCTCGCACGCCTCTGCCTGCCTGCCCGTTTCGCCTCCGCCGTTTATGGCCGGCATTGCCGAGGTCGAGGTCGACAAGGCCACCGGCAAGGTTACCGTGGTGGATTACGCCGCCGCCGTTGACTGCGGTACCGTGATCAACGAGGCGCTCGCGCGTGTCCAGGCCGAGGGCGGCATTGCCCAGGGCATTGGCCATGCGCTCTACGAAATCGTTGAGCACGATGATCGCGGCCGCCTGCGCACCGGCAACTTTATGAGCTACAAGCTGCCCACGCGCCTGGACATCGGCAGCATTCGCGTGGCCTTTGAGCCGAGCTACGAGCCGACGGGTCCGTTTGGCGCCAAGTCGATCGGCGAGGTCGTCATCAACACGCCGCTCGCCGCTGTGGCCTCGGCTGTGGCACACGCCACCGGCCACCAGGTTCGCTCGCTGCCGATCACGCCCGAGAAGGCCCTGCTGGGGGAGTAGCGGGTCAGCGAACAAGTCGTAATGGGCGGGGCGGGGCAACTCGTCCCGCCTTTTGCACTCGTGGTGAGGTCGTGAGCCTATAAAAGGTGTGCGTGCGCTTGTCGTTCGTATCTGCTATCATTCCTAGTCTGTGCGCTCATGCGGGCGTGGCGGAATTGGTAGACGCGCCAGATTTAGGTTCTGGTGGGATTCCCGTGAAGGTTCGAGTCCTTTCGCCCGCACCATCGCACCTGCGTCGGCTCACGCCGTCGCGACACTTTGTTGCATAAAGGTACCAGCACCTCAGATAAGCTGGGCAGTATGAGGAGGAACGTGTTGAACATCACCGCTTCTGACGTCAAGGACGCCAAGCTCACCGCTACGGTCACCATCCCGGCCGCCGACGTCGACGCCGCGATCAAGAAGGCCTACAAGGACACCGCCAAGAAGTACCGCTTCCCGGGCTTCCGCGCCGGCAAGGCTCCCCGTCCGGTCATCGACTCCGCACTTGGCGCCGAGGCTACCCTCGCTCAGGCCACCAACGACCTGATCGCCGCCAACGAGCCCGCCGTCCTCAACGAGCTGGACATCGTCCCCACCAAGAACGGTGACTACAAGGAGCTCGACCTCGCCAAGGATCACGAGGACTACACCTACACCGTCGAGTTCTCCCTGCGTCCCGCCGCTGAGCTCTCCTCCTTCGACGCTGTCGAGATCGAGATGCCTCCCGCGGAGGTCACCGAGTCCGAGATCAACAACCAGGTCGAGATGCTCCTCAACTACCGCGCTACCTTCGAGGACGTCGAGGGCCGCGCCGTCGAGGCCGAGGACTACGTCACTGTCGACCTCAAGGCCGTCGAGAACGCCGACAACTTCGCTGCCGAGGGCCGCATGCTCATCGCCGGTAGCGACAGCAACCCCAAGGAGTTCAACGAGGCTCTGATCGGTGCCAACGTTGACGACGTCAAGACTGTCACCTGGACCGACGAGGTCGAGGAGGGCGAGGAGGCCGAGACCCACACCGTCGAGGTCACCGTCAAGGGCATCAAGGTCCGCAACACCCCCGAGCTCACCGACGAACTCGTCAAGTCCGACTTTGGCTTCGACAGCATCGAGGCCATGCGCGACGCCATCAAGATCGAGATCGAGCAGGACAAGGCTTCCCGCCTCCCGGCCGAGAAGGAGAACCGTTGCGTCTCCGCTCTCGCCGATCGTCTGCAGCTCGACGAGATGGACGCCGACTACGAGCAGTCCGTCTTTGAGGAGCTTGGCCAGAACTTCCTGTCCAACCTCGCTGCCCGCGGCATGACGCTGGACACCTGGCTGCCCGCTTCCGGTCTGACCATGGAGCAGTTCATCGGCGACCTGCACAAGCAGGCCAACGACGTTGCCCGTGAGTCCCTGGCTCTCGATGCCCTCGCCCGCGAGCTCAAGATCGAGGTCACCGAGGACGACATCAACGCCGAGTTCGAGAAGGCCGGCGTTAAGGACGTCGAGGCTTCCAAGGCCGAGTTCATCGCCGATGGCCGCATGCCTGCCGTCCGCGAGTCCATCCGTCGCTCCAAGGCCGTTGACCACCTGGTCGAGAACGCCAAGGTGACCGAGGTCGACGAGACCGCCAAGGACGCCGAGTAATTCTCGCCACCTTGCCCGCGAGCGCATGCGTGCGCCTGTGATGGGGTAAAGTTATACACCGGTTATCCGGTTGCTTCGTACGGTGCCAGCCAATGCATAGCATGCGGGCACCGTACGTTTATCTAGAACCAATTTGGTCCGCAAGAGAGAAATGGAGATGCGTATGATCGCTAAGTTCGATTCCGCCCTCGTGCCATACGTTATCGAGCAGACGCCGCGCGGCGAGCGCAGCTACGATATCTATTCGCGCCTGCTCAACGATCGCATCATCTTCTTGGGCGAGGAGATCAACTCCGTCAGCGCCAACCTGGTCGTTGCCCAGTTGCTGCATCTTGAGAGCCAGGATGCCGAGAAGGATATCTCGCTTTACATCAATTCGCCCGGTGGCGAGGTCTACTCCGGCCTGGCGATTCTGGACACCATGAACTTTATCAAGCCGCAGGTCTCGACCATTTGCGTCGGTATGGCCGCGTCTATGGCCGCCGTGCTGCTTTCGGCCGGCGCCAAGGGCAAGCGCTTCTGCCTGCCACACTCCAAGGTCATGATTCACCAGCCCAGTGGCGGTGCTCAGGGCCAGCAGACCGAGATCGAGATCGTGGCCGAGGAGATCAAGAAGACTCGTCGCGAGCTCAACCAGATCCTGTCCGATGCCTCGGGCCAGCCCATCGAGAAGGTCCAGGCCGATACCGAGCGCGATAACTACTTGACCGCTGCCGAGGCCCTCGACTACGGCCTGATCGACCGTATCGTCACCTCGCGCGACCTTGCCGCGAAGGACGCCTAGGATGGCAGGTAGCATGCAGGACAACTTTGACGAGAACGGCAACCCCATCCGCTGCTCCTTCTGCGGAAAAGAGCAGGGCCAGGTCCGTCGTCTCGTAAAGGGCCCGACCAACATCTTTATTTGTGACGAGTGCGTTGCCGCCTGCTCCGAGATCCTTGAGGAGTCGCTGGCTTCGGACTTTATGGACGCCGCCCGCAACGGCAATCTCCCGGGTTTCCTCAACGACCACGGCCAGGCTGCATCCCAGCCCGCCGTGGACCCCGAGACCGAGGGCTTTGAGCTCGAGGACGACCGTCAGGTTATCACGCACGTTCCGACGCCGCACGAGATCTATGACGAGCTTTCGGCCTATGTTATGGGCCAGGAGGACGCCAAGCGCGCCATGTCGGTGGCCGTGTACAACCACTATCGCCGCGTGATCGAGGGCGGTGCCGCGGTGTCCGCCCTTGACGAGGCATCGGGCATGGGCGCCCAGTTTGACGATGACATGGACGAGGTGGAGCTCGCCAAGTCCAATATTTTGCTGCTCGGCCCCACCGGTACCGGCAAGACGCTGCTGGCCCAGACGCTCGCACGCATCCTCGAGGTGCCGTTTGCCATCGCCGACGCCACCGCGCTCACCGAGGCCGGTTACGTGGGCGAGGACGTGGAGAACATCCTACTCAAGCTCATCAACGCCGCCGATGGCGATATCGAGCGCGCACAGGTGGGCATCATCTACGTGGATGAGATCGATAAGATCGCCCGCAAGGCCGAGAACCTCTCCATCACACGCGATGTTTCGGGCGAGGGCGTTCAGCAGGCACTGCTTAAGATTCTTGAGGGCACGGTGGCCAGCGTTCCGCCCACCGGCGGCCGCAAGCATCCCCAGCAGGAGCTGCTGCAGATCGACACGACGAACATCCTGTTCATCTGCGGCGGTGCCTTTGTGGGCCTGGATAAGATCATTGCCGATCGCGTGGGCAATAAGGGCGTGGGCTTTAACTCCGAGATCGCCGGCCCCACCTCGGTCGACGAGAACGATCTGCTTCGTCAGGTGCTCCCGCAGGACCTCAACGCCTTTGGCATGATTCCCGAGTTTGTGGGACGTACACCCGTCGTCACCCAGACGCAGGCGCTCGACGAGGACGACCTGGTGTCGATCCTGACCGAGCCCAAGAATGCCGTGGTGCGCCAGTACCGCAAGATGTTCCAGCTCGAGGACGTTGAGCTTGAGTTTGAGGACGCCGCTCTGCACGAGATCGCCCGTATGGCGCTTGCCCGCAAGACTGGCGCTCGCGGCCTGCGCTCCATCTGCGAGGACGTGCTTCAGCAGACGATGTTCGACCTGCCCAGCGAGGAGGGTGTTTCCAAGGTCATTGTGACTGAAGCCTCCGTAAAGGGCGAAGAGCAGCCCCAGCGCATATACGGTTAAATAGCTTGAATCCAGGCCCCGCGGCAACCACCGCGGGGCCTGCCATTTAGGGACAGGTTTATTTTGGTCGGTTTTATATGGGCAAATGTCGTTTCCCCTGATAAAACCTACCAAAATAAACCTGTCCCTTATCGGCAGGTATGCCTGTGCTATTCTGTGACATTGTCAAGTTAGTACCTTCAGACTGAAGTAATCGATACCTAAGGCGTGTCCGCCTGCTTGGTTTTCGTAGATTCCGCACGAGCCGAAGAGCACTTAATGTGCTCTTCGTGCGAGTCAGGACCTG
Source organism: uncultured Collinsella sp. (assembly GCA_965149855.1). Lineage (GTDB taxonomy): Bacteria > Actinomycetota > Coriobacteriia > Coriobacteriales > Coriobacteriaceae > Collinsella. The sequence goes on from CBCTTO010000001.1 coordinate 111,132, forward strand.
ACCGAGCGAAAACCAAGCAGGCTGACACGCCGACGGGCAAGGGAGAGATATATGGAAGAGATGCCCAAGAACTACGATCCGTCGACCAACGAGCCGGCGATCCTGCAGAAGTGGCTCGACGGCGGCTACTACAAGCGCCGTGAGGGCGTGGGCGACTGCACCGTCACCATTCCGCCTCCCAACGTGACCGGCAAGCTCCACATGGGTCACGCTACCGACGACTCCATCCAGGACGCCATCATCCGTATGGCCCGCATGCGCGGCAAGTCCACGCGCTGGGTGCTCGGCACCGACCACGCCGGTATCGCCACGCAGACCAAGGTCGACAAGAAGCTCAAGAGCGAGGGCATCAGCCGCCTGGAGATCGGTCGCGACAAGTTTGTCGACGCCTGCTGGGATTGGACCCACGAGTACGGCGGCATCATCGTCGAGCAGATCAAGCGCATGGGCTGCTCCGTCGACTTCGACAACGAGCGCTTTACCATGGACGAGGACTACGCCCAGGCCGTGCGCAAGGTGTTCTGCGACTGGTACCACGACGGTCTTATCTATCGTGGCAAGCGCATTGTCAACTGGTGCCCCAACTGCACTACCGCCATCTCGGACGACGAGGCCGAGTACAAGGACGAGAAGGGCCACCTGTGGCACCTGCGCTACCCGCTGACCGAGCCGGTCAACGGCCAGGACTACATCGTCGTCGCTACCACGCGCCCCGAGACCATGCTCGGCGACACGGGCGTCGCTGTCTCCCCGAAGGACCCCGAGAAGGCCGCCTTTGTGGGTAAGACCGTCAAGCTCCCCATCGTCGACCGCGAGATCCCCATCTTTGAGGATTGGCATGTCGACGCCAACTTCGGTTCCGGCTTCGTTAAGGTCACCCCGGCCCACGACCCCAACGATTACGCCATGGGTCAGGCCCACGACCTGCCGCAGATCAATATCTTCGATGAGCACGCGGTTGTCGTCGAGGGTTACGGCGAGTTCACCGGCATGAACCGCGACGAGTGCCGCGAGGCCGTCATCAAGTGGTTTGAGGAGCACGACCTGCTCGATCATGTCGACGAGCTCGATCACTCCGTCATGCACTGCTACCGTTGCGACTCCGCGCTGGAGCCGTGGCTGTCCGAGCAGTGGTTCGTGGCCGTCGACAAGCTCAAGGGGCCGGCGCTCGACGCCGTCAACTCCGGCAAGGTCACCTTCCACCCCGCGCGCTGGACGCAGACCTACACCACCTGGATGGAGAACCTCAAGGACTGGTGCATAAGCCGCCAGCTTTGGTGGGGCCACCGCATCCCCGTGTTCTACTGCGAGGACTGCGGCTGGGAGGACGCCCTTACCGAGGACACCGACATGTGCCCCAAGTGCGGCGGCCATCACGTGCATCAGGACGAGAATGTGCTGGACACCTGGTTCAGCTCGCAGCTGTGGACCTTTGCCACGCAGGGCTGGCCGCAAAAGCCGGAGCTGCTCGAGGGGCATCACCCCACGACGGCGCTCGTCACCGCACGCGACATCATCGCGCTGTGGGTTGCCCGCATGGTCATGAGCTCGCTGTACTTCCTGGACGAGGTGCCGTTTAAGGACGTCGTCATCTACCCGACGATTCTTGCCAAGGACGGCAGCCGCATGTCCAAGTCCAAGGGCAACGGCGTTGACCCCATGGATCTCATTGGCATGTACGGCGCCGACGCCATGCGCTTCAACCTGCTGACGCTCTGCACCAACAACCAGGACGTCAAGTTCGACGCGAACATCGACAAGAAGACCAAGAAGCTCATCGACAGCCCGCGCACCGAGCAGGCCAAGTCGTTTGTGACCAAGATCTGGAACGCCAGCCGCTTCCTGCTTATGAACATGGAGGGCTACACGCCCGGCGAGCCCGTCGTGGAGACGCCGGCCGACGCCTGGATGTTCAGCCGCCTGGCCAAGGCCGTCAAGATGGTCACCGAGGGTATCGAGAACTACACCTTTGGCGATATGGCTCGCGGCGTGCAGCAGTTCTTCTGGAACGAGGTCTGCGACTGGTACGTCGAGGTCACCAAGGCCCGCCTGAAGGGCGAGGGCCGTCTGCAGGCGCAGCGCAACCTGATCTTTGTGCTCGACACCTCCATTCGCCTGATGCACCCGCTCATGCCGTTTGTCACCGAGGAGATCTGGGACAACATGCCGGCGAGCGTGCTCGACCTGGATGCCGAGGGCAACGTTGACCGCGCCGACGCGCTCATGATCGCCAAGTGGCCCGAGCCCGCCGACTACGCCAAGTATGTTGACGAGGACGCCGAGCGCGCGTTTGAGCTGTGCCGCGCCGTCGTGTCCGCCGCCCGCGCCACCCGTTCGCGTTATCGCTTGAGCCCCAAGGCCGAGCTCGACGTGGTCGTGCGCGCCGGCGCCGAGGACATCGAGAAGCTCGAGAGCCTTCGCTCCACGATTGAGCCGCTGGCAAACACTGCCTCGCTGGTCATGGGCACCGACGTTGAGAAGCCGGCTGCGAGCATCGCCGTGGTCGACAGCGGCGTCGAGGTCTTTGTGGTGCTCGAGGGCAAGGTCGACCTTTCGGCCGAGAAGGCACGCCTGGAGAAGGAGATTGCCGCGGCCCAGAAGGAGCTCGCCGGTTGCGAGAAGACGCTCGCCAACGAGGGCTTTGTGGCTAAGGCCGCGCCTGCCGTGGTCCAGAAGAAGAGGGACCGTGCAGCTGAGCTCAAGGAGATCCTGGCGGCGCTGATTGCTCAGGTTGCTGATTTCTCGTAGTTCTTACTGAGGGGCGCGTCCCGACGCTTTGCTCGCTACTGCGGACAGTCCTGCGCAAGACGGACAGCACATTAAGTGCTGTCCTTTGCGTGCGGAACTTGTATCGAGCAAAGCGTCGGGCCGCTCCTAGTGCGGTTACATGGCTGCTTGCAACTAGTTAGTTAGTGCCACTGGGTTGTGGCCTTGATCTCGCTGCAAAGCGGTGTTTGGCTGATATTTTGAATGGGAGGGGCTCGTTGTTTGTTACGGGCCTCTTTTTATGTTGAGGGGACTTTGGGTTATGGCTAAGCGTTCGGGGTCGTATTCTGTGCCGTTCTCGTTTGAGTTGCTTTCGTTTGGCGAGGCTGTGGGGCTTGCTGCTGATACGGGGCGGATTTCTGGGGATGCTGGTCCTCTGCTCGAGACGGTTATCGATATGCTCGATGAGCTGGGGCGTCCGGACGAGTATTTCGATTGCATTCAGGTTGCAGGCACCAATGGCAAGACTTCGACCACGCGTTTTTCGGCTGCTATCCTTCGCGGCGAGGGGCTCAAGACCGCGCTGTATACGTCGCCGCAGCTGGTGCGCTATCCCGAGCGCATGGAGGTCGATGGACGCGTCGTGAGCGATGAGGCGTTTGCCCGTGGTGTTTCTGCCGCTGTTGAGGCAGGGCGTCGGGTGAATGCGCACCGTGTGGCGGCAGGGGAGCGCGCCTATTCCATCACACCATTTGATCTGCTGACGGCTGCCGCACTTGTTGTATTTGCCGAGGCCGCGGTGGATGTTGCCGTGCTTGAGGTTGGCATGGGCGGGCGTTGGGACGCCACGAGTGCGACCGATCCCGTCGCCGTTGCCATTACGGGCATTGGGCTCGATCACACACGTATTTTGGGCGACACGCTCGAGGCCATTGCGGGTGAGAAGGCTGCGGTCATTAAGCCCGGACGCCTGGTTGTGCTGGGCGAGGGCACGCACGAGGCGAGCGTTCAGCGCGTGATGGATGCACGTTGTCGCGAGTGCGGCGTAGTACCGCTCGTGGTGAACCATGCCACTACCAAAGTGCCGGAGCACGTGGGCGATACAGTGGAGTTTAGCTGCACCACGCCACGTGCGATCTATACGTCGAGCATGGTCAAGCCGGCCTATCAGCCGCAGAATGCCGCGTGCGCGATTATGCTGTGCGAGGGCTATCTGGGCCGCGAGCTCGACCATGACAAGCTCGATGCGTCGCTTATGGGCTGCCCCACGCCGGGTCGTTTTGACGTGCTGGGGACCGATCCGCTCAAGCTGATTGACGCCTGTCATAACCCCCAGAGCTGCGAGAACTTTGTAAGCGCGCTGGACGAGATCGATCCGTGCGTGGAGAATCGCCCCACGTTGCTGTGCGCTGCGCTGGCCGACAAGGACGTGGCAGGCATCGTCGACGTGCTGATCCCGGCTTTCCCGCGCGTGGTCGTGACGCAGACCGATTCCGATCGCGCCCTGCCGGCAGAGGAGCTCGCCGCCCTCGTTGATGCCGATAAGCTCGCGGGCGTATACCCCAGCGTTTCCGAGGCCCTCGCAGCTTTCAAGGCCGCAGGCGAGACTTTCGTAGCCGCCGGCACCATCACCCTAGCCGGCGAAGTAGCCGGCCTGCTGCGCTAACCCATCACCTCAGCAGTTGCGGTGATATACGGACTGTTTTACAAGCCAGAAGCCTCAAACAGTCCGTATATCACCGCAACTCAAAAGCAGCCAATTTGGGACGCGGCCATTTTGGTTGCCCTGTGCCCCGAGTTGTCTCGCTTGCCACGAAATGGGCCTATCTACTACGTTTTACCGACTGCCCTCGTCCACACGGAAAATCGTGAAATCAAAACCGCAGGTAAAAGGCTTGCCAGTTTTCAAAAAAGACCCGCATGGTCGACCCATGCGGGTTAAACGTAGTAGATAGCCCGTTTTTGTGGCGCGACGTAATCGCAATGTGACAAAGGGGTTGTCCCTTTGTCACATTGGCTAGTCCAGACGGACTGGATCGTGGGGGTAGGCGTTGAGAATCTCGACGCCGTTCTCGGTCACCAGGGCCAGGTCCTCGATGCGGACGCCGGTGCGGCCGGGGAGGTAGATGCCCGGTTCGATGGAGAACGTCATGCCAGGCTCTACGACTTGATCGTTGACGAGCGAGACATCGCCCGGCTCGTGGTCCTGCAGGCCGATCGAGTGTCCCAGGCGATGTGTAAAGTACTGCCCATAGCCCGCATCCTCAATCACGTCGCGCGCGGCGCGGTCCAGGTCACACATGCGCACACCCGGTGCGATGAGCGCCTCGGCGGCCTCGTTGGCGCGGCGCACGATGTCGTAGATGCGCGCCGTCTCCTCGTCCGGATCGCCCCAAAAGAACGTGCGCGTCATGTCCGAGCAGTAGTTGCGATGACGCCCGCCAATGTCGAACAGCACTACGTCGCCGCGCTTGAGCACGGTGTCGTCGGGCTCGTGGTGCGGGTCGCCGGCGTTAGCACCAAAGCTCACGATGGGCGGAAAGCTAAAGCCCTCGCAGCCGTGCTTGCGATACAGGCCGAGCATCTGGTCGGCAATCTCGCGCTCTGTCACGCCTTCGTGGACGAGCTTGATGGCGTCGGCCATCACGGCGTCGTTAGCGGCCGAGGACGCGCGCATGAGCTCCTGTTCGGCGTCATCCTTGTGGGTGCGCGCGGCGGTGACGGCAAAGTCGCCCAGGAAAAACTCGCTGGCTGCGTGGCGCTCCATGAGTGGCATCAAATAGCCAGAGCGCATGACGGTATCGATGCCGAGTGGTTTGGTCGGGTCGATCTCACTCGCGATGGCGTCGGTCACGACGTCGGTATCGGTGTGGTAGGCAACGCGGGCATTGTCATACTCGGGCAGCTGATGCAGCGCGTTGACCAGGATCACGGGCTCGCTATCGCGTGCGAGCAGCACGCCGCAAAACCGCTCGAACATATCGGCATAAAAACCGGTCAGATAGTAAATCGACCACGGGTCGTTTACGAGCAGCTGCGCGCCGGGGCGCTGAGCCTCGAGCGCGTCGAGCACGCGCGCCACACGCTGGTCATCGACATGTGCCATGAAACATCCTTTCGCTAGGGTAGTTAATTTGGGACGGGGCTATTTTAGCTGCCCCAATATGCCAGCTGATACTTCTTCTGGCCTCGAATAATTCGTCGACAGTCAAGGGTAGCTAAAATAGCCCCGTCCCAAATTAACTACCCCTGGTCTGCTTTCAAAACTATGTCGGATTACGGGGCTGGATTGCTCTTGGCTGACCATGACCAAAATGGAAAAAATAAAACCGCAGGTAGATGGCTTGGCGAAAATCGAAAATGGTCGGTGTGGTTGGTGTTTATCGATTTGGCCCCGTAAACCGGGGTAGTTTTGAAATAGCACTAACCGAGTAGCAGCAAAATGCACGATTCTCAAAGAAAGTTGCGGTGGAATAGTTCCTGGATGCTGGGGTTTTGGCGGAAATCAGGAACTATTTCACCGCAATTGAGGAGGGGCGGGGTGAATGGCGGGGTAGCTAAAAGAGGCCCGTCCCAAATTGGCTGCTTAGGCGGGGTCGATGTCCATGCTGGCGATTAGGTTGATGTTGGTGTCTAGGAGGTTCTCTAGCACGACGTCGCCCATGCGGATGGGGGCTTTGACCACTAGTCCGCGGATGAGGGCCATGGCTTGGGCGTGGAGTTCTAGCGGGATGGCTTCGGCGGTGCGCACGGGGAGCAGGGCTTCGTCGCCGCCAGATACTGCCACGGTCGTCGTGAGTACGCGCATGGGGCAGGTGAGCTCCTGATGTGCGAACTTATCACCACGCGGGCAGTTGTTGCCGGTTACGGAGCGCACCGCCGCAACGTAGCCATCGGCGTCACGCTCTACCTCTACGGTCAGGAGGCACTCGGATGGGCAGGTGGTGCAGTTGAACTGTAGCGTTTCAATCGCGTTCGTGCTCATGGTTTATGCCTCCTCAACGGGATCGACGGATAGGACTATCTCGCTAACGCCCATGTCGAGTGCGCGCTGTATCACCTTCGCCGGTAGCGGGAAACTCTCCATTACGCTCGGTTTAAACGGGCGGACCTTGACTGCATACAGTTCCTCGCCGCCTGCCAGAATGCGCACGCGGGCGGCGTCGACGGGTCGGCGTACGCGGAAGTTGAGCTTGGTGAGTGCCACAGCCGTAATGCGTCCCGGCAGCGCGTATCCCGCAATGCCGGCAGGGGAGACGGCGAGCTCGCAGTCCGGAACGGCGCCCGCGCCGGTCCCCAGAGCCCACGCCGCCGCTGCCGCACCGGCGCGCTCGGACTCGGTCGTCACGTTGTCGGCCAGGTCGTGCACGTGCAGCACGTTGCCGCAGGCAAAGATGCCCGGCACGCCCGTTTGCAGGCTCTGGTCCACCACGGCGCCGCGCGTTCGCGGGTCAAGCTCTACGCCAGCGGCAACCGAAAGCTCGTTCTCGGGAATCAAGCCCACCGAAAGCAGCAGTGTGTCGCACGGAACGATGCGCTCGGTCCCCGGAATGGGCGCCAGGCGCTCGTCGACTTGGCTTACCTCGACGGCTTCCACGCGGTCGTGCCCGATCACGCGTGTGACGGTGCTGGACAGGTGCAGCGGAATGCCAAAGTCGTTCAGGCAGTTCTTCACATTGCGGCGCAGGCCGTTAGCGTACGGCATGAGCTCGTACACGCCCTCGACCGAAATCCCCTCGAGCGTGCAGCGGCGCGCCATGATAAGCCCGATGTCGCCTGAGCCCAAGATGACGGCACGCGAGCCGGGTTTGAGGTTTTCGATATTGATGTATCGCTGCGCCAGGCCGGCCGTAAACACGCCGGCGGGACGACTGCCGGGAATCTTGATCTCGCTGCGCGTGCGCTCGCGACAACCCATGGCAAGGATGACCGCGCGCCCGGTGAGCCGTAGCATGCTGGCGGGGCTCATGAGCGTGACGGTATGGACCGCGGCGTCTTCCGTAGGCTCGCCCGAATCAATCCCAATCACCATGCAGTCCAGGAACAGCGTAATGTCGGTTGCGCGCACCTGGTCGATAAAGCGCTGTGCGTATTCGGGACCGGTGAGTTCCTGTTTAAAGTGCGACAGGCCAAAGCCGGGGTGGATGCACTGGCGGAGGATGCCGCCCAGGTGCTGCTCGCGCTCCACGATGGCCACGCGTGCGCCGGCCTTATGCGCGGCCAGCGCGGCCGCCATGCCTGCAGGCCCGCCGCCGATAACGACCACGTCGAAGGCTTGCGTTTGTACGGCTTCTACGACGCCGCAATCAATCGCACTCGATTTGAACTCCTCCATCCTAGCGCACCCCCTTCAAAGGTCCCTCGACCAACCAGGAGCCGGCGTCCTCCAGTAATACCTCGCTAGGGTTGCAGCCCAACTCGCGCGTCAGAATCGCCACCACGCGGCTCTGGCAAAAGCCGCTCTGACACCGGCCCATACCGGCACGGCAGCGGCGCTTGACGCCCTCGACCGAAACCGCGCCCGGCTGGCGTCGGATCGCGGCCACGATCTCGGCTTCGGGCACCGTCTCGCAGCGGCAGACAATCTGGCCCCACGCGGGATCGGACTCGATCAGCTCCTCCTTGCGCGCCAGTGGTGCGCGGTCAAAGTCGTCCGGCGCGCGGCGAATTGGGTTCCAGTCATCCCGTTCGCGCAAAACCACACCCGCGTCGCGCATAACCTGCTCCATGCGCTCGGCAATGGCCGGCGCGCTCGCCACGCCCGGCGACTGAATGCCTGCCGCCTGGAACAGTCCCGGCACCACGGCCGACTGCCCAATAAAGAAGTCGTTCGTTCCCTGAATGACCGGACGCCCGCCGGCAAATGCGCGCACCACGCGGCGCGTATCCAGATCGGGCACCAGCTTGCGCGCGCCGGTCAGCAGCGCGTTAACGTCGCCGGCGTAGGTCTGCGTGTCGCCCGGATCGCGCACGGCGGCGGTCGCGGTGATCACCGTGTTGCCGTGGACGGTGCCTGTAACGATGACGCCCTTGGAAACCGGCGTGGGAACGGGGTAGAGCGGCATGAGCGCACGTGGCTCCTTGTCCAGCACCACGATGTTGCCCTGGCGCCAGACCATCTGGAACTCCTCGGCGCCCGCCATATGCGAGATGTTTGCGGCGCCGTTGCCCGCGGCATTAATCAAATAGCGGCAACGCACATCACCGGTCGGTGTCACCAGCGTAAAGCGAGCGGTCCCGTCACCGCTCCCGTCGCCAGCGCCGGGAGCTACCTCGATCGCCTCCACCGGCGCGGACCGCATAAAGGTCACCCCGTTGGCGACGGCGTTTTCCAGCGCGGCGATGGCAACCTCAAACGGGTCGACAAATCCAGTCGAGGGGCACCACAACGCACACGTTGTATCGGCACTGGCGCGCGGCTCCAATTCGTGGATGCGGTCGGGTCCGACGATCGACAGCTCGGGCACACCGTTGGCAAGGCCGTTGCACCGCAGCTGCTCCAGTTGTGCGCCGTCTTCGTCGTTAAACCCCAGCACCATCGACCCGGTACGGCAAAACAAAAAGCCTAGCTCCTGGGCCCACGTGCCATATAGCTCGCAACCACGGGCGTTGACCTGCGCCTTTACCGTTCCCGGTGCCGGATCGTAGCCGGCGTGCACCAGACCGCCGTTGGCCTTCGACGCGCCCAGGGCGATGTCGTTGGCCGCCTCGACCACGCAAATTGACAGGTCATAGCGTGCGAGCTGCCGCGCGATGGCGCATCCGGTGATGCCCGCGCCCACAATTGCGATATCAAACGTTTCTGTCACAGTGCCTCCCAGACGAGTTGACAGGCCGTCAATACGACTATCCTACGGTCCGCACACCCCCAGTGCGGCGGCAATGCGGCGAACAGCCTCGCAACACCCGCCAACGGCAGGCGAGGGGAGACTCTGTAACGTCGATAACCTCGTCTGCCGTCCCTGGTGTCTGAGATTTGTCTCAATCCGTAACATCTGGGACTGTTTTTGGCGAGTGGCTGTTACAGATTGAGACATTTGCCATGCGGGCCCTCCGTTTGTCTCGATCTGTAACATCTAGCCCCGGATTTCGCTCCCACCTGTTACAGATTGAGATGTTTGTGTCCGCGTCAGCCCCGCGCCTAGCCGTGGTCCCATATAAACAAACCCCGTGGTAAACTTGCACGGACTGTTAAAATTCCGAAAGGTACCCGTAATGTCCAAGTACATCTCCGAGCTCATGTCGCCGCAGCTTATGGGCGTCGTCTATGCCTTTGTTGGCTTTATCATCGCCCTGTATGTGCTGTCGGTCGTCTATGTGTTCATCGACGCTCGCCGCCGCGGCGCCAGCGCTTACGTGGCATGGGGCATCATCGCCCTCATCCCGTTTGTAGGCCTCATTGCCTACCTGGTCCTGCGCCCGCACTCCTATGCGTCCGACCGCGAGGAGCAGGAGCTGGACATGGCCCTGCGCGAGCGCCAGCTTGCCCAGTACGGCACCTGCCCGCAGTGCGGCGCGCCCATCGAGAAGGACTTCGTCGTCTGCCCGGTGTGCGACACTCAGGTTCGCAACGTCTGCCCCAGCTGTCATCGCCCGCTCGATGCGCACTGGAAGGTCTGCCCCTACTGCCGAACTCGCATCCAGTAACGCATCCATCGCCGGGCCGGCCGCAAGCCACGGGCACCGCGCATCTCGCGCACGCCGCAAGCCACGCGCGCCCCACACCCTGCCCCACACGATGAAGCATGCGTAGAAAATCGCCCGCCGTGCCATTAAGGTGCGGCGGGCGCTTGTATACCAAGGCAACCTGCCTATAATGATGCAAGTCAAAAACGCCGAGCGCATCGCACACACTTGCATCAGGCATCCGAGAGGAGAAAACATACCCATGAAGGCACTCTACAATGACGGTTCGGTGGCCGAGCTCCCGCAGGACGAGGTCACGCACGTCATCCGCCACTCTGCCGCGCACATCATGGCGCAGGCCATCAAGCGCCTGTACCCCGAGGCCGACTTTGCCTACGGCCCCGCGACCGACAATGGCTTCTACTACGACGTCGACCTGCCCGAGGGCGTCAAGATCAGCGAGGACGACTTCCCCGCGATCGAGGCCGAGATGAAAAAGATCGTCAAGGAGAACCTCAAGTTCACCGTGTTCGAGAAGCCCCGCGCCGAGGCCATCGCCCTTATGGAGGAGCGCGGTGAGAAGTACAAGGTCGAGCACATCGGCGACTTGGACGACGATGCCCGCATCACCTTCTACCAGCAGGGCGACTACATCGACATGTGCGTCGGCCCCCACATCTGCTACACCAAGGCGCTGAAGGCCTTTAAGCTCACCGGCGTCTCGGGAGCTTACTGGAAGGGCGACAAGGACAACAAGATGCTCACCCGCATCAACGGCGTCGCCTTTGCCACCAAGGAAGAGCTCGACGAGCACATGCACATGCTGGAGGAGGCCAAGAAGCGCGACCACCGCAAGATTGGCCGCGAGATGGACCTCTTTATGATGCGTGACGAGGCCCCCGGCTTCCCGTTCTTCCTGCCCAACGGCATGATCCTTAAGAACACGCTGCTGGACTACTGGCGCGAGATCCACCACAAGGCCGGCTACGTGGAGATTTCCACGCCGCTCATCATGAACAAGCAGCTCTGGAAGACCTCTGGCCACTGGGACCACTACAAGGACAACATGTACTCCACCGTCATCGACGACGAGGAGTACTGCATCAAGCCCATGAACTGCCCGGGCGGCGTGCTCGTCTACGCCTCCAAGCCCCACAGCTATCGCGAGCTGCCCATCCGTGCCGGCGAGATCGGCCTGGTGCACCGCCACGAGCTGCGCGGCGCCCTGCACGGCCTGTTCCGCGTGCGCTGCTTTAACCAGGACGACGCCCACCTGTTTGTGCGCCCCGACCAGCTGACCGACGAGATCGTGGGTGTGGTCAACCTTATCGACTCCGTGTACCAGAAGTTTGGTTTTAAGTACCACGTTGAGCTTTCCACCCGCCCCGAGGACTCCATGGGTTCGGACGAGGATTGGGCTCGCGCCGAGGAGGGCCTGCGCACCGCTCTGGAGAAGCTGGGCATGGACTACGAGGTCAACGAGGGCGACGGCGCCTTCTACGGCCCCAAGATCGACTTCCACCTGGAGGACTCGCTCGGCCGCACCTGGCAGTGCGGTACCGTGCAGCTCGACTTCCAGATGCCGCTCAACTTTGACCTGGAGTACGTGGACGCCGACGGCACCAAGAAGCGTCCCATCATGCTGCATCGCGTGTGCTTTGGCTCCATCGAGCGCTTCATCGGTATTCTGATTGAGCACTTTGCGGGTAAGTTCCCCACCTGGCTGGCTCCCGTACAGGTCAAGGCGCTTCCCGTCTCTGAGAAGAGCCGCGACTATGCTCACGAGGTGTGCGCCAAGCTGGAGGAGGCCGGCATTCGCGTGGTCTGCGACGACCGCGACGAGAAGATCGGCTACAAGATCCGCGAGGCCCGCAGCATCGACCGCGTGCCCTACATGCTCATCCTGGGCGAGAAGGAGGTCGAGGCCGGCAACATCTCCGTCCGCGATCGCTCCAACGAGACCGTTCAGATGAGCGTTGACGAGTTTGTTGCGAAGGTGCTCGAGGAGATCAAGACTCGCGCCTAAGGCAAGCTTCACAACAATTAACAAAGGCGACCGTCCACATAGGGCGGTCGCCTTTTTTCATGCCCAAATAAGAAAAGCCGCTGGTTGAGCGGCTTTTTTTGTTGCACAAAAAGGTACAGGTTTTTGTATCTTTCGACTGACGACATTATACGAGCAATTAATCAGCGTTTGCCCAGATTACGCAAAATGTACTGCTAGTAGGTGCATCTCCATACCCCTCTACAAAAACCTGTACTTTTGCGACTGCGCCTAGCTGCGAGCGAGAAGCCTGTTCTAAACGCCCCTGCATTTGCGTGCATCGCAAAGCCAAAAGAGGGGGCGAGAACATGGAACAGACGGCACGACGCCAAGAGCAACTGCCGGGCGCTTTTAACGGCGCCAGCACCAACAACCAGCACGGCCGCGTCCGCTGGTATCTGGTCCACACCCCTAATGGAAAAGAGCGCGAGATCTGTGAAAAGGTCCGCCGCATTATCCCGCACGAGCTTATGAAAGACGCCTTTGTAATGCAAAAGGAGTTCTGGTTTAAGCGGGACGGCGCCTGGTCGCTCCAAATCAAACCTATGTACAAGGAATATTTCTTCGTCGCCACGCACGATGCCGCTGCGCTCGATAAGGCCCTCGCCCAGTTGAGCTTTGGTTGTCGCATCGCCGGCAGTAGGGAGCGGGCGTATATGCCCATGCCCGACGATGCGCAGGACTGGTACCGCAGCGTGCTGGACGACGACGGCGTGGTGCGCAACAGCGTAGCTCACATAGAAGACGGTGTGCTGCACATAGAACAGGGGCCCTTGGTGGGGCAAGAGGCCCGTGTAAAGAAAATCGACCGTCATAAGCGCTGGTGCCTGGTAGACGTGGGCGAAGGCGACTCCGCATTTAGGGAGCTGCTACCGCTCGACGTTCCCAGCAAAACGTAAGGGAGGCGTTGCACCAGCTATTCGTTCGCCTTTTTGGATTTACCGATTGGGGGATCCCTGGGTAACGGGGACGTAAGTTTGACTGTGGCTACTAAAGAAGTAACAGAGAGCAATGCGCCCGTGGGGGCGGTTTTGATTGCACAGGCGATGGACCGGCGTGAGGGCGCCGGCCGCTACAAGGCCATGCAATCCATCATGGACTGGGACCGCTCACGCCTGGCCTACCGCACTGTCAAGCGCGTCTTTGACATCCTGTTCAGCGGCTGCGCGCTGGCAGTCATCGCCATTCCGAGCCTGATTCTCGCCGCCGCCATCCGCCTGGAGAGCGAAGGCAACCCCTTCTACAGCCAGATCCGCGTGGGCCAGACCCACCGCGACGGCAGCCTGTCCACCTTCCGCATGTGGAAGTTCCGCTCCATGTACAGGGATGCCGACGAGCGCCTCGCCGAGCTCAAGGAGCAAAACGAGATCGCCGGTGCCATGTTCAAGATGAAAAACGATCCGCGTATCACCAGGATCGGCAAGTTCATCCGCAAGCACTCCATCGACGAGTTCCCGCAGTTCCTGAACGTGTTCCTGGGGCAGATGTCCGTCGTGGGGCCTCGCCCGCCGCTGCCGAATGAGGTGGCGCAGTACACCGAGTACGACCTGCAGAGGCTAGCGGTGAAGCCAGGTATTACAGGGCTCTGGCAGGTGACGGAGCGAAACTCCACCGGGTTCGACGGCATGGTCCGCCGGGACCTCGAGTACATAGCCAAACGCGGAATCGTCATGGACCTCAAGATCGTCCTCCTCACGGTTCTGGAGGTCTTCAACGGAAGCGATGCGTACTAATGCCTAACTTTAATACCCGATTCGAATCGGAGAAGAAAATGAAGATTGCCGTCGCCGGTACCGGCTACGTCGGCCTGTCCCTCGCCGTCCTGCTTTCGCAGCACAACGAGGTGCACGCCCTGGACATCGTGCCCGAGAAAGTCGAGAAGATCAACAGCTACGTATCGCCCATCCAGGACGACGAGATCGAGCGTTTTCTGGCGGAGGCCAAGGCGGGGGAGCGGCAGCTCGACCTGCACGCCACCGTCGAAGTGGAAGAGGCCTATGCGGGCGCCGACTATGCCGTCATCGCCACGCCGACCAACTACGATTCCGATAGGAACTTCTTCGACACTTCCTCCGTCGAGGCCGCCATCGCCGCCGTGCGCTCGGTGAACCCGGACGCCTGGATCGTCATCAAGTCCACGATCCCCGTCGGCTACACCGCGGGCCTGCGCGAGAGGCTGGGCGACAGCAAGATCTTCTTCAGCCCGGAGTTCCTGCGTGAGAGCAAGGCGCTCTACGACAATCTGCACCCCAGCCGCATCGTGGTGGGCGCGCCCAAGGAGGACGCCGAGGCCGTCGCGGCGGCCGAGCGCTTCGCCGGCCTGCTCACTCAGGGCGCCGATCCAGTCGAGCTCGAGCGTGTCAACGCGGACGGCTCAAGGGGCATCCCCGAGCTCGTGCTGGGCACCACCGAGGCCGAGGCCGTGAAGCTGTTCGCCAACACCTACCTGGCGCTGCGCGTGGCCTACTTCAACGAGCTCGACACCTACTGCGAGGTCCGCGGCCTCAACACGCGCGACGTCATCGAAGGCGTCTGCCTGGAGCCGCGCATCGGATCGCATTACAACAACCCCAGCTTCGGCTACGGCGGCTACTGCCTGCCCAAGGACACCAAGCAGCTGCTTGCCAACTACAAGGACGTGCCGCAGAACCTGATCGAGGCCATCGTGGAGGCCAACCGCACCCGTAAGGACTTCGTCGCCGACGAGGTGCTGCAGATGGTCTGGGACCGCGTGTATGCCGGTAAGCAGAAGCCGGTCGTGGGCGTGTACCGCCTGACGATGAAATCTAACTCCGACAACTTCCGCGCGAGCTCCATCCAGGGCGTCATGAAGCGCGTGAAGGCCAAGGGCGTGCCCGTGGTGGTCTACGAGCCCACGCTCGATGCACCGGAGTTCTTCGGCTCCGAGGTCACGCACGACCTGGAGGCCTTCAAGGCCGGCTGCGACGTGATCGTCGCCAACCGCTGGAGCGACGAGCTCGCGGATGTGGCGGACAAGGTCTATACACGCGACCTGTTTAAACGAGACTAGGTGGTATGAATGGCAAATAGAAAAGTCCTCGTCACCGGAGCCGCCGGCTTCATCGGCGCGTTCCTCGTCAAGAAGCTGCTCGAGGAGACCGATGACGCCATCGTCGGACTCGACAACCTCAACAGCTACTACGACCCCGGCATCAAGGACGCGCGCTTGCGCATGCTGGCCGAGGCCGACACAGACGGCCGCTTCACCTTCGTGCGCGGCGACCTGTGCGATGCCGCCCTCATGGAGCGCCTGTTCGCACAGAACGGCTTCGACGTCGTTGTGAACCTCGCCGCCCAGGCGGGCGTCCGCTACTCCATCGAGAACCCGCGCGCCTACCTGGAGAGCAACCTCGTCGGCTTCTTTAACATCCTCGAGGCATGCCGCCACCATCCGGTCAAGCACTTGGTCTACGCCAGCTCCAGCTCGGTCTACGGCGGCAACAAAAAGGTGCCGTTCTCGGAGAAGGACTGCGTCGACTCGCCGGTTTCGCTCTACGCCGCCACCAAGAAGTCCAACGAGCTCATGGCCGCCGCCTACTCCAAGCTCTACTCAATCCCGGCGACCGGGCTGCGCTTCTTCACCGTGTACGGCCCCATGGGCAGGCCCGACATGGCCTACTTCGGCTTCACCGAGAAGCTGCGCCGCGGCGACACCATCAAGATCTTCAACATGGGCGACTGCCGCCGCGACTTCACCTACGTTGACGACATCGTCGAGGGCGTGAGGCGCGTCATGGACGCCGCGCCCGAGGTGGAGATGGGCGAGGACGGGCTGCCGCTCGCCGCGCACCGCGTCTACAACATCGGCAACTCGCACCCCGAGAACCTGCTCGACTTCGTCGACACGCTGCAGCGCGTGCTGGTGGAGGAGGGCGTGCTCCCGGCCGACTACGACTTCGAGGCCCACAAGCAGCTCGTGCCGATGCAGCCCGGCGACGTTCCCGTCACCTACGCCGACACCACGGCGCTCCAGCGCGACCTGGGCTACAAGCCCGCGACCCCGCTCGCGGACGGCCTGAGAGCCTTCGCCAAGTGGTATCGCGAGTACTACGGAATCGGAGAGTAGTTCATCGTGGACCTTTCTAAGGCAAAGATCTGCATTCCCAGCTCGAGTGGTGGGCATCTTACGCATATGTGGCTCCTGAGACCCGTATGGGAACGTGCGGCTGATCGATTCTGGGTGACCTTCGACAAGGAGGACGCTAATTCTCTATTGAAGGGCGAGCGCGTCTACCATTGCCACTACCCGACGAACCGCAACATCCCGAACCTGCTGAAGAACACGGTTCTCGCCTGGAAGGTGCTCCGCAAGGAGCGTCCCGACCTGATTATCAGCTCCGGTGCCGCGGTTGCGGTGCCGTTCTTCCTGATTGGAAAGATGCTCGGGTCCAAATGCGTCTACGTGGAGGTCTTCGACCGCGTGGACAAGCCCACGATGACCGGTCGCATGCTCAACGGCGTGGCCGACCTATTCGTAGTGCAGTGGCCAGAACAGCTCGATGTCTACAAGAGCGCCGTTGACCTCGGCTCTATCTTCTAGGGAGGGACGCGCATGGTATTCGTGACCGTGGGCACCCACGAGCAGCAGTTCGACCGCCTGGTCAAGGCGGTTGACGATCTCAAGGCGGACGGGACGCTCGATGAACCTGTCTATATCCAGACGGGTTACTCGACGTACGAGCCCGTCCACTGCGATCACTCGCAGTTCGTGCCGTTCCGACAGATGAAGAGCTTCATGGAGGGTGCCGATGTGGTGATCACGCACGGCGGCCCCTCAAGCTTCATCGAGGCCATGGCTGCAGGCAAGGTACCCGTCGTTGTGCCCCGCAGGGGCGACCTTGACGAGCACGTGAACAACCATCAGGCCGACTTCGTGCGCATCGTCGCGGAGCGCCAGGGCGGGATCGTGCCCGTCTACGACGTGATGGACCTTTCCGCCGCTATCGATCGCGCCCGCGAGCTCTCGCGCGGCGTCACTTTTAAGAGCCACAACGCCGAGTTCTGCCGAGAGCTCGAGAGACTGATAGAAGGAATTTAACCGCATGACTAAACCCCGCGCCGGCATACTCAGTATGCAGAGGATCTACAACTACGGGTCCTTCCTGCAGGCTTTCGGCCTGAAGTCCATCCTGGAGTCCCTTGGCTGCGATGTGCAGTTCGTTGACTACGAGCCTGGCAAGTGCCTGGTCACGTCCCCGTCATCGAAGAAGGGCGTCGCCCGCAAGGCGGAGAAGGTCCTTGAGGTATTCCGCTACGACGCTCCGCTCAGGGACAAGCTCGCCTTCATCCGCTACAAACGCACCTACGCCCAGCGCTTCTACCCGATGCTCGGCGTCACTGAGGAGCCCAACCTTGACCCCGACATCGACCTCCTGGTCATCGGCAGCGACGAGGTGTTCAACTGCGTGCAGGATAACGCTAATGTCGGCTTCACGCCCGCGCTTTTCGGCACCGGGTTGCGCGCCGGACGCAAGGTGACTTACGCCGCTTCCTTCGGCAACACCACGCTCGACAAGCTTGACCGTTACGGCAAGTGCGAAGAGGTTGCGGGCTACCTAAAGCGTCTCGACGCCGTCTCGGCTCGCGATGCCAACACGGGCGCCATTGTCGAGTCACTTACGGGGGAAGCACCGACCTTCAACTTGGACCCGGTGCTCGCCTACGACTATTTTGGTGAGTGCGGGCTGATTCCCGCCGAGGTCGACGAGGACCGCTACATGATCGCATACGGCTACTCGGGCCGCCTCACGCCCGAGGAGTGCGCCACCGTGCGCACCTACGCCGACCAGCGCGGCCTCAAGGTGCTCAATATCGGTGGGGTGCAGGGCGTCTGCGATCGCTTCGTGGATTGCACGCCCTTTGAGGTGCTCGCCTACTTCAAGCATGCTGAGGCTGTGGTGACTGACACCTTCCACGGCACCATTTTCTCGACCATCTCCCACACGCCTTTCGCCTCCTTCGTGAGGAGTTCGGGCTACGGTAACTCCGAGAAGCTCACCGATCTGTTGAGCCGCCTGGGCCTGACTTCCCGTGCTGCAGCTGGGGCGGGAGAGCTCGTCGCCACCCTGGACGCACCCGTAGACTGGGCCACCACCGATGTCGTCGTTCGTGCGGGCCGCGAGGCTGCACGTGCCTATCTTAAGAAGGAGGTCTCCGCATGTATACGGAGTTAAAGTCATACCAGATCATCATCGCCCTGCTCAAGGAGTACGGTATTCGCCATCTAGTGCTCTCTGCCGGCAGCCGCAACGTTCCTTTCGTACACTCCGTCGAGGAGGATCCGTATTTCACCTGCTATTCCGTCGTCGATGAACGCAGTGCCGGCTACTTCGCGCTTGGGCTTGCTCAGGAGCTCGGCGAGCCCGTTGTGATATCCTGCACCTCCTCCACGGCGACCTGCAACTACTGGCCGCCCGTCGCGGAGGCCTTCTATCAGGACGTGCCCCTCGTCGTGCTCACGTCCGACCGCAACCCCGCCATGCTCGGGCAGTGGGAGGACCAGATGATCGACCAGGTTGGCATGTACGACCGTCACGTGCGCAAGTCCGTCAACCTGCCCATCATCAACGACGCCGACGACGCACACTTCTGCGAACGCCTTGTCAACGAGGCCCTGCTAGAGCTCGATCACCACGGCACGGGCCCCATCCACATCAACGTTCCGATGAAGGCGTACAACAACTCGTTCAACGTCAAGGAGCTCCCGAAGGTCACTAGGATCCGCAGGGTCGAAACCGACCAGGCCGATGAGTGGGCCGCGTGCGCGGATCGTCTTTCTCGCGCCAAGCGCGTGCTCGTGGTCGCCGGCCAGCAGTCCTCCTGCCCCGCTGAGCTCGCGTGCGCCCTTGAGGGCTTCGCAGCTAGCTACGAGGTGGCCATTGCGGCCGAGTACATGGCGAATATCCCTCGCGAGCACGCCTTCAACCCGACGCTATGCATGGAATACCGTTACATCACGCCCAAGAAGTTCTCTGAGTTCTTGCCCGACGTGGTCATCACCTTCGGTGGCAACATGACTGCTGGCCTCAAGGATATGCTGCGTAAATTCGCAGGGTCCTATGAGCACTGGTCTATCAACGAGGACGGTTCTGTCTGCGATATGTTCAGGAGCCTAACGAGGGTGTTCGAGTGCGCGCCTGCCGAGTTCTTCTCGCGCATGGTCGATGCCTCTTCGTGCAAGCCTGACGGGAGCTACCTTGCCGCCCTCAAGGCCTATGAGGCCTCCGCGACGGTGCCGGAGCTTCCCTACTCGAACATGGCCGCCATCCGCAAGGTCGTCGAGCGCGTGCCGTCGGGCTCCATCCTGCACCTCGCGATCAACAACGCAATCCGCCTCACAAATTTCTTCAAGCTTCAGCCGGGTGTCAAGGTCTACGCGAACATCGGCACGCACGGCATCGACGGCTGCCTCTCGTCCCTCCTGGGTCAGGCTGCGGCGAGCGGCAGGCCCAGCTATCTCGTGATCGGCGACCTTGCATTTTTCTATGACATGAACGCGCTTCGCATTCGCCACGTGACTGACAAGGTGCGCATCCTCCTCCTCAACAACGAGGGGGGCGAGGAGTTCTACTTCAACCAGATGTGGAAGGACGAGGCCTCGGACCTCCACACCTGTGCTCGTCACCACACCAAGGCTGAGGGCTGGGTGCGCGAATGCGGATTCCGTTACCTAAGCGCACATAACCCCGAGGAGCTCGACGCTGCAGTCGAGGAGTTCTTCGATGACGACGCTGAGGGCCCCGTCCTACTCGAGGTTTTTTCCGAGATGAGCGCGGATTCCAAGCTTGTCTACGACGTTTTCGACATGACCCGCCCCCGTGACGCACAGTCGGAAGCGATCCGCAAGTCCAAGGAGCTCATCAAGGCGACCATCGGGCAGGAGAAGGCCCAGAAGATCGCCGGGATTTTCAAGAGGTAGTCACATGGGATTCAAAAGAGTTATTCGCAAGGCCGCAAAGCTGGTCCTGGCGTCGTCTCCCGAGAAGTTCGTGAACGTCGAAGTTGCGCAGGTCAGCGCGGGCAACGTGCTTAAGGGTAAGACAGTCGTCATCACCGGCGGCGGGCGCGGGCTCGGGCTTGCCATGGCAGAAAAGTTCATTTCGGAGGGCGCCAAGGTTGTCATCTCTGGCCGTAAGGAGGAAACTCTCAAAGCTGCCTGCGAGAAACTTGGCTCTGACGTGTCCTATGTGGTCGCCGATGTCTCCGAGGCGGAGTGCGCCGGCGAGTTCCT
Source organism: uncultured Collinsella sp. (assembly GCA_965149855.1). Classification (GTDB taxonomy): domain Bacteria; phylum Actinomycetota; class Coriobacteriia; order Coriobacteriales; family Coriobacteriaceae; genus Collinsella. The sequence continues at coordinate 131,759 of CBCTTO010000001.1, forward strand.
GGACGCATGCGAGGCTAAGCTCGGCGGGCGCATCGACTGCCTGGTGAGCAACGCCGGCGTGAGTCTCCATGAGAATCGTTTCGACAACGTGACCATCGAAGGTTTCGATAAGCAGTTCGCCATTAACATGCGCGGGGCGTATTTCCTTTGTCGCGAGTTTCTTTGCCGTAAGGAGCGCGAGAAGGAGCCCTCCGGCGAGCTCCTCGTGATCACGAGCGAGACGGGCGAGCAAGCCTACGACATCCCCTACGGTATGACCAAGGCCGCCATGGACAGCTTCGTGCGCGCGGCCTCCAGGCGGATGTACCCGCTCGGCGTTCGCGTGAACGCCGTGGCGCCCGGGGTCACGCTCTCCGACATGACGCGTGATTACGCGGAGGCGTCCGACGGCAACATGTACCGCGAGTGCGCTTCGGGCCGCATCTTCAGGCCCGAGGAGGTCGCCGAGGTGGCATGCTTCCTCCTGAGCGACGCCTCCAAATGCGTCTCGGGCGAGGTTGTCCACACCAACGGCGGCAACCACATCAAGGCATTCTGGGACGTGAGCTGCGATGGGTAGGAGGGTCCTCGTGGTCCCGACCGGCGGGCTCCGCCGCGAGGGGATCACGTCCTCCATCCTGAGCTTCATGCGTTCTATGGACTTCGACGGGCTCGACGTCCGCGTGGCGGCCGTCTACAACAACGAGCCCGACGTGCTCGACGAGCTGAGGTCGCTGGGCTGCGAGGTCGTGGAGACCCCCGACAGGCGCTCCGAGACCCTGGGCTACGCGCGCTTCCTCCTCTCCTACATGAGGCGGGAGCGCATCGACGTGGCCCACGTGCACGGGAGCAGCTCGGTCATGGCCATAGAGCTGCGGTGTGCGCAGCTCGCGGGGGTACGCGAGAGGATTGCGCACTCGCACAACACCATGAGCGATGATGCCCGGCGCGACAAGATGCTCCGCCCCGTGTTCCGCGGCAGCTGGACGCGGGCGCTCGCCTGCGGCGAGGACGCCGGCAGGTGGCTCTTCGAGGACAAGCCCTTCGAGGTCCTCCACAACGGGTTCGCCCTGGGTAGGTACGCCTTCGACACCGCCCGGCGCACGGAGGTCCGCTACAGGCTCGGGCTCGGGGACGAGACGGCCGTCGGCTTCGTCGGCAACATCAACTACGTTAAGAACCAGGCGTTCCTCATCGACGTGTTCGGGCTGCTGAACCGGGATGTGCCGGGTGCCAGGCTCTTCATCGTCGGCGAGGGCCCAGACCGCGCGAAGATCGAGGGCCTCGTTGCGGAGAGGGGGCTCGGCGACCGCGTGACCATCACCGGGCGTGTCCCGAACGTCGACGAGTACCTCCAGGCCTTCGATCTCATGATGCTCCCCTCGCTTTTCGAGGGGCTGCCCAGCGTGGTGCTCGAGTGGCAGGCGGCCGGGCTTCCTTGCCTGGTCTCCGACGTCGTGACGGGGGAGTGCGCCGTCACACCGCTCGTGCGGTTCCTTTCCCTGGAGGACGGGGCCGCCGCGTGGGCCGCTTGCGCGCGGGACGCCCTTGCGGCGGCCGGCGCCGCCGGCGCGCGGCTCGATGCGAGCCGGCGCGCGCTCCCCGCGCTGCGCGGGCACGGTTTCGACATAGACGAGGCCTCTAAGAGGCTGAGGACGATTTATCTAGGCGGTGGCAAATGACGCTCACGGGACCCCTCAAGAAGCTCAAGCGCGAGACGGTTCGCCTCAAGCTTCGCAACGGGCTGTGGCTGCCCCTCACCTGCAAGGCCAGGGCGAAGGGGCTCGAAGTGGACGGCTTCTCCATCATCTCCAACAACTGCTGGGGGGGGGGGGACGATCTATGAGAGCTACGGCATGTGCAAGGCCTCGCCGACCGTTGGCATGTTCATCATGCCGAGCGACTTCGTGCGCTTCTGTGCCGACGTGGACCGCTATCTCTCCGAGTCGCTCGAGTTCATATCGCCTGAGGAGTCGAAATGGAGGGAAGTCCTCAGCTCCAACGGGAACTGGGGTACGTACCTCATCGGGCGGCTGGGGGACGTCGAGCTCCAGATGCTCCACCACCACGACGAGGCGACCGCCCGCCGCAAGTGGCAGAGCCGCGTCGACCGCGTCGACCGCGACCGCCTGATCTTCAAGCTGAACGACCAGAACGGCGCCACCGAGGAGGACCTGCTCGCCTTCGATGCCCTGCCGCTCGAGCACAAGCTCGTCTTCGCGGCGAAGGACCACCCGGGAGTCAGGTGTTGCAGGCGCATCCACTGTCCGCGGAGCTGCGAGTTCATTCCCGCTTCGTGGGAGCCCTTCGGGGCGAACCGGTCGTTCAACGTGACCGAGTACATCAACGGCTGCTTCGGCGGCCGGTAGGACCTCAAGGGGAACCGTGAGACTAGAGAACCGAAACATCATTTTCGTGAGCAACGCTCTGTTGAATGGCGGGGCCGCTCGCGTCATCTGCGTCCTCGCTGCGGAGTTCGCCCGACGCGGCAAGCGCGTCGGCATCGCCGTCTACAACGATTTTGATGGCGAGTATCAGATCGCTGAGGGCATCGAGAAGGAATACGGTCCCCAGGGGTCCGGTGCTGCGACCAAGGCGCGCCGCATCGCTTGGCTGCGGGAGGTCGCGAAGCGCAACCCCGGCGCCTGCTTCGTGGCGTTCGAGTACTTTGTTAACATGCAGTCCGTTATCGCGCTCGCCGGGCTGCCCAACCGCTTGGTAATCTCGGAGCGCAACGATCCGGCGCGTGTGGGTAGTGGTAAAAAGACCAATTGGCTCCGCGAGAGGCTCTACCGCCATGCGGACATGTTGGTCTGCCAGACCGACGATGCGGCGGCGTATTTCTCGAATAAGGTTGCGAAGACTGTGATTCTCAATCCTGTAAAGGATAATTTGCCTGAACCTTTTTGCGGAGAGCGCCGTCATTCTGTCGCCTGCTTCTGCCGTTTGGAGAAGCAGAAGAATTTAGGTATGCTGCTCCGCGCTTTCGCGGAGTTTTTGGGCTCCCACCGCGATTGGACGCTCGAGGTCTACGGCGACGGCTCTGAACACGATGCGCTTGTCGCTCTCGCGCGCGAGCTGGGCATCGCGAGTGCTGTCTCCATCAATCCGGGGCGTCAGGACGTGCACGATGTGGTACGCGATGCTGGGATGTTCGTGCTTCCCAGTGACTATGAAGGTCTCTCTAACTCGATGCTCGAGGCCATGGCCATCGGGTTGCCTTGCATCTGCACTGACTGCCCCTGCGGCGGTGCTCGTATGGTTATCCGAGACGGTGAGAATGGAATACTGGTTCCCGTGGGCGGGGAGGTCGAGCTCTCGGTCGCGATGGCACGCGTCGCGGATGGGGACGGGCTTGCTCAGCGCCTGGGGTCTAATGCTGCAGGTATTAGGGAGATGCTGTCTGCTGGTGTGATTGCCGATAGGTGGAGTGAGGTGATCGGGGAGTGATCGTAGACAACTTCGTTTTTTCAAGGAGAAACCGACGTCCACTTGAGCAGGATGAGACGGTTGGTAGAAGAGCTGGGATGTTTATAGCCCTTGGTTTATTCGTCACACCTTATCTTTTGAGGCATAAGCTGATTCCCGGCAGTGAGGCGGTTTGGGCACTCAACCCTGTTGTGTTACTGACCGTTGCTTGGCTTCTTCTTTATATGCTCGGTCATAAATATGCAATGTCACGAAGCTTCGGTGTCGTACGTTCTGTGCTGTTTGCTGGATTGGTACTCCTGGCTTTCTCGACTGGGATGTCTCCTTCGTTTCTCATTGCCTGCCTTCTTCCCCTGGTCCTTCTCTTTGTTGTTGTTCCTGAGACCATTTTCCCGGCATTTTTTAAGGGCTTTATGAGGGTTTTGAATGCTGTCATGCTTCTCATTGCTGCTTGCGCGGCATGCGATGTTGCAAGTGGTTTTTCCGTAACTAAAGCCATTACCAATTTCTATGGGTTAGACAGCCTTATCAGCATGAGCTCATCAGGTCGCCTTGTTTCAATAATGGGTCACAGCCTTCTTACGGCTGAAGTGGCGCTGCTTTATTTTGCCCTCAACCAGATCGCTAGTAGATTTATGGGTGCCAAGATCAATCAGATATTGGTTACTCTTGTCGCGGCTGCTGTTGTCCTCCTTACCGGTAGTCGCTCGGCGATGGTTTGCCTGCTCTGCATGATTATCCTTGCGTATTCAAATGCTGAAAATATTAAATATTGCATTGTAATCATCGTGGGCCTGCTTGCATTTTACTTGGCCGGTTTGTTTGATACCGTGATTGATCGAATAATGATCGGTATCAAATCTGGTGATATGACTTCATCGCGTAATGTGCAGTTAGACCAGCTGGTGGCCGCAGGTGTTATTCGCTATGACTGGTTTACGGGTCATGAGTTTGACTATTCAAATAATTTATTGATTATCGCATTGGAATATCCCCTCCTCAGATTCGCTTTCAGTTACGGGATTGCGTTTTCAGTTTTGTTGGCGATTTATCTATTCGTCTTGCCTCTTGTCCAGACGCTCAGGGGGCTTGGCATTGTCCCCTTCGGTCTTCTTGCCCTTTATTTTGTTCATGTCAACACCTATTCATCTATATGCTCGACGCAGGACGGAATGTTGCAATGCGTAATTGTGGCCTGGCTTTTTGTCGGTGTTGCTCGCTATTCGGCATTTCTTGGAATCTCACGCAGCTCTGAGCAGGGTGATTGAGATGCGCATTTGCTTTGTCTGCCAATCGCTCGCCACTCCTGGTGGGCTTCAGAGGGCCGTCGCGCTGTTGGCCAACGAGCTCGTATCGCGCGGTGTGGATGTCTCTGTTCTCATGGATACCCCCGAACTGGGCGAGAATCCCTATGGCTTGAGCTCTGATGTTGTGATCCTGCCCGTCGGCATCAAAGGGGCTTCCAAGCCGCTTGGCAAGCTCGTTTCTAAGGTCAGGCGACATTCCGGTTTATTGAAGCCAATTTGTCACGAGCACAGTCTCGGTGGCTCAGTAATTGATAAAAAGTCCCTAGCGGCTGTGCGTGAGGCTCTAAAAGAGGGTCGTTTCGACGTGGCTGTCGGTTGCGATCCGCTTCATACTATCGTTGCGGTGTATGCCTGCGACGGCTTGAGCATCGATGTCTGCGGCTGGCAGCACAGCACTTATGACGGCTATTTCAATCAGGGCGGCAGGGGCTTTTACGGTCAGGACTGCCTCTATGCATTTGCGCTCAGGCGCTGCAAGGTGAATTTCGTACTTACCGAGCAGAGCAAGGAAGTCTATGAGCTACACACCGGGCATTCGGCGATTGTCCTCCCCAATTCCATCGTGAATATGGGAACGAGAGGCTACGCGGAGAACTGCGTGCTTTACTGCGGTCGTCTTGATCCCGGTTCCAAAGGCGCCGACTACATCCCACGCATCGCGGAGGCGCTCGCGGTGAGAGGTTTTGCCGGAGAATTCCTCGTTGTGGGAGACGGCCCTTACCGCCCGAGCCTTGAGGAATGGTTAGAGGACGCTGGGCTACCGTTCAAAATGGAGCTTAAGGGCTTCGTCACCGACGCGGATCATTATTACGAACAAGCGACCGTCCTCATCTCCCCGTCTCGCTGGGAGGGTTTTGGGCTGTCCATCCTGGAGGCGATGTCGCATGGCGTTCCCTGCGTTGCCTTTGAGAACGACGGCCCCTGCTCGCTCATAGACGACGCGGTTGACGGCCTCATCGTTCCCAACGGGGACGTGGAGGCCCTTGCCGAGCGCACTATGGAGATTCTCGGCGACGAGAGGCTTAGAAGGTCGATGGGGGACGCCGCCGTCGAGGCCGCACGGGGATACCTGGTCGGCGCGCAGGCGGACCGGTTCCTCGAGGCGTTGAAAGGATAGGAAATGGCTAAGAAGCTGCTCATAACCATAGACACTGAGGCGGACAACCAGTGGGATGTCTCGAACGGCATCTCGACCGAGAACACTCTGTTCCTACCGAGATTCCAAGAGCTTGCCGAGAATTACGGTTTTGTGCCCACCTGGCTTACCAACTGGGAGATGTGTCAAGACGATCGCTTCGTGAGGTACATGAAGCCTAAGAACGACTCAGGTAAATGCGAGATCGGCATGCATTTGCATGCCTGGAACAACCCGCCGGAGTTTCCACTCGAGGAAAAGACCGATCAGCGCGCCTACCTCATCGAATATCCCGAGGAGCAGATGGAGGCCAAGTTCGACACTCTGCTCGAGTCGCTCCGCAATCGTCTCGAAGCTCCCGTGACCTCCCATAGGAGCGGGCGTTGGGCGCTCGATGAAAGGTATGCGGCCCTCCTCGCGAAGAAGGGTTTCATTGTCGACTGTTCCGTGACCCCGCATATGGACTGGACTATGGCGCCGGGGCAGACGGGCCTCCCCGGTAGTGATTACTCACAGTCACCCGAGCATCCTTACGAGCTGTATCCCGGGCTTCTTGAGGTACCAATGACGATCAGGAGGACTCATCGATTCGCCTTCGACGCCCTTCATGAGCCGAAGGATGTGCTTCGCCAGGTTAAGCGGTTTGTCAAGGGGCAGTGGCAGTGGCTGAGGCCATCCAAGAATCCTTCGGCGAGCGCTCTGCGCGGTCTTCTGGACGACGTCGACTCGTCAGTCGACACGTATGCGATGTTCATGATCCACTCCTCCGAGCTCATGCCCGGAGGGAGCCCAAACTTCCCGGACGAGGAGTCTATCGATGACCTTTTCGCGGTTATCGAGAAGACCTTCTCCCACGCTGCCGAGCTCGGCTTCAAGGGCCAGGGGATGTCGGGGTTCGCGAGGGATTACGGTATGCGCGGGAGAGCAGATTGAAGAAGTTAGACCTTAAGGAACTCAAGCGGAAAGCGGGCGGCCAGGGCTTCTGGGCCCGGCTGTTCAGGAACGCTGCCACGGCGCTGTTGGGAGCGAGCGGCGCACAGGCGATAGGCCTTATCACGCTTTCTGTCCTCGTTCAGTCCCTCGGCGTCACGCAGTACGCGTTCTTTGTCCTGGGTCAGCAGTACATGACCGTCGTGGACGCGCTCGTGAACTTCCAGTCCTGGCAGGCGATCATCAAGTTTGGCGCCGACGCCAAGTCGCAAAGGGACGACGAGCGCCTGTTCGCCGACCTGAAGCTCGGCATCATCATGGACGTCGCGACGGCGATCGCCGGCACCGTCCTCGGCCTTCTCGCGCTCACCTTCGTCTGCGACCTTATGGGTTGGGGGGCCGAGGTCAAACTTGCGGCCTTCATCTTCTCTCTCGAGATTGTGTTCCATATCGAGGGGTCCTCGATCGGGATTCTCCGCCTGTTCGATAAGTTCCAGTGGACCGCGGTCAACAGCATCGCCCTCGCGGTGTTCAAGCTCCTGGTGGTCGGCGGCTACTGTCTTCTCCCCATTGAGCACACGATACTCGGCTATGTGGTCGTTTATGTTGCGACGGACATCGCCAACCATGTCTCGCTGCTGTTCCTGGCGCTATACTTCCTCCATCGAAGGTTCGGGTTGAGACGGGTTCTCCTAGCGCCTCTTTCTCGACGAGACCATGGATTTGTGTCTTTCTGCCTCTGGTCCAACCTCGGCACCACCGTCGATGTTCCCGTCAAGTATCTCGACGTCTTCATCATCTCTGCCGTGTCCGTTGAGATGGTCGCCGTCTACAAGGTGTTCAAACAGGCGCTGCAGGTTTTCTCGCTGCTTACGAACCCGATCTCGACCGCCATCATGCCCCAGATGTCCGAGCTCGTCTCCGAGGGCAGGCAGAGGGACGCTTTCGGTGTCGTTCTGAAGATCAGGAACGCGATCTGCGCCGTTATGGTCGGATGCCTGATCATTGCCGCGATTTTCGGTTACCCCCTCTTTGGGGTTTTCTTCGGGCCGGAGTATGCGGCGAACCTACCCCTGTTCCTTATCCTACTTGCGGTCCATTTCTACGGGCTCATGTATGTCGCCCTGCATCCGTACTTCTTCTCGCTTGGGCTTGCTAAGGAGGACAGCTTGCTGAATTTGGTTTCTAATATTCTGTACCTTGGCGTTGCCTTTCTCCTTGTTCACTTCCTTGGTGTGTATGCGATCGTTATCGCAACCATGCTCCAGTACCTCGCTACAAATATGACGAAGGTTCATGTCGTGAACAAGAAGCTTGCCGAACTCGAATAGGAGGTTGCTCCCCATGTCCCTGTTTTCTACCATCGCCTGGAAACTCACGCCAGGCAAGAAGAAGCTCGAGAAACTTCGCGAGCGTGGTCTTGTCATCGGGCGGGGGTGCGAGATCCTCAACGGCTATGAGTTCGGTTCCGAGCCCTATCTCGTCGAGATCGGTGACAACGTACGCATCACGCGGGGCGTGAACATCACTACTCACGATGGCGGCGTATGGGTTCTCCGTCACCTTTATCCTGAGCTCTCCGATGTTGATCGTTTTGCAAGGGTGAGGATTGGCGACAATTGCCATATCGGCCTCAATGCAACGATTATGCCTGGCGTTACTATCGGCAAGAACTGCATTATCGGCGCGGGCGCAGTGGTCACTCACGATATCCCTGATAACTCCGTAGCTGTTGGCGTTCCTGCACGCGTAATCGAATGTGTCGATGACTATCGCGCGAAGAACGAGGACGTTTTCATGCATACCAAGAATTTGAGCTGGCTGGAGAAACGCGCCGCCGTGGAGCGTGAACTTAGTAAGGATTAACAAGCATGATTACCTCTAAGCATGAATTGTCTGAATACCTTGAGCGCGATAGGCTTGCTCTTCATCAGACCCTCAGACGCCTTGATTGCTTGGGGACGATGTCTGGAAGTTTCAGATCCGCCTTCAAAGGACCGAATGGTATTGGTACTCTGGCAAGCATTTGAAAATCCCCTCAATGCCGCTCGATTCCTAATTAGTAAGAACTTCATGAGGAGAAAGCCCGTTAAGCTCGCTTTCTCTATTTCGATTAATGTTTTCTAAAAAGGCCTCTCAATCGTGCATTACTGCACGATTGTGGAAAAGCTCTCTTCCTTGGCATCCAGGTGCTGCTGAATGCGGTCGGCATATTTCTCTGCCCATTCATCGGCTTTGCCATTTCGCACAAAGTAATTGTTGGCCAGGTCGGTTGAGCGGTAGGCGTAGCCGTCCTTCTGGTAGTTTGCCGTGTGGTCAGAGTGGGCGATTGCCATGAGCTCGCCGGTCAGGCCAAAGTACAGATGGCGTTGGTCCAGGTCTCCGTACCAGTTGTCGCTGGTGTCGTCCCAGGTTAGGTCCATCTGGCACCATTTGCCGTCGATCTTTACGGCGTTCCAGGTGTGGCCGTTGCCGGTGATGCGGCCGTTGGCGATGCCCGCGGCGTCAAGGAGCTTGGAGTAGATGCGCTGATAGCTCTCGCAGGTGCCCTGGTGGCGCGTGAGGCCGCTTTCGGCCGAGCACCAGTTGAGGCTGTGGTCGTACTCCAGCTGGTCGAGCGTCCAGTCGTGGAGCCACAGCGCCATGTTGTATTCCGAGCCGTTTGTCTCTTGCCTTCACTGGGTCACGGCGTTGTTGACGATCTGCGTGACGCTCGGGCGGGCCGCGTCGTTTATGGTCACCTCCGCCGTGGTGCGCAGGTAGTGGATTCCCTTGTCGTTTTGGGGTCGTTTCTGTCGTTGTCCATAAAGTAGAAGTAGATGCGGTACGTGCCCGATGCCGTGAAGTCAAAGGTAAAGTCGTGGCCCGCGGTGCCCAGGCTGTAGTAGCTGCCCCTTGTTGCGCTCGACGGGTCGCAGACGCTTTCTTGGCTGCCGCCGTCCCACTATGTGGGCACGTCCATGCGCGCCTTGGACTGGGACGAGCCGTT
>CBCTTO010000002.1:0-93632 GCA_965149855.1 uncultured Collinsella sp.
GGTCACAAGTCGCGGCTATATGCTGGGCTACAACGATTTGAGAGACCCTTCTGTCAGCGGCTTTTTCCGGTTTCTCGCAAGGGTCGGTGACAACGGGATGAAAATGCAAATCGTGAAAATAAGATTTTGAGTGGCAAAAATGAAGCGCGCTCACTTTGACGTTGAAGAAGACGGCTTTTACGGCACATATTGGGCGTGCAAGGACACGCGAGGGAGGCCGGACGTGGCCTTCCTCGTTTTTATTCATGGACTTTAGTCCGTGCCGCGCGGCATAGAAAGCCACCCGATCAGCGGGTGGAGGCCAATTTCCGCTACGCGACAAAAACCTTCCCCCTAGCATGAGGATTGTTCAGGTCATCATGCTAGGGGGAAGGTGATTGCTGTGGCCCAGAAAGCCAACAGCCTCGCGCACACGAAATGGCTGTGCAAGTACCGCCATCGCACCGAGGTCAAGCTCGTCGCCGCCATCGCCGAGAAGCACTTTGCCGTGAGCTGCACCTCGGCCTACGCCGACCTCTACGACCGCATGGAGCAGGCCCTGCGCGAGCGCGTGGCCAACGCGGTGGAGATCGTCCGCTCCGACATCAGCCCCGCGCTTCTTGTCCACACCGGTCCAAACCTCGTGGGTGTGGCGGTCCAGGGACTCTAGCGGAGGCGGGGCGTCCTGCCCAAAAACAAATGCAAAAGACGAGCGCTTCTTGCCGCCCAATTGGCAAGAAGCGCTCGTCTTTTCTTAACGCGTTGTATGGCGGAGAGAGCGCAAGCTACGCGAGCGCCCTTCTTGCCAGCTCGGCCGCGCCGAGGATTCCTTGGTCGCCGCCGCAGCCCGGGGCGCAGATGTAGCTCTCTATGTCCTTAAGCTCGGCGGTCTGGATGTAGCCACCCAGATATTCGAGGGTCTTCTTGCGGACGATGCCGTAGAGCTGCTCCTGGTGCATCACGCCGCCGCCGAGGACGATGCGGCGAGGCGAGTACATGAGCACGAGGTTCGCGCACATCTGCCCCAGATAATCCCCCTCGAGCGCCCACACCTCAGCGTTGTCCGCGAGCTCGGCCGCGGGCTTTCCCCAGCGCGCGGCGATGGCGGGGCCGGAGGCGAGGCCCTCGAGACAGCTCGCGTGGCTCGGGCAGACGCAGCGTCCCTCCTCGGTGGGACGGGTCTTTACCAGCATGTGGCCGGCCTCGGGGTGCAGCATGCCGTGAAGGAGCCTGCCCGCGCACATGACGCCCGCGCCCACGCCGGTGCCGATGGTCACGTAGACGGCGTCCTCGAGCCCCTTGCAGCAGCCGAAGACCACTTCGCCGAGGCAGGCAACGTTCACGTCCGTGTCGTAGGTCACCGGAATCCCGAGGGCGTCGGCGAACGCGGCGCGAAGACCATAGCCTCGCCACGCGAGCTTGGGCGTCTGGAGGATGGAACCGTAGCGCCCATCTTTGGGGTCGACGCAGGTCGGGCCGAAGGCGCCGATGCCCAACGCGTCCACATCGCGGGCGGTGAACCACTCGACCATTTGCGGGACGGTCTCGGCGGGCGTAAGCGTCGGGGTCTCCATACGGTCGAGAACCTCGCCGTCGCCGGACACCACGGCACAGACCATCTTGGTCCCGCCGGCCTCGAGGGCGCCGAGCCTCATTTGCTTTTCGCTCATGTGGTCCTCCTTACAAAGGGACGCCCGCAGTCATGGTCAACCGCGGGCGCCCATAACGTTGGCTTGTTTCGAGTCACATTCCGTGCGAGCCCTCGTGCCGTCTCAACCGCGGGCGCCCATAACGTTGGCTTGTTTCGAGGCGACCCTACCTGGGCACGCGGTCCTGCCTTGCGGCAAACGGGGCGAGCACGGCGTGCGGCTCGCTTTGGTACCAGTAGGCGACGGTGGAGATGTCGTCCTCGCGCTCGTAGAGCTTGATGTCGTCGTTGCCGAGGTCCTGGAACGTCACGCGCAGGTCCTCCTTGAACGAGATCGGGTCGGGAAGGTGCCACCTGTAGAGGCCGTGCCTGGGCAGCGCGTCGTCGTTGGTCGCGAGCATCGGGTTCGGGTTCGGCTTGCCCGCGCTGAAGCGGTCGCGCGTGGCGTCGCGCGTCGAGCGGTACGGGTAGCCGGCGAACAGCGTGTTGAAGCACTGCGCCTCGGGCAGCGCGTGGGGCGGCCTGTCGAGGAAGGCCCAGGCACCGCCGAAGTAGTCCTCGGCTCCCGTCGAGGTGACCGTGGGGAACTCCTCGTCGCCGTCGAGGAAGAACTTCATCTCGCCCTCGCCCCACCAATAGCGCTCCAGGGCGCACAGGGCCATGTAGGTGCCGACGTAGTAGCCCTTACCGCGCACGCCGTCGAGCACGGTGTAGTCGACGCCCCTGCGGGTGCTGCGCTCGCGGTTAAAACGGGCGTGGAAGTACATGGCGTCGTCCGGCACGTCGGTGAGCGCGTAGTTGAACGTGTAGAAGATGTACTTAATGAACCCGGGGTGCTCGCTCGTAAGCGTGACCTTGGCGTGCTTCCTGAAAGGCATCTCGAAGTAGCAGTTCATGCCGCCCGTCGGGTTCACGCAGATGGGCATCGAGTTGACGATGGCGCGCTCACCGAAGCCGTTGCAGAAGAAGTCGCCGACAGGACACTCGACCGAGGGGGTCTCCTCGTCGTCCCAGTAGAAGCGCAGCACGAGGTCGCGCATGACGAAGCTGCCGGCGGCGGTCTTGTCGGGGACGGTCATCCAGATGTGGCGGATGATGCCGGGGCCCTCGATGTCCGCGAGCGTGATGGTCTCGCCGGACTCAAGGGGCACGCAGCACGAGCCCTTGCGGCCGACGCCGAGGTGGCTGGCCGACATGGCGGCGCGGCCCTTCTCGCCCGTGATGTTCTCGGGGGTGATGGCGCGGCTTTCCTCACCGCCGTGCATCCACACGTCCTTAAGGAACTCTCTCATCGTCGACCTCCTCTATTCGTCGTCTTCGCACTCGGCGGAACTGGCACCGTTCACGTAGACGATCTGCTGGCGCGCCTCGTCGACGAGGGCGTCGAAGTCGAGTTTCTCGTCGGGGCGCGCGAGCGCGACCGTCATGGCGAGCGGGAGGTTGACACCCGCGATCACGTGGATCCGGTCGGAGGCGAAGCGGGAGAAGCGCTGGTTCACGCTGCCGCCGAGCGCGTCGGTGAGGACGACGACCTCGTCAGTGCCCGAAAGCGCCGCCTCGACCGCCGCGTCGAGCCCCTCGCCGTTGTCGTTCACGTAGGCGCACACGGCGTTGATGGCGTCGCTCTTACCCGTAAGGAACTCGAGGGTGTCCTTGAAGCCCTGGGCGAGAAGGGAATGGCTCGCCACAACTATCTTTCTCATTGATTCACCAATCTCTTGGGTCGAAGCTAGGCGAGGATGCCGGCGGCGGAGGCGACCATCGCGAGGACGATCACCACGAGGATGAGGGCCGTCATGCTCGCGTTCTTCTTGGTAAGAAGGTAATACGCGCTTCCCGTGATGGCGGCGGGGATCATGGCAGGCAGGATCTTGTCGAGCAGCGGCTGAATCTCCATCGAGACGTCGCCGAAGCTGAAGCTAATCGGGCAGGTGACGCCGATGACCGAGGCGATGAGGCAGCCGACCACGGTGAGGCCGAGCACGGAGGCGGCGGCAGTGAGGTTGGGAAGCTTCTCGCTGAAGTCGGTGACGAGCTTCACACCCTGCTTGTAGCCGAACTCGAGGGCGTGCATGCGGACCCAGAAGATGGCCAGGATGAGCGCGAACCAGATGCCGGCTCCCACGGGGTTGCCCTCGATGGCCATGTAGGCGGCGATGGAGCCCATGATGGTCGGGATCATGGTCATGAGCAGGGAGTCGCCGACGCCGGCGAGCGGTCCCATGGTGCCGATCTTCAGGTCTTGGACGGCGTCCGCCGCCGCGAGGCCGTCACGCTCCTCCATGGCCACGCAGGCGCCGAGGATGATGGCGGCGAGCCAAGGCTGGGTGTTGTAGTAGCGGAAGTGGTTGTTGAGCGCTTGCTTATAGTCCTCGTCGTTCGTGTAGATCTTCCTCAGGATCGGCGAGAGGGCGTAGGCGACCGAGGCGCCCTGCTGGGTCTGGTAGTTGAAGGTGCACACGCTCATGAGCCAGCGCCAGTTCGCGTTGCGCAGGTCCTTCTTGGTGACCTTATAGCCGGAGGGCTTGCCCTCGGCGACGGCGGTGATGTTCTCGTTTTCCATGGTTACTCATCCTCTCCGATGAAGGCGTCTGCGGAAGCGTGGGCGGCGAGCTCGGTGTCCCTCTCGGCGCGCTGGTAGAACGCGATCGCGAGGGCAACGCCGACGATGGCGGCACCGATGATGGGCACGTTCAGGAAGGCCGAGAGGAAGAAGCCGGCGAGCAGGTACTGGAAGTACTTAGCGGTGGGCATGTAGCGAAGCAGCATGGCGATGCCGACGGCCGGGAGCATCTTGCCGGCGAGGGTGAGGCCGGAGAGGAACCACTGGGGCATGACCTCGAGGAGCCAGTTGACGGCGGGCTGGCCGAGCGTCACGGAAACAAAGACGGGCAGGGCGGCGCACAGACCGAAGAGCGCGGGGCAGACCCACAGGATGGCGTTCATCTGCTTGAACTTGCCCTCGTTGCAGAGCTTCTGGGACTTCTCGACGACGAAGCCGTTGAGGATCTTGACGATGACGTCGAGCTGGATGCCGAGCATGCCGACCGGCAGGCCAATGGCGAGGCCCGTGTCCGCGCCCAGGGTCACGCCGTAGGCGGTGGCGATGATGGCCATCGTGCCGTAGTCGGGAATCGACGAGCCGCCGAAGCCCGCGACGCCGAGCTGCATGAGCTGGATGGTGCCGCCGATGACGAGGCCGGTCTGCCAGTCGCCCATGACGACGCCGGTGATAAGGCCCCAGAAAACGGCATAGTTGACGAAGATCATCGGGATGCCGTAGTAGTCCACGTGCTTGATGAAGGCCAGCAGGGTCAAAAGGACGACCTGCAGGATAGTGAAGTTGACCATGATCCCTCCTTAGATGAGGTCGGCGACGGAGACGGGCTTGTCGGCGGGCACGAACTGTGCCGTCACCTTGACGCCGCGGGCGATGAGCGCCTTGTAGCTCTGGACGTTCTCGGCGGAGGCATAGGCGCGCTGGGTGAGCTGGACGCCGTCCTCCTTGACAAGAGAGCCGCCGACGATCAGCGACGGGAACTCGACGCCCGACTCGGCCAGGTGAAGGATCGTCTCGGGCTCCTTAGCGATGACAAAGACCTTCTCGCGGTCGTACTTGCCCGCCGCGAAGTTCTTGAGCGCGGTCTCCTCAGAGATGATCGAGACGGCCATGCCCGCGGGGCGCGCCATCCTCATGGTGGACTTCAGGACCTCATCGCCGGCGACCTTGTCATCGACGACCATGACGCGGGTTGCGCCCGACACCGGGGCCCACTGCGTCACGATGATGCCGTGAAGCAGGCGATTGTCGATTCGTGCCATAACAACACTCATGTTTGCTCCTATCAAATCAAGTCTTACGTTCGGTACTGCCTTGGCGCTATCCGGATTCGCGCCGGGCAAGGGGTTATCGGATTATTGAAGGCGCGCGGTCAGCTCGTGACGGCGCGGGGGTCACTCGTCGAACAGGAGGCTCGAGGAGCCGAGACGCTCCTCTCGCGCCGGGGCGGCGCTCACGCTGATGTAGTCGAAGACGTAGGCGATCTCGCTTACAGGAACCTCCACGCGATAGCGCGTCGAGATGCTCGAGAAACTCTGCCTGAAGGACTCGATGAAGTCGGTGTGCTCTTCCTCGAAGCGATCCTGGCCGACGTAGGTCTCGATGGGGTTGCGGGTGACGAGGCGCTCAACGAGGCAACAGAGGTGAACGTACAGCCCGATGATGGCGTTGCTGCCGATCTTCTCGCCCGTTCTGCGCTGAAGCTCGTGCACGGCGCTCTCGATCTCGTGGAATAGCCGCTCCGGGTCGAGGATGGTGATGGAGCGGATAACGTTCTGCAGCGTCATGTTCGAAAGCAGCTTCTCGTGGAAAGAAGAGAGCTCGGAAGCGTCAAGCCACCTGCCGAACACGGCATCGACCTTCGAGGCGGACGCCGTCGACATAATGTCTTCGAGGGCGACGAAGGGAACGGAGGCAATCCCGGGGTCTCCCGTGCCGATGACGGCGCAGACGCGGTGCTCGGAGAAAACGGCGTCGTTCGACCCGTTCGTGACGAGCTGCTTGAAGGGCCTCGTGAGCAGGCGTGCGCCTATGGTGCGCGGGAGGCTCTGCGAGACGAGCTGGCGTATCCTCTCCGCGGCGTCGACCCCGGACTCGGAGCAGAAGACGATGGCGTCCTCACGGTTGACGCGCTCGATCACCTTGCAGTGCGTCACGCACACGGCGGTCGCATCGCCAAGAACCTCGGCGATGGACTTGCCGCCGAGCAGCCCGGACCCGATCTCGAGCGCGAGCCCGGTGGAGACGTTGTTCACCACCCCGATGGTGGAGTCGGTAACGTTCTCGAGGGCCTTATAGGCCTCCTCCAAAGAGCCCATGTCAACAAGAAACACGACCCCAGTGCAGTACGAGTGACGGTCGACGAGGCGCTGGAGCGGACCGACAATGTCCTTCAGCTGCTGGTCGTAGGGCATGTCGACCGCCTCGTACACATGCACGCCGAGCATACGGTTCGCCGCGTCGGCGATGCTCGTCGCCGTCGAGTAGCCGTGTGACAAGATGACGCAGAGCGTCCGAAGGGCCTTCGCGTCGCGAGACTCCGATGCGACGCACAGCGTCAGAAGCGTCTTCGTGAAGTGATCGAGCGAGATTCCGAGTGCCCCTTCCATGTCTGCGGCGACCTGATCGGAGACGCTCGAGGCAAACGGCAATTCGGAGGTCACGGCACCGAGGAGATGGGAGATTTGCTCCGCACAGGCAGACTTTCGCTTAGCCAGGCCGATGCCCGGCCACAACTGCAGGCAAATCTCCTGGGCCAGTAGAAAAGTGACCTTCCTCGAAAGCTCGATGCCATAAGAAGAGCCTGCGTCGGCAAGGACCGCGCCCACGACGCGCTCGAAGGCGCGCGACCTCGATGAGGCGACGCCGTGGCCGAAGATCAAGTGATCCTCAACGCCGCGCACAGCGGAGACAGCTTGCGAGACGAGCTCGGAGACAGAGAGCTCCCCGGCGCAGAATCGCTCATCGAGAGAGCACAGGGCATCGAGCGCCTGCTCGACCGGCCCTGTGCTCTCGGCGGTATCCAGGGACGCGTCGATCAGAGCGCCATCGTCGGGCTGTTGATCGATCTGCGCGGAGGAGAGGAGCCCGCTGGGAAGAAGATACGGGCGAACGACGACGTAGTCGCCCTCGCGATTGAGGAACGCTTTGGCGCAGCAGTTCGTCACGCAGGCGCGCAAGCCGGCGATGTTATCGGAAAAGTCCGCGTTCACGAGGCAACGGTATGCGCCGCGGCTGATTTTCACATCAGAACCGATTCGGCACCCCTCGCTGCGCAGGAAGCTCAAGATGAGATCCTCGCGCTCCTCGGGGGTCCGCTCCTTGAGTGAGGGGACGCGGGCACAGATGGGCATTTTGCTGTAGGCCGAGGAAACCTTCAGGTCATCGGCGGAAAGCGCCGTCGAAAGAACGAGGCGAGCGCGCGGCGCATCCTGGGAGGCATCGAGCCCGAGGGCCGTCGCAAGGCAGTGCTCCATCGCAGAGGGAGAGAGTGCCTCGATGCCGTTGACAAAGACCACACCCCCGCGCGATTTCGCGATCGACTCGTCAAGAAGCCCGTTGAACGAGGCGGCGTCCGGGACCCCGGCGCAGTCGATGCGCACATAGGAGGAGTCGCGGGACAGCAAGCCCTGGTTCTTGCCGTACTCGTACACAAGGCGAGAAAGGAAAGACTTACCGACACCCACGCCGCCGCTCAAGAGGATGGGCAGGCCAAACGGAGGGTACTGAACCGCAGCCTTGCACTGCTCGACAACGGAGCTGAGGCTCAGGTCGAAGCCCACGGCACGCGCGAAGTCGCGGTGATCGGCGATTCCCGTCGCCTGGATGAGGTCGGCGAGCGAGGCGTACTCGCTTGCAGAGAGCTTTACCTGAAAACGCTTCTGGAACGCGCGGCGATGAAAATAACGGACAGGCCTGCCCGCCACCTTAACCACAAGGCCGGCGCGAACAAGGTCGTTGAGGTACTGGCTCGCCAGACTCCTGGAGATGATGAGTGTCTCGGTGATGTCGGAGGTGGACAGACGGGCAAGGTCGTCGAGCGAGACGGCAGAGGTGAGGGCCTCGAGATGCTCGAGAATCCTGTCCCTCATGTCGACGGGCTTCTTTGCCAAGCTGTCCTGTGCGGTCTTGTCCATGACTTCTTACCTCCTTGTACAAGGAGTATAAGGGGAACACAGAGAACGGAAGGGGGGCGCGTGGGGGAATCAACAGCCCCGAGGAGAAGTTCACCACTTGAGGGGCAGAAAACAACGGCCATTGAACATTCAGAGCCGACGCTCAACACTTCGGCTCGACACTTCGCTTTGGAAAGGGCCCTGCGCGCCGGTGCAGCCCTCCATCTCGCAGCACAGGTCGCCGAAGGTCGCGAGGATGCGCTCCTTCTGTTCCGTGGGCGAGACGGCTCGGTGGGCAAGGTCCTCTCAAAAGGGGTCGTCCGACGCCGCAAGACCTCGATGACCGACTACCGCCTCGAGCAAGTGGCGGATTACCTCTGCACTATCGAACTTGCCTTGGTCAAGTACGAAGCCAAGGAGAACGGTGAGACGTACAACAAATTCTTCGGAGGTATAGGCTCTTTCAAGAGGAACTGGCTCAAGCAAGCCCGCAGCAAGCGGATATAGCTGGTCTCGCGGTTTCGCAAGGAACGGTCAGTTCTCCTCTGGCGAGGAACCCCGGGCGACATGCTTCGAGCAGCGGAAGCTGAAGCGCAAGCAGAAGCAGCGCGGGCATTGATCGGTGCCGACATGGGCCCAGACGTGAACAGTGCTACGTCCCCTGTTCACGGGGCGCGAAACCGCAAGGTTGCACAGAGGTTGCAAAATAAGAAGCCCCCGACCTGTTTTCGCAGGTCAGAGGCTTGAAATCAACGAATATCGTTTATTCCCACTCGATGGTCGCGGGCGGCTTGGACGTGATGTCGTAGCACACGCGGTTGGCGCCGGGGACCTCGGCAACGATGCGGCCAGAGATGCGGGCCAGTACGTCGTAGGGCAGCTTGGCCCAGTCGGCGGTCATGGCATCGCTGGATTCGACGGCACGCAGGATGATCGGGCGCTGATAGGTGCGCTCGTCGCCCATAACGCCGACGGACTTAATGTCGGGCAGGACCGCGAAATACTGCCAGCAGCTGTGCTCGGAGTTGCGCTCACCGGTCTGCTCAAACAGGCGCTGGTTGTAGGCGTCGAGCTCCTCGCGCACGATGGCGTCGGCGTTCTTGAGGATCTCGAGCTTTTCCTTGTCGACCGCGCCGATGATGCGGATGGCCAGACCCGGGCCCGGGAAAGGCTGACGGAACACGATGTGACCCGGCAGGCCAAGCGCCAGACCAAGTGCGCGGACCTCGTCCTTAAAGAAGTGGTCGAGCGGCTCAATAAGGTCGAAGTGCACGCCATCGGGGAACGGGATCAGGTTGTGATGGCTCTTGATGGTGGCCGTCTTGCCGCCCGTCTTGCGAGCGCCGGACTCGATGATGTCGGGGTAGATAGTGCCCTGAGCCAGGTACTTGACCGGCTTGCCATCGGTCTCGAGCTGCTGCGCCACGGCGAAGAACTCTTTCCAGAACTGCGTACCGATGATGCGGCGCTTCTCCTCGGGCTCGGTCACGCCGGCCAGAAGCTCGGCATAACGGTCCTCGGCGTGGACGTGAATAAAGTCGACGTCAAACTGCTTGGTGAAGACCTCCTCCACCTGCTCGGGCTCACCCTTGCGCAGCAGGCCGTGGTTAATGAACACGCAGGTCATCTGCTTGCCCACGGCGCGGGCGCCCAGCGCAGCCACGACGGAGGAGTCGACGCCGCCGGACAGGGCCAGAATCACGCGGTCGTCGCCGACCTTCTCGCGGAACTCGGCCGTCATGGTCTCGACCAGGTTGTCCATGCTCCAGTTGGGCTCCAGGCCGCAGATCTCAAACAGGAAATTGCTCAGCAGCTGCTGACCGTACTCGGAGTGCTTGACCTCGGGGTGGAACTGCGTGGTGAAAATCTTGCGCTCGACGCACTCCATGGCGGCAACCGGGCACACGTCGGTGCTGGCGGTAACGGTAAAGCCCTCGGGCACCTCGGAAACGGCGTCGCGGTGGCTCATCCACACGGTCTGCTCCATGGGCGTGGAGTTAAAGAGCTTGGCACCAGCCGTGCGCGTGATGGTGGCGCGGCCGTACTCGCCCACCTCGGAGTGGCCGACCTTGCCGCCGAGCGTCACGGCCGTGATCTGATGGCCGTAGCAAAAGCCCAGGACGGGAAGGCCCAGGTCAAAGATGGCGGGGTCGATAGACGGAGCGTCCTCGGCATACACAGAGGCCGGGCCGCCGGAAAGGATGAGCGCAGAGGCGTTCATCTCGCGAATCTCGTCGGCCGAGATGTCGCAGGGGACGATCTCGGAATACACGTTGAGGTCGCGGACGCGACGGGCAATGAGCTGACCGTACTGCGCACCAAAGTCGAGTACGAGGACCTTTGCGGAAGCCTTTTGATCCATGGTTCCCCCTCTTGTTGGCGGGGAGCCGGTGCCCACCCGCGCGAATAAACGAGAATAACTTTCATAGTGTACACGTTATATGGGGTTTCTCGTCCCTCGCAGCCATCAGCGCACGGCAAACGCACGACCTGGGCCCCTATTTGACGGCAATTGAAGTGTTACCAGACGTTACAGATGATGTAATACGTTTGAACATTGAACGCTCTGTGCCACAATACTGCCGAACGACTCCGCCTCTGCGGCGGCAAATACGATAGGAATACCAGCATGAAGCGCATCCTTCTCATCGCCACGGGCGGCACCATCGCATCGACCGAGGACGGCAACGGCCTCTCCCCCGCCCTGACCGGTGAGGAGCTCGCCCAGAGCGTCCCCGAGATCTCGGGCCTCTGCGAGCTCGACGTGGTGCAGCCCATGAACATCGACAGCACCAATATGCGCCCAAGCGACTGGATGCGCATCCGCGACGTCATCGTCGAGGGCTATGCCGACCACGACGGCTTCGTGATTCTGCACGGCACCGACACCATGAGCTACACCGCGGCGGCGCTTTCCTATCTGATTCAGGACAGCCCCAAGCCCATCGTGCTCACCGGCTCGCAAAAGCCCATGGGCAACCCCTTTACCGACGCCAAGCTCAACCTGTACCAGAGCCTGCTCTATGCGCTCGACGAGCACTCGCACGACGTCTCGATCGTGTTTGGCGGCGTCGCCATTGCCGGCACGCGCGCCCGCAAGCAGCGCACCATGAGCTTTAACGCGTTCATTAGCGTCAACTATCCGCCCATTGCCTACATCCGCAATGACCGCATCGTGCGCAATGGGCTTCACGGCACGCATCAGGGCGAAAACCCGGTGCGTTTCTACGACAGCATCGATCCGCGCGTATTTGTACTCAAGCTTACGCCCGGCGTAAACCCGGGCATCCTCGACGCCCTTGCCGATAGCTACGATGCCGTGATTCTGGAGACCTTTGGCATTGGCGGTATTCCCGAGTTTGGCGAGTCCGGTGAGTCATTCCAGGAGGCAATTTTCCGCTGGGTCGATTCGGGTCGCACCGTTGTTATGACCACGCAGGTTCCCGAAGAGGGCCTCGATCTGGGCGTTTATGAGGTCGGCCGTGCTTACGCCAATCATCCGGGCATTCTGCGCGGCGATGACATGACCACCGAGACGCTCGTGGCCAAGACCATGTGGGCACTCGGCCAGTCACGCGATGCGGCCGAGATCCAGCGCCTGTTCTACAGCCAAGTCAACCACGACCGCATCCCGATGGCGTAATTCAGTTGTCGACGGGTATCCCCTATTCGATACCCTCGAGAAGTTCTGACACCGTCATGCCGAGTGCGGGCGCGATCTTAAATAGAACCTTGAGCGTGAAATTTGCCGTCCCATCTTCGATTCGGTCGAGGTAGGGGCGGCTGATTCCTGTCGCCACACAAAAATCAACCTTGGAGATACCAAGGTCCCTGCGTGTCTCTTCGACCCGCCTGCCAAGAATCTGTTTCGCACGTTCGTCCATGCAGCCGAGTTTGAAATGGAGCCGAACATAAACGTAAACTATAGTTTACGTTTTGCCGAATACACAGGAGTTTTCTATGTCGGGTTCTTCGGTCCGCATGCACCGAGCCACGCTTCGCACAAACAGCGCACCGCCCAAGCTCGTCGTCGTTGAAGCAGAATGCCTTTCGCCCGATGAGCGCACAGCATTTGCATTGCTATCAAGTCGCGTCGTCGCCGTTCTGGTCCCTTGCCCGGCGCAAGGTGAACTTGCCATTCAATGCCAAACGCACGGCTGCTCGCTCAATCAGGTTGCCGTAATCGCAACCAGCCAACGCGGCCTGCCGCTCCTTTTAGAAGCCGGCATAGCACTCGCCCTTCGCGGCGCCGGATACGAAAACGAGGCCGCCGCCGATGTAGTCTTTCAACCACGATCGAGCGGCGGCCTCGCAGCAGCCATTGAATATGCGTGCAGGCTCGTTGCCTAAAAGGACAAGCTAGAAACCAAAGCCAAAGCCCGTTCCGGTAATCGCCGAGTACATAAAGTAAACGTTGATCACGTTGAGGAACACACCCGTGATGCAACCGTTGCGCAGGTAGCGCTCGCACACGATGCGCGCCATGGCGGCGGAGTCATCATTGTTCTTTGCTTGACGACCGGCGGTAAAATACGTCGCCACGCCGAGCAGCAGGTTGAGCACCGGCAGCGCCAGCAGCTCGTAGCTCTTGCCCCAACGCGTCACCTCGCCTGCTGCGTTAAACTTTGTTGCCACCTCGGGACCAATGTTGGGGATAACAAACGCTGCAACCACCAGCGGAATCACCGCAAGCACGAGCAGCGCGATACCCATGTAGCCAGCTTTTTTGCCGTATTTGAACATGCGCGTCGCCCTTACACGTTAAAGCGGAAGTGCACGACGTCGCCATCGGCCATGACATAGTCCTTGCCCTCAATGCGCAGCTTGCCGGCGGCCTTGGCGCCCTGCTCGCCGCCGAGCTCGATGTAGTCGTCATAGCCAATGACCTCGGCCTTAATAAAGCCGCGCTCAAAGTCGGTGTGGATGACACCGGCGGCCTGCGGGGCGGTCGCGCCCTGACGCACCGTCCAGGCCTTGACCTCCATCTCACCAGCCGTAAAGAACGACTGCAGGCCGAGCAGCTTGTAGGCCGCCTGCGCGAGCACGTCCAGACCGGGCTGCTCCAGGCCCAGGCTCTCCAGGTAGTCGGCGGCGTCCTCGGGATCGAGCTCGGAAAGCTCGGCCTCAATCTTGGCGCAGATGGGCAGCGGCTTAACACCATCGATGGGCGCCAGGTCCTCGTTGAGCATATCCTCGTCCACGTTGGCCACGTACAGAATGGGCTTCATAGTGAGCAGGAACAGGCCCTTGGCGGCGGCACGCTCCTCGTCGGTCATCTCCATGGACGCGGCTCGCTTGCCCTCGTTGAGCCAAGCGAGCAGGCGCTTGGCCACCTCGAACTTGGGCATGAGCTCCTTGTCGCGCTTGGCCTCCTTCTCGAGCTTGGGCAGCTGCTTCTCGAGCGTGCCCATGTCGGCCAGGATGAGCTCGGTCATGATGGTGTCGGCATCGCCGGCGGGATCGACGAACTCGCCCGTGCGGCCCACCTCACGCATGACGTTGGGGTCCTTAAAGTAGCGCACGACCTCGCAGATGGCGTCGGTCTCGCGAATGTTTGCCAAGAACTGGTTGCCCAGGCCCTCGCCCTCGTTAGCGCCCTTCACCAGACCTGCGATGTCGACGAACTCGACCGTCGCCGGCACAATACGACCCGGGTTAACGATGTCGGCAAGCTTTTGCAAGCGGCTATCGGGCACGTCGACGATACCCACGTTGGGGTCGATTGTGGCAAACGGGTAGTTGGCGGCAAGGCCGGTCTTTTTGGTAAGCGCGGTGAACAGCGTCGACTTGCCCACGTTGGGCAGGCCCACGATACCGATGGAAAGGGACACGACAGCTCCTTTTGGTACAGGTACTTCAAACTGCATAAGTATAGCGCCGCCGCAGCATCCGGGCGAATCCGGACACCGCGGCGGCGCAAATGAAGCAGAGATGCGTGAGAGTTCGAGACAGCAGTCCTTACTTAAGCTCGGGCCAGAAATCCTTGTTGGCCTCGATGAGCTCGTCCAGGATCTGCTTGGCAACGCTCGCCGAAGGAATGGTCTTGGAGAGCGTGAGTGCCTGCCAGAGCTTCTGGTAGCTGCCCTCGACCCAAGCCTGGACAACGAGCTTCTCGACGGAAACCTGCTGCTCCATGAGGCCCTTCTGGAACTGCGGGATCGGGCCCTGGCAGATCTTCTCAAAGCCGTTGGAGCCAACGATGCAAGGCACCTCGACCATGGCCGTCGGGTCGAAGTTGGGCACAGCGCCATCGTTGGGGACAATCAGCAGGAAGCGCTCGAGCGTGTTCTCGGCCAGCGCGCAGGCAAGGTCGACGATGTAGTTGGCGTGTACGTCGGGCTCAAAGCCGCCGTCCTTGGCAGTACCCTTGGCGATGATGTCGCGGCAAGCGCCAAAGACCTTCTTCTCGCGGCCGTCCATAACCTCATTGGCGCGAGTGTAGTTGGGGTCAGACGTCTCGACAACATAGTCCGGGTACAGGTAGTACTTGAGGTAGGTGTTGGGAATCGTCTCGGGATCGACAGCATAGACATCCTTGGCCTTGCCGAAGGTGTGAATCCAGCTCTCCTCGACATGCTGCTCCTTACCGGCCTCGTGCTCGATGCCGTCCAGGTAGCCGTTCTTAGCCATGTGCTCCTTAATCTGCGGCATGAGGTCGTTGCCATCCTTGTCGTAGATTTTGCTCCACCAACCAAAGTGGTTGAGGCCGTAGTAGCTATACTGCAGCTCGCGACGATCCTTGATGCCGCACATACGGCTCATCTTATCCATGAGGTCGATCGGCATGTCGCAGATGTTGATGATGCGGCTGTTGGGGCGCAGCACGCGGCAGGCCTCGGCGACGATGGCCGCGGGGTTGGAGTAGTTGAGCATCCAGGCGTTGGGGCTGTACTTCTCCATGTAGTCGAGGATCTCGATGACACCACCGATGGAGCGCATGCCGTAGGCGATACCGCCGGCACCGCAGGTCTCTTGGCCAACGCAGCCGTACTTGAGAGGAATCTTCTCGTCGAGCTCACGCATGGCGTACAGGCCGACGCGGATGTGAGCAAGCACGAAGTCGGTCCCGGTGAATGCGGTCTCGGGGTCGGTGGTGTAGCTAAACTCAACCTCGGGGGCGTTCTCGTGGAAATAGATCTCGCAGGCCTTTGCCACGATCTCCTGGCGCTCGGCGTTGTTGTCGTAGAAGGTCACCTTGTTGACCGGGAAGCGGTCACGCTCCTCAAGCAGCATCAGAGCGATGCCCGGGGTGAAGGTAGAGCCACCGCCGGCAATGGTCACGGCATAGTTTTTCTTGGACATGATGTCCTCCTCATTCTGGCCGCTTGCTCAATCCATCCCCGCACGCGGCCTGTACGGTTTGGAATTGTTACCTAGAAGTGGAGTTTTTTATCTCTAGAATCGGCCTTGCGGTGCATACCGGCTCTGCAAGGCCGATTGTTTCGATGGACGATGGTTTACAGAAGGCTCTCGAACTTCAGAAGACTCTCGAACTTCTCGCGAACCTGCGGGACGGTAAGGCCGATGATGACCTGGATTGACTGACCTTGAACCACCAAGCCATGCGTACCGATCGCCTTGAAGGAAGCCTCGGGTGCAACGACGCTCTTGTCCTTGACGTTAACGCGCAGACGGGTAGCGCAGTTAGTTACATCGATGATGTTATCCGTGCCACCGAGCAGATCGAGGATGTTTTCGGCAAGCACCAAGCGCTCATCATCTTTACTCTGGGCGACCGATTTGCCAGCAGCACCGCCCTGCTTTTGCTTGTAGTCGGCCTTGGACTTGAGCTCGACCTCAACATCGTCATCCTCGCGACCGGGGGTCTTAAAGTCGAACTTGACGATCAGGAAACGGAAGACCACGACCCAAAGGGCGGTAAAGCACAGACCGACAAGGATGGAGATGGCGTACTGCAGACCGTGTGCGGCCCAAAGGGGCAGCCAGTCCCACGAGAGCATCGAGATGATGCCGCCGTCGAAGATGCCCACGACGCCAAGGAGGTTTTGAGCCATGCAGCCGAGCGCTCCGAGCACGCAGTGGACGACGAACAGGCCGGGCGCAATGAACAGGAAGGTGAAGTCAAGCGGCTCGGTGATACCGCAAAGCATAGCGGTAAGGGTGACCGGGATCAGCAGAGCCTTGACGCGCTGCTTGCGCTCGGGTTTGGCGGTCATATAAAACGCAATGGCGACGCCAAGCGAGCCGAAGACCTTAGTCCAACCAGGGCAGGTATAGGCAGCCCAGGGTGCGGCATCCTTAAGAGCAATGCTCGGATCGGCAGCCAGTTGGGGCAGGATGTTGGCCCAAGCAGCAAAGATGCCGCCGTTGACCGCCGCGTTGTCGTAATAGAACGGCGTATAGATAAAGTGGTGCAGGCCTGTAGGGATCAGCACGCGCTCGAAGAAAGCAAAGACACCCACGCCAAACGTACCGGCGGAAAGGATGAATCCCTGGAAGGCAGAGATAGCAGCCTGAACATGCGGCCACACCAGGCAGGCGATAAGAGCGACCGGAACCATAACGAAGAAACCGATCATATAGATGAACACGGAGCCCGAGAACACGCCCAGCCACTCAGGAAGTTCGGTGTCGAAGTACTTGTTGTGAAGCATCGTGGCGATACCTGAAATGATAAGCGCGCCCATGATGCCCATATCAAGCGTTTTGATGCTTGCGATAGTGGCAAGACCAGTACCGCTGCCCGCCTCGACAGAGTAGTCGACCCCAAAGACAGGGCCCCACTGCCCCAAGATTGTGCTTACAAAGTAGTTGAAGGTAAGGTAGATGGCCAAAGCCTCCATGCAGCAGCGAGCGTTCTGCTTGTTCGCGAGCGAGATTGGCAACGCTACGCAAAACAGCAACGGCATCTGGTTAAAGAGCGTCCAACCACCCTGGAGCAGCACATTCCAGCAATCAAACCAAAGATGGCCCGCAGTGGCCATCTCGCCAAAGATCGCCTCGGTGGTAAACAACGTACCCAGGCCGACGACGATTCCGGAAAATGCGAAAAGAATTGCAGGCGTGTACATTGCACCGCCAAAACGTTGTATCTTTTGCATCATGACGGGGAATCCCCCTCTCTTCATTCGGAGCGCTGCGGTTTTGGCTTCACTCGAGACCGCAGACGCGCCGTTTGCGTGTACCTCGTGCAATAGGACGGGTGGGCCCGCTTCCCTGACTTCTTGCGCTTCTATTTTTATCATATCACTTATCTAGACAAGTTAATACGGTTTCCATGTTCGGTCAGCGGTCGATAATTGACGGTGAACGGTTTATTTCAAAGGTTTTGCCTGTTATTGCCTGTTTGTCTAAAACTTCTAAAACAAAATATTTATCAACTTGTCTAGATAGGCTTGTATAAGGATGTTTGCATACCTATACTTCATTACAACATTCACCGCCACGTTAAGGAGTCACCATGAAAAGCGCGGTCTTCTATGGAAAGCACGACCTCAGAGTCGAGGAATCGGCAAAGCCGGCCGTGGGCAGGCGCGACGTTCTGATCAACGTCAAAGCTTGCGGCGTCTGCGGTACCGACGTTCATATCTATGAAGGCGACAAGGGTGCAGCCGACGTTACCCCGCCCACGATCCTTGGTCATGAGTTTGCGGGCGTTGTCGAGGCCGTGGGCAGCGACGTCGCTGGCTTTAAACCGGGCGATCGCGTGTGTATCGACCCAAACCATCCCTGCGGCTGCTGCGAACCCTGCCGCGACGGAATCAACCACTACTGCGAGCATATGACCGGTTACGGCACCACCGTTAACGGCGGCTTTGCCGAGTACTGCTCCGTCGATATGCAGCAAGTCTACAAGTTGGGCGATCACACCAGCTTTGAGCAGGGCGCCATGACCGAGCCCGTCGCCTGCTGCCTGCACGGCATCGATATGTGCAACATCAAGCCCGGCAGCACAGTTGTCGTTATCGGCGGTGGCATGATCGGTCTGCTCATGATGCAGCTCGCCAAAAACGCCGGCGCCACCAAGGTTGTCTTGCTCGAGCCTGTCGAAGGCAAGCGCGAGGTTGCGCTCAAACTCGGCGCCGACCTGGCAATTGATTCCATCCACGAGGACGTCCCGGCCCGCCTGAAGCAGGAGGGCGTCGGCAACGTCGATGTCGTTATCGAGTGTGTTGGCAAGCCCGTCACCATCGAGCAGGCCATCCAGATCGCCGGCCACAAGGCTACGGTCATGATGTTCGGCCTCACCAAGCCCGATGAGACAATCACCGTCAAGCCCTTCGAGGTCTTCCAGAAGGAGCTTGTGCTTACCTCGTCCTACATTAACCCTTATACGCAGCGTCGTGCGCTCGAGCTCATCGACTCTGGCAGGCTCGACGTATCCTCGATGGTCGCAAAGGTAGCCTCCCTCGACGAACTCGGCGCCATCCTGTCAGACCCGGCCCTGCGTGCCATGGGCAAATATATAATCGACCCCGGCAAGTAAATCGATTGACACCTGCGCGGGCGGCCCCCATCCGTCGTTCACGCACCCAGCTCTAGGAGACCGTCATGGCGCGAGCCATCTTCCAAACTATTTATGACAACGTGAAGCAGTCGATTGACGACGGCACATACGCCTATCAGAGTTATCTGCCTTCGGAGACTGAGCTCACGCAGCTGTTTGACTGTTCGCGCATGACGGTCCGTCGCGCCATCTCGATGCTTGCGGCAGATGGTTACGTGCTCCCCCAGCAAGGCAAAGGCATGCGCGTCATTCGCAACATCAGTGACGAGACGAGTCGTGGCGGCGGCGGACTCGAGACCTTTAAGGAAATCGCGGTCAACCGAGGCTTTGAGCTCAAGACTGTCACCACCGTCTTTGAGCTCCTCATCTGCAGCAAGGCGCTCTCCAAGATTACCGGGTTTCCCGAAGGCTGTGAGCTCACACGCGCCAAACGCATCCGTTATGCAGACGGACAAGCCGTGTGCTCCGACGACTCCTATTACCTAAGTTCACAAGTACCGGGGCTGACACCCGAGATTGTCAACGACTCGATCTATCGTTACCTCGAAGAAGACCTTGGCATTAAGATTGCCACGGGCAAACGCGATGTAACGATCGAGCATCCCACGCCCGAGGATACGCGCGTGCTCGATCTCGACGACTTTAACGCACTCGCCGTTATACGCGGGCAGACCTACAACGCCGACGGCATCCTTATGGAATACACCGAGACCAAACAGGTCCCCGGGTTCTTTTTGCTCCATGAAACCGTGACGCGCAACGGTACCGGTCGAACCGGCCACCAAAGCAGCATGAACTAACCATCTATTAGTTGCGGTGGGATAGTTCCTAGAATTGCCAGCTTAAGGGCAAAACAGGAACTATTCCACCGCAACTTTTTTGGCCGGCGGGGCAGTACCTGTCCCACCGGCCATCATTTACGCTCTTTTAGCTAGTCCGCGAGCT
This sequence comes from uncultured Collinsella sp., assembly GCA_965149855.1. Classification (GTDB taxonomy): domain Bacteria; phylum Actinomycetota; class Coriobacteriia; order Coriobacteriales; family Coriobacteriaceae; genus Collinsella. The sequence goes on from CBCTTO010000002.1 coordinate 19,716, forward strand.
TCTCCACCTGATCGAGCATCTTGTCGAGCTTGGCCTTTGCTTCGGCCTTGACCTTCTCAGCTTCTTCGTGAGCCTTCGCCTTCTGGGCGGCCTTTTCCTCGGCTTCGGGATCGACGACGACCAGATTGGACGCATCGTGCTCAACAAGCTTGAGCGCATGCTCGGGACAAACCTTGACACAGGCGCCGCAGCCTAAACAATACGTGGACTCCAACGCAAAGCGGCCGCTTCCCACCAGATCGCAGGCAAACGTGGGGCACACGTTGACGCACTCGCCGCACGACGTACACTTGTCAAAATCGCACTCCGGCGTGCTCACCTGCATGTTCTGGGCAAGCTCGGGGTGGTTTTGCAACGTCGAGAGCACCAGTTGGCGCCCGTGCGTGAGCGAACGGCGACGCTTGGTCGTCGTGGTGCCGCACATGGTGTTGAGCGTGCGCTCCAGCTGGGTAATCTGATGGCGATGGGCCTTGAGCTTTTGCGTCACCGAGGCCAGCGCCGCCGTCGCCGGATTGAGCTTGGTCACCGTCAGGCCCGTGGTGCGGGCGATCTTTTCCATGTACTCCTTGCGCTCGTACTCGCGGCGCTTATGGCACTTGAGGCTCTTGGGGTCGACCTCTAGGCCCATACCCGTGCCAGACCACTCTTCAGCCTTCGCAATCGCCTCGCCAAGAATGTCCTCACCGCCGGTGTTGCGGCATTTATCGCACACGCCCAACGGCAGGTACACACTCACGTTGGGATAGTCGGCCAGTACCGAGAACCAGGTCTCCGCCGTAATATCGCCCACGCAGGCAACGACGACTTCGTTTTCGCGCGGCATGCGCTTAAGGGCACGCGTGCAGGTAACGTAGGCGGTCTCGTGGCTCGTAGCCGCCGAGACAATGTCGTCGTAGACGTTTTTGGGTGCAAGGCGCGGAGAGATGATCGCCTCCGTCGGGCAAGTAGCGGCGCACAGGCCGCACTTGCGACAGGAGTCGAGGATCTCGATGGCGTCTTCCTCGACCTCGATAGCGTTGACCGGGCACACGTCCATGCACGCGGTGCAGCCGCTCTTTTCGTTTTTGCAGGTCAAGCACGGAATGGTGTTGCCGCGCGGGCGCTCCTTGTAGTCGGCAGGATTCCACTGCGGCGCCGATGGATCGAGTGCATCGGTCACGCCGCCAAGCGGGTTTTTAAGAAAGTCGAAACCCTTGCTGATCTCGATAATGTCATCAAACAGATCGTGTTCCTGCGCCATGCGCGGCCCCTCCCTGAGCAGTGCAAACAAGCAAGAGATAATGATACGCTATCGGCCCACGCCTCGGGCAAATTACACGCGGAGCATCTTTGCGGCAAATAGCCCATGGCCTATCGCCGCCTCGATTGCACAAGGTCAATCAAGTGCCAAGCTATGCCTCGCACATGAGCTGCACGAGTTTTTGTTTGGTCACCTTGGCCTGCTCGTTGGCCATATTGCGCTCGTTTCTAAAGACCGCATTTGCAACACCCTGCAGATCGGCATCGGAAATCTCGCTGCACGGACCGTCCATCGAAGCCGCCGTGGGGCATACGCACAACGGCAGCTCAGCATAAAACGCAACGGCCTTGGCGATATCGAGCATCTTGCCGCCGCCAATGCCCACCACCATGTCGCAATACTCGGCCCGGGCTTCCTTGGCCATTTCGACAACGGCATCTTCCGTACACGGACCGTTGTAAATCTTAAAGAACGGCTCGCTTAGATCATCGTCCAGAAATCCATCGACGATCTGCCTGCACAGCCGATCCTCGGTGCCCTGGTCAAACAAGACGTAAGCAGCGCAGCCCAACCATGACAAATACCTGCCCTGACGCGAGAGTTCGCCCGGCCCCTGAACATACCGACCGGGACCGCCGTAAACCATAGGAAGCGCCATACGAGAATCCGCCCTTCATCAAACAACGATTGGTGCAAAGTAACCTGACCCCTTTGCGCCATAGCAAAAAGGGGCAAAGCCATCTGCTGGCTTTGCCCCTTCCTTAGCTTGATTTACTCATCCATGAGATAGTAGTGGCCCAGTGCGTCTGCACCCAGGATGGCGTTTGCGACCATCTCGGGCGTCACCTCAAAGGGCATGTTGCACATGGTGTCATCGGGTGCGCAGGCGGCCTCGGCAACAATCATGGCCTGCTCGCGCGTAAGCTCGGCAACGCCAAGTTCCTTCATCGTAACCGGCAGGCCAAGCTCAATGCAGAAGCCCAAGACTTCCTCGAGCTTCTCGGTCGGGGCATCCTCGAGTACCAGCTGGACGATAGTGCCGAAGGCGACCTTCTCGCCGTGATACATGCCGTGGCACTCGGGCAGCATCGTCAGACCATTGTGGATGGCATGAGCAGCGGCAAGGCCCGAGCTCTCAAAGCCAATGCCCGAAAGCAGCGTATTGGCCTCGATGATGTGCTCGACGGCGGGCGTGAGCGCACCCTTCTCCAGCGCGACCTTGGCCTTGACGCCATCGGCCATAAGCGTCTCGTAGCAGAGCTTGGCGAGCGCCAGGCCGGCCATGCCGCCCTTGCCGCCAGCGCAGGTGCCGCCGTCGGCATCGTGCGTCGCCTGGGCCTCGAAATAGGTTGCGAGCGCATCGCCCATACCGGAAACCGTCAGGCGCACCGGGCTCGCCGCGATAACCGTCGTATCCATCAGGACAATGTTGGGGTTTGCCTTAAGGAAGAGATATTTATCGAACTGGCCGTCATCGGTGTAGAGCACCGAAAGTGCCGAGCACGGTGCATCGGTCGAAGCAATGGTGGGGCAAATGATAACCGGGGACTCCAGGTAATAGGCGACGGCCTTGGCGGTGTCGAGGATCTTGCCGCCACCGACGCCGACGACGATATCGCAACCGTTGTCGCGAGCGAGCGCAACCAGGCGATCGACCTCGCCCTTGGAGCACTCGCCGTTAAAGTCCTCAAACAGCAGCTCGGCCTTGGCCTCGGCAAAGCCGCCCTCGATCTTAGCGCCGACGCGCTTCTTGCCCGAAGGCGTCACGATGACGAGGGCCTTAGCGCCGAGCGGCTCGACATAGGAGCCGAGCTTGGCGAGCTCGTCCGGACCCTGGATGTACTTGCTGGGGCTATTGAAAATTGCAGCCATAACTATCCCATTCTCTAAAAGAAAAAAGAAAGGGGCTCCGTACGGATACGTGCGGAGCCCCTCGTTACGATAACAAGAGTCGATTAGAAATCGATGTCGGTGTCGTAGTAGCAGGCCTTGAGGATCTTCTCGAAGTCGGCAGCCTTGGTCTCACGCGGGTTCTCGGGCGTGCAGGCGTCCTGCTCAGCGTTCGCGGCGATCTCGGGCAGCTTGGCGAGGAACTCCTCCTCGGAAACCATCTGCGGGTTCTCGGCGTCGACCTTCACGCCACCATTCGCGTAATCCTTGATGGACTGCGGAATGTTGAGCTGGTCGTTGAGGTCGCGAATCTTCTGGACGAGCGCGGCGATGAGCTCCTCGTTGGTCTCGCCGGGAAGGTGTAGGATCTCCTTGGCCACGTAAGCGTAACGCTCAGCAGCACGCGGGTCCTTGGAGTTCCACTGGATGACCTTGCCCAGGTACATGGCGTTAGCGGCACCGTGGATGATGTGGCCGTTCTCGAAGGCAGCACCGGTCTTGTGAGCCATGGAGTGAACGATGCCGAGCAGGCCCGAGGAGAAGGCGATACCGGCGATGCACTGAGCCTCGTGCATGTGCTGACGGGCCTCATGGTCGCCAGCATAGGACTTGGGCAGCCACTCGACGATCTCGCGGATGCCGTGCAGAGCGTTGGCGTCGGTGAACATAGAGGCGCAGGTGGAAACGTAGGCCTCCATGCAGTGGGTCAGAGCGTCCATGCCGGTGTGAGCGCACAGCTTGGCGGGCATGGTGTAGGTGAGCTCGGGGTCGACGATGGCGACATCAGGGGTGATGTTGAAGTCGGCCAGCGGGTACTTGATGCCCTTGGCGTAGTCGGTAATGACGGAGAACGCGGTGACCTCGGTAGCGGTGCCGGAGGTAGAGGAGATGGCGCAGAAATGAGCCTTCTGACGCAGCTCAGGGAAGCTGAACGGCTGGATGATGTTGTCGAAGGACTCCTCGGGATACTCGTAGAAGACCCACATGGCCTTAGCGGCATCGATGGGCGAGCCGCCACCGATGGCGATAATCCAGTCGGGCTCGAACTCGCGCATGGCCTCGGCGCCCTTCATGACCGTCTCGATGGACGGGTCGGACTCGACGCCCTCGAACAGCTTGACCTCGAAGCCGCCTTCCTTAAGGTCGTTCTCGACGTCCTGCAGGAACCCGCCGCGGCGCATAGAGCTGCCGCCAGAAACGATGATGGCCTTCTTGCCCTTGAGGTTCTTCACCTCGTGGCGAGCGCCCTCACCAAAGTACAGATCGCGAGGATTGGTAAAACGTCCCATACTGTGCCTCCTAAACAAGCCCCTCTTAGACTTGCGTATATAACGGAGCACCCAATTGGCTCCGTTAGGACCGGTTTGCGCGTTGCCGGCGATGACAATGCGCGATGTCTAAACGTCTCAACGCTCAGACAAACACTATTTTACCGTTCTGGTTGGTCAGTTATTCACCTAAAGCCGCCAATGATGAAACGTTTTTTCTATCCCTGAAGACCCTTGTGGGGCATTCATACTCCCAAGCTGGGCAAACGTTTTATCAAGGTTGACCACATATCCCGGGCAGGACGGTGCCCCTCCAAAATGCGCCCCGTTCGCCGCCAAAAATCGACCGTTTGCGGCACCGTGATACCACTCAGTCGTCCAAGGTGCCGACATTTGTGCGACATCCGTCTTCGTGGTGCAAAGGTGCATGTCCAAGTGCGGCACCCCCGGTGTGCCACATGCGGGTAAACTAGAACCTTATATAGAGACATTTGAACCCTAACCGCAGCAAAGGAGGCCCCATGGCATTCGATCCCATTCAAGAGGATTGCCATCGCCTCGTTCTTGAGGCCTTGCGCCGCGACAATATCCCGCTCACCGACGGTGCCGCCGTAGAGCGTCTGATGGAACAATTCACCCGCAACCCCGCGCCGCTCATCGTGCACGACCGCGACCGCGCCGGGCACCTCATTGCCAAGGTGGTCGAGGCTGTCGACTACCGCATTCCCTTTATCCCTGACGATACCCAGGCAGAGCAAGAAGAGGCCGCTGCCGAGAACATGCTTCGCGAGGCAGCCGCGCTCGACCCCACCAACTGGGATGCCCAGCGCATGTTGATCGCCCTCACCGCCAACTCCAACGAGGAGTACGTACAGTACTTGGTATCCAAGCGCGATGAAGTCGAGCATGATCTGGCGCTCAAGATCGCCTCGGCGCAGGACCCCTACGAGCGCGAGGCCGCAGGCGACCTTATGCGCCGCCCCTATCTGCGCTGGCTTGCCGCCCTTGCGTCGCGCGCCCTCATTAGCGGCCGCTATCGCATGTCGCTCGAAGCCGCAAACCGCAGCCTCGACTTTGCCCCCAACGATCCGGCCGGCGTCCGTCACACCGCGATGCTCGCCATGGCGAAGCTCGAATACCCCGCCGAGGAGCTCAAGCGCTTTCGCTCTGCCCACTCCGTGCCCTATCTCGCTAACACGCCGCTACGCCGTCGTCCCAAGGACGCGGAGCGCGACTTGGACCCGTGGACGCTCATCGCGCTGATGAGCGCTGCCTGGCGCGAGCTGGACTACGAGGGTGCCGAGCGCTACTTGCGCATCCTGGTGCGCTCATGCCCGCACGCGGCCGAAGCACTCTACTTCCAAACCGAGTTTCCCGATGGCGTCTATGCCCGCGTCAACGTGGGCGTGGGCTCCACCGACGAGCTTGTCCTTGCGCTGTCCGAGGCGACGCCGGTACTGCAGGAGGGCTTGGGCGCCCCCGACAACGCCAGCTTCGCTGCCTGGGTCGCCACCAACGATATCGTTCGCTCCCAGATCGACGAGCGCATCCTGCGGGCGGCCGAGCAGGGCTTGCCGTTTAAGGGAGGAGACCTCTAATGGATCCGAGCGTCTACATCCCCGCCTACCTGGAGCGCGCCTACGTTGCGTCGCACCCCGAACTCACCGATGCAGCACGCGAGCTTGTCCATAACGACGTGAGCGTCAACCCTCATAAGTATGCGCAGACCGAGCATGCCCAGGCACTGCTGTCCTATGCCGGCGTCCACCGTCACCTGCTCGACGAGCTCCATCGCATCGAGGACATGGGCAGCGACGAGGAGTTTGAACAGACGCGCAACCACCTGTTCGACGATACGCGCGATGAGCTGCTCAAGATCGTCCGCGTCGATGCGTATGTCCTCGATGCCCAGCTGCTCGCCATCATTTTGGCGGACACGCCCGTCGACGCCTGTCTGGGCGACCTGATGAAACTCGAGGCGACCACGACCGATTACCTGCAGCAAAGCGTGCCCGGGTTCGACATGGAGGCCCCGCACTACTGGGCCAACAAGGTTTTGACGGACGGCGTGACGGCGGCCGATCTCACCGTAAGCGAGCCGGCTCTTATCGGGTGGCTCCACACGCTCGAGGCCATCTCGCAGCTGTGCATGGCGAGCGCTCGCTACCGTGCTGCCGCCAACTATTCTCGCCGCGTTCTTAAGGCGGAAGGCTATCCCACCCGAGCTGCAGGCACCGTGCTACTCGCCCTCGCTCGCCTGGAAGACGAGGACGGCTTTTTTGCCCTGGCCCACCAGCTCGAGGAAGAGATCGGGGCTGACGCGCTCGAGAACTCTCCTTGGTACCTGCTCGCCCGCACGATTCTGCTGTTCAAAACAAACAAGATGCGTCCGGCAGTGCGTGCGCTGCGTGAGTTCGCTAACCGCTGCGAGGGCGGTGCGTTCTTCTTACTGAACCCCATGTACCAGACACCGTACCTTCCCTGCCGGCCCGAACCGCACGACCCCTGGGACCTTTCGCATCAGGCAGTTTGGGAGGCCGACGGCGTCATCTCGGATACTCCCGACTTTGCCCCCTGGGCCAACGCTTGCGAAGACGTATCGCAGCTTGCCCAGGAATTTGCGCGCCGTTACGGCTTTTAACGGCGCAAACGCCACGACCATGTCATTCACGTTAGGAACGGCTTCATGAACTTCCGCTCATCTCTCGCCTGCACCTCGAGCGATATCGCCCGCTGGGGACTGCGCTCCGTCCTTAAGCGCCAGGGCGGCGTACTCCCCGGCCGCATCGCCATGAAGATTGACCCCGAGCTGCTAAGCGACCTCGCGGGCCTTGTCGACCGCAGCGTGGTGATCACCGGCACCAACGGCAAGACCACCACCTCCAACCTCATCGCCGATGCCGTTGCCGCCAGCGGCGCCACCGTGGTATGCAACCGCGCCGGCAACAACATGGAGCCAGGCGTGGTGGGCGCGTTGCTCGAGGCGCGCGGCAACCTTAAGCGAACCGCCAGCAGCAAGCGCGTAGGCGTCTTTGAGTGCGACGAGCTCTACACGGTGCGCGTCCTGCCCAAGCTCAAGCCGACCTACTTTGTGCTGCTCAACCTGTTCCGCGACCAGCTGGACCGCTACGGTGAGATCGACCACACCCAGGACGTCATCGCCCACGCGCTGGAGCTTTCGCCGACAACGACGCTCATCTATAACGCCGACGACCCGCTGTGCGCCGCGATCGCCGCGCGCGTTCCCAATGCAAGCATCGCCTTTGGCATCGACGGCGCCACCGACACCGAGTCTGACCGCATTAGCGACTCGCGCTTTTGCTCGCAGTGCAACACCCCGTTGGAGTACGACTACGTGCAATACGGCCAGCTCGGCGCCTACCATTGCCCCTCGTGCGGTTGGGCACGCCCTGCGCTTGTCCGTCGCGTGACGGGCGTGGAGCTCGGCTGCGACGGCTACGATTTTGACCTGGTCTTTGGATCTGCGTCCAACGCGGCTGCCGTACACATCGCCACGCGCTACAACGGTCTGTACATGGTCTACAACGTTGCCGCCGCATTCTTTGCCGCACATGAGTTGGGCGTGGATACGGCGCACCTGCAGCCCACGCTCGATGCCTATGTGCCCGCCGGCGGACGCATGGGGCGCTGGGATATCGCCGGCCGCACCGTCGAGGCCAACCTGGCCAAAAATCCCGTGGGCTTCGATCGCCAGATCCAGTCCATTAAAACGGCAGGCGGCAGGCTCTGCGCCTTCTTCCTGAACGACAACGACGCCGACGGCCACGATGTCTCGTGGATCTACGACGTCGACTTCGAGCGCATCGCCGATACCCCAGGGCTTGTCGCCTTTGCCGGCGGCACGCGTGCACACGATATGCAGGTACGCCTGAAGTACGCCGGTATCGACTCCGCCATCATCTCGAATATCGAGCAAGCGATCGGTGCCGTGGCGGACGAGGAGGCTGGCGATACTTTCTACGCCGTCGCCAACTACACGGCCTTCCCGCCACTGGTCAAGGAGCTCGACGATCTTAAGGGCACCGATGCAAGCTCGGTTGTCTCCTGCGCCGTAACACGCGCCAATGGCAGCGCTGTCCCCACCGATATTGCGCCGGTCGAGCTCTCGCGCCCGCTGCGCATCGTCTACCTGTATCCCGATGCTCTCAACCTCTATGGCGACGGCGGCAACGTCATTGCCCTCGAGCGCCGCTGCGCCTGGCGTGGCATCCCCGTGCGCGTGGACGAGGTCCGTATGGGCGAGTCGCTCGATCTCACCGACGCCGACATCGTCATGATGGGCGGTGGCTCCGACCGCGATCAGCTGGCCGTGGCACACGAGCTGTTCGCTCAAAAAGACAAGGTCGCAGCCTATGTTGAGGATGGCGGCTCGCTGCTTGCCATCTGTGGCAGCTATCAGCTGCTCGGCCGTTCGTACTACATGGGCGAGAATCGCATCGAGGGCCTGGGCGTCATTGCCGCCGAAACCGTGCGCGGCTCCGACCGCCTGATCGGCAACGTCGCCGTCAAGACCGACCTGGCACCCGAGCCCTTTGTGGGATTTGAGAACCACGGCGGCCGCACCCTGCTCGATGCAGAGGCCACGCCGCTCGGAACGTCCGTCGTCACGGGTACCGGCAACAACGGCGACGATGGCTTTGAGGGCCTCATCTACAAGGGTGTCATCGGCACATACCTACACGGACCGGCACTGCCCAAGAACCCCGAGCTCGCCGACTGGCTCATCGCCCACGCTCTCGAGCACCGTGGCGATGCACAGACCACCGCTCTGCTGCCGCTCAAACCCCTCGACGACGCTTACGAGCACGCCGCCCACGACGCCGCGATGAAGCTCCTCCCCTAACGCCCCGCCACCACAAAGGGGACAGGCACCTTTGTGGTGGTTTTGACCTGCCACGGCAGTTTGTCTCAATCTGTAACATCTAGACCGTTGAAAGTCGTCTTACTGTTACAGATTGAGATGTTCGTCCCGACGCCCACCGTCTGTCTCGATCTATAACAGATAGAGCCGATTTATCAGCCCAGATGTTACAGGTTGAGATGTTTGAAGATCGGGATAGGGAGCCAGCTCCTGTGTGGTGGTTTTCCAGTTTGCCAACGATATACGCGCCGGCAAAAAAGTCTGCTATACTCTTTCCCGCTGTCCCCATCGTCTAGCGGCCAAGGACGCCACCCTTTCAAGGTGGATATCGCGGGTTCGAATCCCGCTGGGGGCACCATTCCAACTTTCCTCGAACCCGCTGGATGTCAAGTCTGGCGGGTTCGTCGTTTTCTGCGTCGTAGTTGAGCGTCACGAGCACCTCGCCGTCCGACACGCTCGCCTGCCAGACGAACGCCTTCAGCAGCGTTGAGTCGTCCAGGCCCGCCCCGCATTGCAGGAAGTCGGCGAAGCGCTCCGGGTCTATCCGCTGCTCGCGGAGCGCCTGCAGGTCGTATTCGGCACGGGCCTTCTGCTCCTCGAGCTCCGCTATGCGCCCCTTCACGCCCGGCGCTATGATCCCCTGCTCGATGGCGTTGAGGATGTTCTTGAGCCCGCGCTCGGCGGCCGAGAGCGATTCCTCGGCCTGCCTGCGGCGTGCCCGCACCTCCGCGCCGTCGGCGCGTTCCGCGACCATGCGGGCTATCCTCATGGCCTCCGCGCGGTCGGAGAGCAGCTCGCGGAGCGCACCGACTATCGCGCCCTCGAGCTCCTCGCGGCGGACGTTCCTCATGCACCCGCCCGTGCAGCTGTAGTACTCGTACTTGACGTTGCGGCGCCCGCGCCCGCTCACGCCCTGGAGGTTGCGCCCGCACCCGGCGCATATCGCCCTCCCGGCGAGCGCGAAGTCGCCCCAGTCCTCGGTCGAGCGCTGCTTCACGCCCCTCACCCCCTGTGCCCTCATGAACGTGGCCTCGTCGACGATCTGCGGCATACCGCCCTCCCTCACGATTCCGCCCCACTCGTAGCGCCCCGTGTAGCGCCTGTTGTGGAGCATCTGGTGGACCATCGAGTACCCGCACGGGTTACCGGACCTCGTCCTCACCCCGCGCTGCGCGAAGTCGGCGGCTATGGCGTTCGTTGTCTCGCGGTTTATCTTGCGCTCGAAGGCCTCCCGCACGAGCGCCGCCTGGTCCGGGTCGACCTCGTACTCGTCGTCCTCGTTGCGCCGGTAGCCGAAGACGCGCACGCCGTTGGTCTTGCAGCGCAGGGCGTTGCCCTCCATGCCTCGCCTCGTGCGTATCGCCGTCTTCTTGGACTCGCAGGCGGCGAGGCCCTCGAGCAGCTTCTCGTAGATGATGCCCTCCGGGCTGTCCGGTATCGCCTCGAGGGCCGAGACGAGCTTCACGCCGTGCTTGGCGAGCTCGCGCTTGTATATGGGCGCGTCGTACTCCCCGCGGCTGAAGCGGTCCATCATGTAGACGAGCGCGATGTCCGACTCGCCCGCGTTGGCGATCATGCGCTGGAACTCCGGGCGGTCGTCGGTGCGGCCCGATATAGCGTAGTCGCAGTACTCGGCTGCTATGGCGTAGCCCTCGCGCCTGCACCAGTCGCGGCAGACGCGCAGCTGGTCGTCTATCGAGGCCTCGCGCTGCTTGCTGCACGAAAACCTTGCATATATCACGGCTGTTTTTGGCATAATGGATACGACTTCCTTGGTTTGCACGTCCACGTCGATACTGGGGAGCCTGACTCGCCCCGTCGGCAGCGCTGGTACCGCTATAGCCGACGGGGCTTTTTCTTTACCTATACAGGACGGTGACGACGTGCAGCAGCGCGTCGGAGCCCTTGTCGACGGCATTCGCGCACGTCTCGGTCTTCACGTCGACGATCTGCAGGCCGCGGTTCTGGAGGTTGTCCAGGATGATGTTCAGCTGCTCCGTGACGCGCGGTTCGAGGCTGTTGCTGGCGGACATGATGCGCTTGCCCTGAATCTGGTACACGAGGGCGTGCAGCCGCCCGTCCTGCTTTATGTACTCCTCCGAGTCGCTCGTCATCTTCTCCGCGTAGCTCTTGTTGAAGAAACCCATGATCTACTCCCGTCTATTTGTCTGGAAACACGTCGGCAAGTCCTCTCGCCACGCTCATCAAGGCCTTTTTCCCGTCTTTATTCATTGAGTTGAAAAGACTCAATAGCTCACGATCGGCGTTACCGATTTGCTCGCTGTCGCCTTCTTCGAGGTCGAACAGATCGCCAATCGTGCATTTGAAATAACGCGCAAACTCCGCCGCCGTATCCATGTCCGGGCTTGTGTTGCCAAGCTCGTAATTTTGGTAAGTCCGGTACTTGAGTCCGAATACTTTTGCGGCCTCTTTTTGAGTCAGCCCTGATCGCTGCCGGAGGTCTTTAAGGCTCATATCTCACCCCTAACCTAGGATAGTTGCAGCATACAAGAATCTTGTACAGATGGCAAACTTTTAGGGTTTACAGATACAAGAAACTTGTATATAGTGCCAATCAGGCACAAGAAACTAGTGCAAAGGAGGAAACAATGCTCAACAATCTTGTGTCCGAGCGTAAGCGGGCGGGTCTGACCAGAGAAGAAGTGGGAGAGAAGATCCATCGCTCCGAGTACGTAATCGGCAAGTGGGAGCGAGGAGAGAGTTCACCGCTTCTCGTGCCAGACGCTATCAATCTGGCAAAGCTCTACGGATGCTCCGTTGACTATCTAGCTGGCCTTGTAGACGAGCGCACGTCAAAGGGCGCGGTGGCCTAAATGGCCGACCAGACTCAACACGAGCAACGGGACGATGAGCCCAAGACGCCGAGGGAAATAGCACGGGAGCATATGTGCGACGTGCTGCTCAAGGCGTACAGGGACGATCAGAAAGGCGAGAAGCAGACGCGATGAGGCAGTGGTCGACACGTGAACTCAAGTACCTCGAAGAGCACGCGGGCGAGGGCGCGAAGGCGGTAGCCAAGGCGCTGGGGCGTTCGGTCGATTCGGTAAAGCATATGGCGCGGAAATGCGGGCTCTCACTCCGCAGGCGCAGCCTATGCCCGAATTGCGGCCGATGGACGTTCAGACCACTCAACCGGATCAACGGTTGGTGCATCGAGTGCACGAAGGAGCTCCACATGTCCGATCTGGCCGAGCAGGCCAACGCCATGAGGGAGGAGGCGATCAGGGAGAAGAGGAACGACCGCGAACGGCAGCGCTATTACAGCGCGAAGAGCCGTGCGAAAAAAGTTCAAAAAAAGGGGCTCTAAAAAGCGCCCTAGGTTTGACCAGCGGAAATATCCGAAAGGAGAACGGAATGCAAAGCAAAAAGAAAGCGAGCGCCCCCAGCTACCAACTCGACGGCGCCCACTTCGACCGCATCGGAAACGATGCCGCCACCATCATACCATCCGAGCGCAAGCGCCCGACGGCGTATGAGCAGCTGGAGGCCGACCGCTTCAGGGTCGGCTTCATGGTCGGCTTCCTCGCCGCGGCGCTCATCTTCCTCGCGGTCCTGTGGCTGTGGGTCATCCCCGCGATGGACGGCGCGGTGGCGACCGCGCAGGCGGCCTACCAGACCTCGGCGGGTGTGCTCAATGCGTAACGACGAGAGGTACAGGCCAAAGCCCCAGAGCGGGCAGCTCGAGATCCTCGGCCTCGGCTCCGCGGGCGAGCAGGACTTCCAGGAGGCCCGCAAGTGGATCGACGAGAACCCCGCCGCGTGGAACTTCATGGTCGAGCAGGCCATCCGCCTCAACCGCAAGGGCTACGTGTCCGTGAACTACCTGGTCAACATGGTGCGCAACGAGCTCCACGTGGGCTGCAAGAACGGCATCGCCCCCAGCCTCGCCCGCATCATGGAGAGCCGCTACCCGCAGCTGAGGGGCGCATTCAACAAGCACCGCTCGCAGAGTGGCGGGTTCAGCGAATGAGCGCGGACACCTTCACCTTCGAGATTCCAGGCACCCTGCCCCAGCTCAACGACTACATCAGGGCCGAGAGGGCGACGAGGTTCGCCGCTGCCCGAATCAAGAGGGAATCGCACGCGAAGGTGATTGCGGCACTGGCCCCGCAATGCCCGCTGCCCCATTTCCACGAGCCCGTGAACGTCACCTTCACGTGGCACCGCCCAGACAGGCGGACGGACAAGGACAACGTGGCCTTCGCGAAGAAGTTCATCCTCGACGCCCTTCAGAAGGCGGGCGTCATCGAGAACGACAAGTGGGCCATGTGCACCCCATACGACGGCGGCTTCTTCATCGACAAGGAGAACCCGCGAACCGTCGTGACCATCACGAAAGCGACCGACCTGGTCGGATTCTAAGGAGAAGAGAAAAAATGAAGCACTTCGAGAACAACATCTTGGACGGCCAGAGCACGGTCGATGCCATCAACGACCTCAACGAGCTCTCGGGGGCGGTCTCCGTCAACGCGCTCATGGTCGCCGAGGGCGAGTGCGAGCCGAGCAAGACGGACGCCGGCGCGTGGTGGAGCCTGATCGCGCTCGCCGAGGCCGCGCTGTCGCGCTTCCCCGAGGGGACGCGCCGCGAGGGCTACGAGCTCGTGAACAAGAATGTCGACCGCGAGCTGGTCGAGAAGGCCCGCCGCGACGAGGCCGAGCAGGCGGCGAAGCGCGTCGTGAGCATCATCTTCTGCCCGAAGGAGGACTAGCCATGCTGAACATCACGAGCCAGTCGGTGAGCGCCCACGCGCTCTTCAAGCAGTCGACCATCAAGGGCGACGAGGCCGTGCTCCAGTTCACGGTCCGCATGGACAGCGAGAACGCCTTCCCGCTGATGAAGAAGACGGGCGGGCGCGTGATCCTGACCGTCGAGAGCGAGCAGAAGGTCATCGAGATCGACAACGAGACCGGGGAGGTCTGGGATGAGTAGCGAGGCCGAGAACACCGGCAAGGAGGCCGAGAAGGTCGTCGCCGAGGTCATCGAGGAGAAGGAGGCGTCGTCGCTCTCCGTGAGCTACGCCCCCTCGACCATCGAGGCGAACTTCGACGCCCTCGAGAAGCACGTGCGCAAGACCGTCGAGCTCTACAAGGGCGCGACCTATGACCTCACCAAGGCCGACAAGATCAAGGAGGCCAAGAACGACCGCACCTACCTCAACGGCCTGAAGAACGAAATCGAGGAGCGCCGCAAGGCCGTGAAGCGCGAGTACAACAAGCCGCTCGCCGCCTTCGAGAAGCGATGCAAGGAAATCACGAAGATCATCGACGACGCCGCCGACGGCATCAAGGCGCAGATCGACCAGGCCGAGGAGGACCGCAAGGCACGCGCAAAGGCCAAGCTCGAGGAGCACTACGAGACGTTCGCCGGACTGCTCGCGCCGGTCGTCCCCTACGAGCGCTTCCACGAGAAGCAGTGGCTCAACAAGAACTTCGGCGAGGTCAAGGCGAAGAAAGCGCTCGAGGCCAAGGTCTCGAAGCTCGCGGGCGACTGGGAGACGCTCAAGTCGCAGTTCGAGGGCGAGCCCTACTACGAGGAGGCCGAGAGCGAGTTGTTCGCGACCCTCGACCTCGGCGCGGCTATCACCTCGGCACGCAAGGCGGCGGAGGAGGCCACGCGCATCGCCGAGCTGAAGGCGGCGATGGAGCCCGAACCGGAGCCGGAACCCGAGCCCGAACCAGAGCCGGAACCCGAGCCGAAGCCGGCGCCCGCCGGCAACTGGTACCCGGGCGGCTCCCCGATGCAGGAAATCGGCGAGCGCATCGGACCGGCACCCGTGCTCCGTCCGGCACCGCGCCCCGCGACAGCCCCGCAGCCGAGCGCCGCGACCCCGTGCGTGATGGTCATCGACTCGGCGACGACCGAGCAGATGCAGTCCATCGGGCGTTTCGCCGGGAGAATCGGCGTGAGCGGCGTGTTCAAGCGCGGCACGCTTCAGCAGGTCTACGAGCGCACGATCCGTTAGGAGCTACGAATGGCAGACGAGAAGCACATCACCATCACCGAGGCGGTCGCCAAGGTCCAGCGCTCCGTGGTGGTGCCGAAGGCCCGCTACAACGCCTACGCGAAGTTCAACTACCGCTCGTTCGAGGACATCGTGGCGGCGCTCAAGGAGCCATGCAAGGACGCCGGCGTGGCCTTCACGCTCAGCGACGAGATCGAGCACATCGGCGAGAGGTACTACGTCAAGGCGACCTGCCGCATCTTCTCCGAGGACGGAAGTGGCGACGCCATGGAGGTGAGCGCCTACGCCAGGGAGGACGAGCACAAAAAGGGCTCCGACGACGCGCAGGTGACCGGCATGGCATCGAGCTACGCCCGCAAGTACGCGCTGTGCGGCGCATTCGCCATCGACGGGCAGAGCGACCCGGACTCCCTCATGGACAGTCCCGAGAAGGAGCCTCCGGCGCAGGGGCCGTTCATCGCCAAGTGCAAGGCCTGCGGCACGAGCTACCAGTTCGAGAGCCGCGAGCAGTACGAGGCGTTCATCCAGAACCCCGGTTGCTGCGCCACGCCGGCGTGGCGGGTCGTGTAGGCCATGCAGGACCTGTACGGCGAGCGCGAGCGGCTTTTCGAGCAGCTCATGTCCGAGCTCGAGGCCCTGCGCAGGACCGGGCAGCAGTACGCGGAGAACGAGGCCGACTACCGCAAGGCCCTGCGCATCGCGATCCTCGAGGAACGCGCCAAGGGGACGCCGGTGACCATCATCAGCGACCTGTGCCGGGGCCGCGCGGACATAGCCGAGAAGAAGCAGCTGCGCGACTGCGCCGAAGCCCTCTACAAGGCATCGAGCGAGGCGATCATGGCGCTGAAGCTGCGAATCAAGACCGTAGACGCCGACATCCAGAGGACCTGGACGAGCGGCGGAATGGGAGAAGGAGGCTACTAGTGAGCATCAACCGAGTGAGCATTTCGGGAAACCTGACGCGCGACCCGGAGCTGCGAGTGACCCCGAGCGGAATGCAGGTGCTCGGGTTCGGCGTCGCCGTCACCGACCGAAGGAAGAACAACCAGACCGGCGAGTGGGAGGACTACCCGAACTTCGTCGACTGCACGATCTTCGGCAACCGAGGCGAGAGCATGAGCCGCATCCTGCGCAAGGGAATGAAGGTCGCCATCGAGGGCAAGCTGCGCTACAGCGCGTGGGAGGACAAGAACGGGGGCGGCAGGCGCTCGAAAATCGAGGTCATCGTCGACGAGATCGAGCTCATGAGCCAGAACCCCAACGGTGCGAACGGCGGCCAGGCGGCACCGCAGCAGTACGCGCCGCAGGGATACCAGCAGCAGGCGTACGCGCCCCAGCAGGCGCCGCAGCCCGCCCCGCAGGCATACGCCCCGCAACCGGCACCCCAGCAGCCCGCGCCGCAGTGGAACGCCCAGCAGGCCTACCAGAACCCGCCCGCGGTCCCGCAGCAGCACCAGCAGGCACCGGCACCGGCCCCGCAGGCGTACGCGCCCCAGCAGGCGCCGCAGCCCGCCCCGCAACCGGCACCCCAGCAGCCCGCGCCCGCCCAGCAGCAGCTGGACGTGTACGACGAAGACATCCCCTTTTAGGGAGCCGGGCGTGCAAGTCCTGGACTCGCTGATTGACGGGCCGTTGAGGCTTCGGAACCGCAGGGAGGGCGACGAGCTCATCGGCATGATCGTCAGGTACCTGCGGACCGGTGAGGAGCCGGAGCCTCGCACGGACGCCCAGGAGGCCGTGTTGATAGCGATTCGGCCCGTCATGGAGACCTCGCGCTCGCGCATCGTGGCGGGAGGCAACGGCGGGAGCAAAACGCCAAGCAACGGTGGAAGCAAACGCGCAAGCAAAACGACAAGCAAAACGCCAAGCAAACGCGCAAGCAAAACGACAAGCGACGGCGAAAGCGACGATGCAAGCAAACGCGCAAGCGAAGAGGAAGAGGAAGTAGGAAGAGGAATTAAGGAAGAGGAGAGAGGGAAGAAGGCGCGTTTCCGCGCCCCCTCCCCCGCCGAGGTGGACGAGTACGCCAGAAGCTACGCGTCCTCCAAGGAACTCGACCTCGACTCGACCGACTTCGACCCCGAGCGCTTCGTCGACTTCTACGCCCAGAAGGGCTGGATGGTCGGCAGGACGCGGATGAAGGACTGGAGGGCATCGGTGCGCAACTGGGTGCGCACATCGAAGCCGAGGGAAGGAAAACGGGAGGTGAACGATGCCGGAGACGATTTTTCCAAGTACGACTGAGTGCCCGCACTGCGGCGCGGTGCTCAACGCCCGCTACACGCAGCTGGGCACCAGACGCCTGTTCTGCGGATACGAGCAGTGCGGGTGCGAAGGGGCCGTGGCGGAGCGCGAGGCGATTGCCGCACGGGAGCGGTACGAGGCCGAGAAGGCCGTCGCCGAGAAGCGCAGGCGCGGCCTCATCCGCGTTGGAGTCCCCGAGCGGTACCTGGGGCTCGACCACCCCATGGCCGACGAGCTGGCGTCCGCCATGGAGGGCGGGCAGTGGCTCTACCTGTGGGGCGACGTCGGGACGCGCAAGACCACCTGCGCCGCCGCCGTCGCGACGCGCCTTTACGACCGAGGCAAGTCGCCGCTCATGGTGCCGATGTACCGGGTTCTCGACGAGATCCAGCGCAGCTTCCACGACGGCGGAGACCCGCTGAAGCGCTACGCGGAGTCGAGCTACCTGCTCATCGACGACCTGGGCAAGCGCAGGCCCACGGGCTTCGTGCTCGACAGCCTGTTCCAGCTCATCGACCAGCGCTACTCGTCCATGAGGCCGACGCTGGTGACCACGCAGTACAGGCCGAGCGACCTCGTGCGCAGGCTCGCCGAGCAGGGCGACGCCGACACGGCGAAGGCCATCGTCTCGCGGTTGCGCCACGGGGCGAGGGTCGTCGAGTTCGACGGCCCGGACGGGAGGCTCTCATGATCCTCGACGCGGGCCTGCTGCGGGGGTGGCCGAAGGAGCGCGCCGAGCTGTACGGCAAGCCCCACCTCGGAGCCCGCTACACGGGAGGGCGCTCCTACGAGCTTACGCAGCCCCGCTGCTGCGTGTGCGGCAGGCGTGCCACCAACTGCCACCACGTCGCGCAGCGCAGCTGGGGGCAGGAGTTCCGCCTGGTGACGCCGAACGGCACGTGGAACCTGAAAAGCCCGCTGTTCGCCCTGTGCGGCAGCGGCACGACCGGGTGCCACAACAAGTTCCACGGCGGCGCGGGGCTCAAGGCCGAGTGGCGGTGGCGCACCGAGGCGTACGAGGAGGCGTGGTGGACGGGACAGCTCCTGCAGGTCTACAGGCCGCACGACCCCGGCCTCTACGAGTATGGCTACTGGGCCATAACCGACCGATACGGCAACGAGATCATCCGAGAGGGGAAATGACGATGGAGGCCATCAACTGCGAGCAGTACGTGCTCGCCGAGCTGGGCTGCGAGAAGCGCCGAAACGAGTGCCTCGTGGCCGAGAACAGCAGGCTGGCCAAGCAGCTCGACGCCATGACGAAGAGGGCGAACGGCTACAGACGCATCATCAACCGCGACAAGACACCCATCGAGGCGCTCGCGGGCAGGGTCATGCGCGAGGAGATGCTGACCCGCTTCACCTACGCCGAGATCACGGACGTCAAGAGCGCGTTCAGCGGAAGGCTGCTCGACTTCGACGAATGGTGCCACGATGCGATGCGATATGTGGTGCTGGCGGACGACGTCAGCGAGGAGGAGTTCATCCGGTTCATGCGCCGGGACCTAAGGAAGATTTACGACGAGAAGGTGGCCGAATGTACCGAGTAGAGGCCGTTGTGTTCGACAAGAGCGACGGCGGCAGGCCGAGACCGTCGAGCGGCTCCTTCTACGACGTCTGCGCGGGGAGCTTCGAGAAGTGCATGGAGTTCATCCGCTCAAACGCCGTGGCCCCGCCGGGCTGCCCGCCGACCTTCTACCGCATCGTCGCCATCCCGGGAGGCGGCGCATGAGAACGGAGCCGCGCATCACCTGCGACATATGCGGGAGGGACATCACCGGGGACTACGCACGAGCGACGTTCGTGAGGAGATCAATTGGCTGCATCCAGTACGGATGGAAGGTCCGCGCGAAGTTCGACCTGTGCGAAAGGTGCTCCGGCGACGTCGAGAGATTCATCAACGAAAGGAGGGGTACCGTTGGCAACCGAGATTAACCCGCTCATCATCCCGTTCGACAGCCTGCTGGTGACGAGGAGCAAGCGGGAGTACCGCGAGACCGTTCGGGGCTGGGGCGAGGAGCCGTTCGAGCTCGAAGGCCTTGACGGCGTGACCACGGCGGTGCGCGGCAAGGGCTGCGTCATCTGGGTCAGCAAGAAGCTCAAGGGCTGCGACCTCTACGGACTCGCCGCCCACGAGGCGACCCACGCGGCCTGCGACATGCTCGACATGATCGGAGAGGACGAGCCCGCCCCCGAGGAGCTGGCCTACATGGTGCAGTCCATCACCACGGGCATCATCATCGCCTGCGAGGGGGCGTGACGATGGCCAACCCCAAGGTGCTGCGGAAAACGCAGCTGCTGCGCTTGCTCGTGAACGAGCTGTGCGACAGCATCGAGGCCCGCGAGGCCAAGGAGTCGAACCTCCACACCTACCCGAGATTCGGCTACGGCGGCCTCGAGAACGGGCAGGGCAAGACCCAGATACAGAACGACATACGCAGGTGCAGGAGAACGCTCCTCGACCTGTGGAAACTGATCGGGAGGCAGTGAAGATGGCTAGGAACGTCTACGGCGGCTACTGCCGAGAATGTGGCAGGTGGACGCCTCCTGGGTTCGGGCACTTTGAGCGCCGGGGCCGAAAGTGGCTCGTCCACTGCGTCAAATGCGCGAGCGGGCGCGAGCTGCCGCCCGAGGGAGACCAGGCGGCGCAGGAAATGCAGAAGCACATCCAGAACATGAAGCGCGACGGGCGCTACGGAAAGAGAGGATACCGATGAACGACACCAAGAAGAATCAGACGACCGATGAGACCGCGGCCGTGAAGAAGGCCATGATCTCCCAGCCCATGGCGGGCAAGACCGACGAGGAGATCGTCGCAACGCGCGACCTCGCCGTGGCGAAGCTGCGTCAGATGGACTACGAGGTCGTGAACACGCTGTTCACCGACGAGTGGTACAGCGACGAGGCCATGGAGGAGCGCGGCGTGGTTCAGGTGCCGCTGTGCTATCTCGCGAAATCTCTTGAGAACATGAGCTTTTGCCACGCGGCCTACTTCGTGAAGGGCTGGGAGGACGCCCGCGGCTGCAGGATCGAGCACGAGGCCGCCGAGGCCTACGGGCTGGAGGTGCTCTATGAGTAGCGTCGACCCGGAGACGCTCGACCCGGAGACGTTCAGCGGGGCGGTGGCCCGGCTGATGAAGGCGGTCAGCGACGTTGTCGAGACCATCGCAGAGATGCTGCGCGAGGACATCGCCCGCTGGTTCAGGGACGCCGACAGGATCATGAGGAAGCTCATGAAGGCGCTCGACCCGAGGTGGCAGCGCCGCCGCCGTCGCGCCCTCGCCCGCTCGCGCCGCAACAACCTGTACCTGAAGAGCATCGGGAGGTGCCGGTGATGGGCGGCAAGAGGCGATTCACGGATGAGCAGCTGCGCGAGCGCAGGAACCGCCAATGGTGGGAGTCCCGCGCCCGCTGCGGGTACGCGACAGTCTGCCCGGAGTGCGGGGGCTACACGCTCTCGCCATCCGGCTACCACAGGGCGTGCGCCAAGAAGGCCGGCCTGGCACTGACGAGGGAGGCATCATGACCGACAGGTACGTTTTCAACCCGGACATCCACGAGGACTGGACGCCTCCCGCGCACCGGTGCGGGAACTGCGCCCACCACGAGCACGAGGTCGTCGAGGTCGAGCGCATCGCCAAGGACGGCAGCGAGCTTGCTGGGCCGACCGAGGGCACGTGCTGCTACTGCACGCACGACGGCAAGCACTTTATCACCGGCGACAACGACCACTGCGATTACTGGGAGGCGCTGTGAGCGACCATCCTGAAATCATCGAGCCGATCAGGAAGATGCTCGAGGGCGAGGCTGCACGCCAAACCGTGAGCGCACGCGCCAAGGCCATGCGCGCCGTCGGGTTCCTCGAGGGTATGAGTATGTGGCTCTGGCAGCAGGTCGGCCCGAATCTGGACGACGAGATAGCAGTTGAGTACGACAGGCGCGTGGCCGATATAGCGGAATATATCGACATGCCGCCGAGGGAGGGATGATGGCAACTATCGAGCTGCCCAAAGACGCCGAAGGGCGAGAGATTCCGAGGAACACCTGGGCGATGTATGACATCAACGGCAAAAAGGTACACATCACCAGCTTCACGTACAAATGCGATACCCGCGGCCTTTGGGCGCAGTGGAAAGTGTTCAGCCCGGATATTAGGGGCGAGAAAGACGGAATGCTCCCGGCAGACAGCCTTTACCTCACACCGCCAGACACGTGGGAGAAGCTGGAAGAGGACTTGTGCAGAGGTGCTGACGCGCTGAATTACGAAGCCTGCGCCTATTTTGGCAAGAGTACGCGCGCCTGCTCATCGTGCATCGCCGACAAAGGCGAAACCTGCGAAAGGGTTGCCATGCGCGACATCCTCACCCGTATCCGCAATCTTAGGGGTGAGGACTGATGGGCGAGATCAAGCCGAAACCCTGCCCGTTCTGCGGCAGCCTAGACGTGGATTCATGCCCGGAAGGCGAGAGGAAAGACGGCCGTGCGTGGTTCGCATATTACGTTACCTGCAACAACTGCGGTTGCAACGGCCCGCTCATCAACACCGGTGGCCGTAACGGTGTGGCCAAGGCGGCTCGGGATGCATCGGTCGACCTGTGGAACTGGAGGGTGAAATGATTACCGATGAAAAGCGCCGCGAGGTAGCTGAAAACCTGCGAGAGCTCGCGGCGAACCGCCATTACGTCGACGAGTACATCGCGGCCGACACACGAGCCCCCGAGTGGGACGGCCACACGCCGGACCAGGCGATTGAACGTATCGGCCTTGTCGCACAGGCGCTCGCCGACGCACGCGAGAAAACGGGAGCCGAAATCGGGTTCTGCCGGAACGTCTACGGCGACGACGCCCTTCCTTCACGTAAGAACGATTCAGAGCACTCCGCGTGCGACGAAAAGGTGGTAACGCGATGCTCGTAATCGAAAAGAAGGACGTGCCCGAGGACTGCACGACATGTCTGTACTACCGCTTCAACGGGTGCGCCAACGCCGACCGCCAGAAGGACTGGATGCACTACCGCGTGTGGAAGGGCCTCAAGCAGTGCCCGAGCTGGTGGCTCGACCAAAACCGATTCGAGAGGGCGTGACGCGATGGCGACCGAATACGTTTTGGACGCCGAGAAGATCGCCCACTGGAGAATCGACAACCACGTGCCGCTCAAGCAGCTGGCGAGTTCGGCCGGCGTCAACCTTAGCAGCCTGGGCCATGCCATCCGCGACGGCAGGGAAGTAAAGATGAACCTGCTGCTGAACCTCGCGGAGGCGATGGGCGAAGACCCGCGCGACATCGTGAGGAAGAAGGAGGAGAAATGAGATTCGAAATCACCGAGGTCCACGTGGTGGACATCCCCGACAGCGAGGTCGAGGAGATGGAGAACCCGCTGGAGGAGATCAAGGACGACGCGCACTGGTTCATCGAGACTTACGAGCGCGAGGCGTGGTGCGAGGAGGTGACCCGCCTTGGCCGCCAGCTGTGAGCCGGAGAGCGGCTACAACCTGCCGCCGGGGTGCTTCGAGGGCGACCCGAGGGCACCGTGGAACAGGGAGGAGCCGAGGACCTGCGGCGAATGCTCGCACCTGCTCGAGGGATGCTGCGACTACGGTATCTGCGAGCTCGAGTTCGAGGAGGCGTTCGAGAACGACCCGAACGTCGGGACGGACGACTACGGAGCCGAGTGGCACGCGGCGTGCTGGGCTCGCAGATGGATCGTCGACCACTATAAGGACATGCAGGAGGACACGTGCGAGCGATGCGACTGCTGACCGCCTCGGCGCTCGCCCTCCTGCTCGGAGTCCTGGCCGTCGAGGCTTGGACCGTTCGGATGCTCGCGACGGGGCTGGCCCTGCTGGCCCTGCTCGCCTGCGGTTAGGGGGCGTTCTTGAGAAACGTCAACTGGGGCTGCCTGCTCGTTCTGGCGGCGGCCCTGATCATTGATGCAGTGGCGGTGTGGGCGGCCGTGTCGCTCGCCCGCCTGTTGATTGGAGTTTGATATGCAGGATTGCGTTATCGTCGGCAGCGTCGCCACGTTCGACGGCGTGAGGCCCGACAAGGAGCTGGCGCTGAAGGTGCTCGAGGAGGCATCCGAGGTCTACAGCGCCTGGCAGGCGTGGAACGAGTACCCGGACGCGGAGGTCAAGGGCGAATGCGCCCAGGCGGTGATGGAAGAGTGCGCCGACGTCATCCAGGCGACGGCGAACCTGGCAAAAGCCATGGGGTGCGACGACATGCGCCTCGACATGATGGATTGCGAGGACAGGAACCGCGCCCGCGGGCGCATCACCGGCGAGAGGCCCTATCCACACGCCTGCGGGCGCGAGGGGTGCAGGCGCTTCGTGTTCGTGCCGGTGCCCTCGCCTCGTGGGGTTCTGGGCAGGCTCAAGGCCAAGATCGGGGGCCTGAAGTGAACCGGATGCAGAAGGTAGTCGCCGCGGTCGTGTATATCGGCAGCATCGTGGCGGTATCGTTGCTCGTGGTCGGTATCTGCTCCCTGCTCCTTCGCTGGGTTGCCGGTATCTGGGGCCTGATCTAGAGCCCTGAAGGCATGAGAAAAGGCCCCTAGAATCGCTTCTAGGGGCCTTTTTGCTATCGGTGGTACTCTATGCCCTCGGTTATGGGTTTCTCGGCTGCTATGGCCTGCTCGAGCTCTTTCCTAGCATCCCTCAAGATCTTCAGCAGCTCGCGCCATTGCATGGGCTCCCTGCTACTCATCGCCCATGAACCTCCCGACGAGGCCGGAGGCGCGGAGCAGCGTGGCCTTGCCGTCGAGCCCCAGCTGCTCGATCTGCTCCGCGTTGGTCGCGAGCGTCGCGGTCCCGGCATAAGCCTGGACTATGAAGCCGTACCTTTGCGCGAGCTCCATGACCTCCTCCCAATGGGAGTCCCAGTCCTCAATTACCGCGCGGCCTCCCTCTACCTGAAGCCTCGCCTTGATCGCCTCTGTGCCGTACATCATCGTTACTCCTTCGGTTAGTTGTAGGTGTCGCATATGCTCGGGGTTCCGTCCCATAGGGTCAGGGTTCGGTATCCCATGTGGAGCTCGGGGCGGTTTCCGTTCCGCGTCGAGTCGTGGAGCTTGAGGCGCTGCCCTCTCTCGCTCCTCTCCCTGCCCATCCATGGGTCGCTGGTGAAGCGACCGGGCACGGGGAGGTACTTGCGCTCCCACCCGTAGGGGTCTGCGCATCCCTCGAACGTGCCCTCTATGGGCCTGATCGTCGCTGTTTTCGCTGTTGCCCTGATGGTCTGGTAGAAGCTGCCATCGCACTCGAAAATATCGCCCGGCCTTACCTTCATCGTCTGTTCCTCTCTGAAGATCGGGGCAAGGCCGGAGCCCTGCCCCTGTGCTGTCGCTATGCCGGGAGGAGGTTGCCCCTCGGTGCCTCCACGCGGCGGCTCCTCACCGCGTCGCGGCCCTGCTGCATCCCTCGGCTTATGCTGTCGCTGTTGGAGGCCCGGAGGCCCCTCCTGCGGGAGTCACGCAGGCCGAGGCCGTCGAAGTAGTCCTCGACCTCCTTCGGGCAGACGATCATCAGCTCGAAGCACTGCTTCTCGAGCTCCGCCCGCACCCCGGCGACGAACCCGATGACGAAGTTCGAGTAGGCGTCCGGGTCGGTGTAGGCGAAGTCCTGGTACTCGCCGGCGAGTCTATGGCAGACCTCGAGCAGGTTCGTGTAGACGATCTCGGCCGCCTCGCTGTCGGCCTTGTAGCCGACGAAGTGGAACTCGTACTTCCGCTCGGTCACCCGGTGCTGGTACACCTTGCACCTGAAGTTGTCGGCGATCGCCAGCGCGAGGCTCGGAGCCCAGGCCTTCGAGGTGCTCCCGGTCGTGGTCTCGGCCACGCGCCTCACCTCGTCGGCAAGCTCCCACTCCTCCACGTCGTTGTCCGCGATGAGCTTCTGGGCCTTGAGTGCGAACTGGATCGCCTCGGCCTCGTTGCAGCCGTTCTCGACGCTGTGCTCGCGCAGCTTCTTGATCTTCTCGATGATCCTCTCTCGCTCCATCTTGTAGCCTCCTTAATGGGAGGGGCGAGGCCCCTCCCGGTAGTTGTCCGTTACTTTTCCCATAGGTAGCCGAATGCCTCGGCTATCCTCGGGATCTCGATTGCCCTCTTCGGCGCAAAGTAGGTCTCGCGCTCGAAGAAGTTCATGCCGTACTTCCTGTTGATCTCCTCGAGCTCTGCCAGGTTGAAGTAGCCCATCTCGGGGACCGCCCCGAAGACGAACCCGAACATGTCGCCCGTCTCCTCGTCGTACTCGGTGGCGTATAGGTCCCAGCCGTTTATGCAGCTGAACCAGTGGCCATACACGATCGTGTCGGCCTTCTTGCCGTCCTGTGAGTAAAGGGGCGGGAGCTTCTTCCGCAGCTCTTTCGTGAGTAGCTTTTGCATGTTATGATTTCCTGTGTGTTGTCGTGGGAGGCCCCTTCTCGGGGCCTCCTGCTTGCCCTAGGCCGCCTGCTCTGCCGGTCTGATGGGGTTTACCTCGCCAATGTTCCAATCAATGGCCTTGGCGCTCTGCCATTTGCCTTGATCGTCCATGTAGTAGAAGCCATGCTTCCCGAAGTACTTCCTGACCTTCAAGGCCCCTGACTCGATGCCATCGGCTATGACCTGCTTTCGCAGATCCTTCACCATGTAAATAATGGTCTCCTCGTCGCTGTTGGTCTTGAATGCCTCGGTGATCTGTGCCAGCCAGTTATCGCAAGCCCTCATGATTTCCACCTGCTCGTAATCGGCTCGGGGGATTTCGTTGATAGCCCTGTGTTTCGTGGCCTCGACTGTGTACCTTCCCAAACTCGGGTAGGCCATGTACTCGTTGACCAGCTTTAGGGCTGTGGCGAGCTCGAGACCATCCTTTCGGCCCTGGGGGCCTTTCCTGAAGTAGTCTCGGGCTCTCATGCCCTCCACAATGGCCAGGATCGTGTGGTTGCTGACAAGCTGACCACCTACCATCAGATCAAAAGATTGCTGCTCTGCCATCTTGTAACCTCCTCTATTCGGTTCTGAAGCTGCTTTGTCGGCTCTGTGGGCTGCTGTGCCCTCATTGCTGACAAGGACAATATACAGCAAAAATTATTTCCCTATTGCAGGCAATAACTATTGCCTCACTCTACATAATTCCTACATATATAATACTTGCCCTACAGCTATATGAATTGCTATATAATCTGCTGAAGATCTGACTAGAGAGGAGGTTTCGAGTGACACCGACAGAAGCGTTGAGGGAGATGCTCGACCGATCCGACACGAGCATGTACGCGCTATCGAAGGCCATGGGCAAGTCGCCTATGTACATCAAGAACACGATCAAGCAGGGGTCGAACATCGGCTCCGCGACCTTGGCGGCGATGGCTTCTCACATGGGCTTTAAGCTGACGCTGAACGGGATGGGTGAACCCATCGAGATAACGGAGAGGAGCGAAGATGCCGACAGTGATCAAGGGCCAGCCGACGAGCGCCGAGATTCGTAGGCGCCTGAAGGACGAGGGGCGGCCCGTCGTGCTGTCCTGCTCGCTCGGCAAGGACTCGCTTGCGGCGTGGGTAGCGCTCGAGGACGAGGGCGTCGAGGTCGTGCCGGTCTACTACTGGTCTATCCCCGGCCTTCCGATGGTCGAGCAGAACGTGCGCACCATCGAGGGCGTGTTCGGCGTGAAGATCCACCAGTACCCGCACCCCAGGTGGTCGAGGACGCTCAACAACTGCGTGTTCCAGAGCCCGGCGCACACCGACGTGATCGAGGCCGCGAACATGCCCGTGTACAGCTACGACGACATGCGCCCCTACATCCTCGAGGACCTCGGCCTCCCGGAGGACACGTGGTTCTGCGACGGCGTGAGGGCCTGCGACAACCCGTACCGACGCGCGAGCCTGACCAAGCACGGCCTCATGAAGCTAAGCACGCGCAAGGCATCGGTCGTGGCGGACTGGACGAAGGCCGAGGTCATGGAGGCGATCGCCCGCAGGGGCATCGGCCTGCCGCCGGACTACGAGCTGTTCGGGCGCAGCTTCGACGGCCTCGACATGCGGTTCATGAAGCCGCTCCGAGAGCAGAGGCCCGAGGACTTCGAGGTCGTCAAGAAGTGGTACCCATTCATCGAGGCCGACGAGAAGAGGTGGGCGCACTATGGGCTTTAAGTTCGAGAAGCCGCAGAAGGCACGCAGGGAGGCCAGGGCGGCCGAGGAGGCGCAGCTGACCGACCACCAGAAGAGCTACCGAGACCGCGAGAAGCGCGAGGAGAAGCGCTTCCAGATGGCTGTCGACTCGGGCTTCTGGATCTGCTTCTGCTTCCACGACGCAGACGAGCGCGGGCGCTTCGCGGACCTGGTCAAGGCCGATTCCGAGTGGTGGACGTTCGGTGACCTCGTCCGCCCCGTGTTCGAGGAGCGCATAGGCCTCCAGAACAAGAGGCAGTTCAAGCCCAAGGAGCAGAAGGGCACACCCGTGCCGAACCCGCTCGACTCGGTCGAGACCACCGACAGCCTCGAGGGCGACAGCTTCGCGGAGGCTGCGGCGATCCTCAATGCCTTCGAGTCGCTCGAGGTCCTTCCCTACTACGAGAACGTCTGGAGCAGCGCGTACTACGTCGTGTGCGTGTTCCGCGACTCCGACGACCTCGAGAGCTTCATCAGGGAGTTCGCCATGGCGAAGTACGGAGACCTGTACATGGACGGCTCCAAGGTCCTCGAGGCCCTAGAGGGCTAAGGCCAATCTCACGCGCATAGGAGAATGTAGGCGTCCTTCGGGACGCCTTTTTTGTTCCCTAGAAACGAGAGGAGGCAGGCATGTTCGGTCGTATTCGCCGCGCAGCGGGAAACATCGCCAACCGAGTGCGCTCCGCGTTCAATCGCGGTCGCGGCAGCTCTTCCGGCCGCTCCTCCTACTAAGGGGGAACCCAGGGCCAGCGCGATCCTAGCGCGCTGGCCCTTTCCATCGACAGACCACACCAGAGAGGAGTGAACGAATGGCATCCAAGAGGGAGAAGCCCACGCTTTCAACCGATACCGACTGGCCCGCGGAGACCGTCACGTGGTTCAATGCGTGGCGCGACGACCGCTGCAGCGACCGCTGGGACGAGCGCCAGTGGCAGTACGTCATGGACACAGCCATCGTCCACGCCCTCGTGTACGGCTCAAACGACTTCGGGGAGCTCGCGGAGCTCGACAAGCGCCTGCGCTTCATGGGCCTGACCTTCGAGGACTAGCCCATGAACGACGGAAACCTGATCAAGCCGAAGCGCGACCAGACACCCGAGCAGCGCCGCGCGGCGGCGTCCAAGGCGGGCAAGGCCGCGGCGAAGAAGCGACGCGAGAAGAAGGAGCTGCAGGAGATCGCCAAGACCGTCCTGCACATGCCGTTCGAGGGCACGGACGCCGAGCTGGACGAGCTGGAGGGCATGTCCTTCGAGGAGTACCCGGACCGCAGACTCACCGTGTCCGAGATAAGCGTGCTCAAGGTGGCCAAGAAGGCCATGCGCGGCGACATCGCCGCCCTCCAGTTCCTGCGCGACACCGCCGGCGAGAAGCCGGTCGAGAAGGTCGAGGTCGCCGCCGACGTGTCCGGCGCCTGCGAGGAGATCGGCAGGCTGATAGAGGCGAAGCGCAATGCCGACAAGGGCTGAACTCATCGACCTCGTGTACGACTGCCCCGCCGAGATAGCCGTCAAGCTCGGGTACGACAAGCTCACGAAGCTGCACAACGACTGGATCAGGGAGATGGTGTTCGGCACCGAGGACGAGACGATCCAGGCGCACCGAGGCTCATTCAAGACGACGTGCCTGCACATCTCGTTCGCGTTCATCCTCGTGCTGTTCCCCGGCGAGCGCGTCATCTTCATGCGCAAGACCGACGACGACGTGGCGGAGGTCATGACGGCGACCGCCAACGTCCTCAGCTCCGGGTGGTTCCGGGCGCTCGTGCGGATGCTCTACGGCACCGAGCTGGTGCTGACCCGCGCCACGCAGTCGGCGGTGTCGACGAACCTCAAGCAGGGCGTGTCGGGCGCACCCCAGCTCCTCGGGCTCGGCTGCGGCGCCTCGCTCACCGGCAAGCACGCCGACAAGGTGTTCACGGACGACATCATCAACCTGAAGGACCGCGTCTCGGCGGCGGAGCGCGAGCGCATCAAGCTGATATACCAGGAGCTCCAGAACATCCGCAACCGAGGCGGGCGCATCTTCAACACGGGCACGCCATGGCACAAGGACGACGCCTTCCAGCTGATGCCCAACATCCGCCGGTGGAGCTGCTTCGAGACGGGCCTGATGACCCGCGAGGAGATAGAGCGCATAAGGGAGCGCATGACGCCGTCCCTGTTCGCGGCCAACTACGAGCTGAAGCACATCGCCGACGAGGACGCCATGTTCACCAACGCGCAGTTCTTCGGAGACCCGGCCATGCTCCACGACGGAATAGGCCACATCGACGCGAGCTACGGCGGCGAGGACTACACCGCCTTCACCTGCATCATGGAGAGGGACGGCATCTGGTACGCCCACATCCGCATGTGGCACAGGCACGTCGACGACTGCCTCGGGGAGATCCTGAAGGAGTGCAAGGCCCTGCGCATAGGCAGCATCTTCTGCGAGACGAACGCGGACAAGGGCTACCTGCGCAAGTCCATCATCAAGAGGGGGCACCCGTGCTGCGCCTACTCGGAGTCCGAGAACAAGTACATCAAGATCAGCACGCACCTGCGCAGCCAGTGGGCCAACGTCAGGTTCCTCGACTGCGACGGGTACCCGCTAGACGCGGAGGCCCTCAACCAGGTGCTCGACTACAGCGAGAACGCGGCGCACGACGACATGCCCGACTCCTTGGCAAGCGCCATAAGGCAGTGGCAGTGCAAGCCCGCGCTCAAGTTCTTCAAGGGGGGTATCTAAGTGCCACACGAGTTCCATTCGTTCTACTACGACCAGATGCAGCGTGAGCCGTCCACCGACGACTTCCGCCTGCCCGCCGGTACCGAGATGACCGAGGGGCTGCTCCAGCGCCTGGTCGACGAGTTCGAGCAGGACCACAAGCCGCGCTACGAGTACCTGGACAAGGTGTACGACACGCACTACGCGATCTTCGACCGGTCCTGGCGGAGGAAGCCCGACTACAAGCCGGACAACCGCCTGTCCGCCGACTTCTGCTACACCATCACGGACACGTTCGAGGGCTACTACATCGGCGTGCCCATGACGCTCTCGGTCAAGGGCGACGACGAGGAGCGCAAGAAGGCCGTGGAGGCGTTCATCGCCGACTATACGGCGAGAAACTTCCAAGAGGACGTGGACGCCGAGCTGTCGGAGATGGCGTCGAAGTTCGGCCACGCCTACGAGATGCTGTACCAAGACGACGAGGGCCTGCCGCGCTCCGTCGCGGTGTCCCCGCTCACGGCGTTCATGGTCTACGACGACTCCGTGCTGAAGCGCCCCATGTTCTTCGTCCGCTGGTTCTACGGCGACGACGGCGAGATCAAGGGCAGCTATTCCGATGCCCACGAGGTCGTGCCGTTCAGGCGCGGCGATTCCGGCCTGGTGTTCGGCGAGGCCGAGGGCCACAGCTTCGGCAGCGTGCCGGCCGTCGACTTCCGCCAGAACACCAAGGGGCGCGGCCTCTACGAGGGCGTGCTCTCCATGGTCGAGCAGTACAACGCGGTGCTGTCCGAGAAGGGCAACGACGTCGAGTACTTCAGCGACTGCTACATGGTCGTGAAGGGCAAGGAGCTCAACGAGGACGAGATAGAGAACATCCGCGAGAACAGGATCATCAACCTGTTCGGCGACTCGCTGGAGGGCCTCGACGTGCTGTTCCTGGCGAAGCCCAACGCCGATTCCGTGCAGGAGAACCTCATCAACCGCCTCGAGCAGCTCATCTTCAAGATGGCGATGGTGCCCGACATCACCTCCGACAGCTTCGTCACCGCCTCCGGCATAGCGCTCAAGATGCGCATGATGCCCATGAGCAACCTCGCCCGCAAGAAGGACCGCAAGTTCAAGCGCGGCGTGCAGGAGCGGCTGAAGCTCCTGGCCGCCTACCCGTTGAGCCAGGGCTTCAGCGGCGACGACTGGAAGGCGGTCGAGGTGACCATGCACCGCAACATGCCGGACGACCTGGAATCCGAGGCGGGCGTCGCCGGGCAGCTGTCCGGCATCGTGTCCGAGGAGACGCAGCTTTCCGTGCTCTCCTGCGTGAGCGACCCGAAGGCCGAGATGCGGCGCAAGCGCGAGGAGCAGGACGAGAAGGCCGACGCGATAAGCGGCGGCATGCCGACCAACAGGACGGCGCCGCACGACGAGAACCAAGACGAGGAAGGAACGGACGATGAAGGTAGCGATCTATAACCGAGGCAGGCAGCTGGCAATCCGAGAGCAGCCGAGCGTCGACGCCGCGGTAATCGGCACAATCGGCGACGGGTGCGCCATGCGCGTCGAGGACGCGGCGCCCGGATGGCTCGAGCTGCTCGGCGGCGGGTACATCAACGCCGCCTTCGTCACCGTCGGCACGCTGATGGACGAGACGACGTACACCGTCAGCGAGCGGTGGAAGGAGCCCGAGGAAAAGCCGGCCGAGCAGGAGGCCGTGACCGCCGAGCCCGAGAGCGATGAGGCGGAGCCCGACGACGACGGCACGCTGAAGGCCATGAAGCTCAACGAGCTCCGCGAGCTTGCGAAGGGAAGCGGCATCGCGCTACCCAAGAACGCGACCAAGGCACAGATCATCGAGCTCCTGATGGGCAGCGATGAGTAAGCCGAGCGACGAGTACTGGCGCGAGCGCAGGGACGAGTTCCTGATCCAGTTGGAAAAGGACGAGACGGCCCTGCGCAGGCGGCTCGAGAAGGTGTACGCCAGCGAGGCGGCGAAGCTCGACCGCCTCATAGCCGCCTACTACGCCAAGTACGGCGAGGACAAGGTCATCGAGTACCGCAGGCTGCTGCAGTCCATCAGCGCCGAGGACAAGACCCTGCTCATGGAGCGCATGGACGAGTTCGCGCGGAAGTACCCGCAATACGCCGACCTCATGCCGGTGCGCGAGTCCATCTACCGGCTCAACGAGCTCGAGGCCATCCAGATGCAGATACGCCTGCAGCAGTACGAGATAGGCGCCATCGAGCGCACGGAGCTCGAGCGCCACTTCACCGAGCAGGCGCGTCGAGCAGCGAACATCGCCGCCGAGGAGCTGGGCTTCGGGAAGGACTTCTACGGCTACGACTCCGAGATCGTCAAGGCGACCGTCGGGGCGGCGTGGGCCTCCGGCGGGGACTTCTCCGCGCGGATATGGGCGAACCGCGAGAAGCTGGCGGGATACCTCAACGACGAGTTCTCGAAGCTGGTTGCGCGCGGCGTCTCCTACGACGAGATCTCGCGCGAGCTCCGCACGAGGCTGAACCACAGCGGTACGCGCACGGCGATGCGCCTCGTGTACACGGAGGGCACGTACCTCTTCAACGAGGCGCAGGCCAGAGTCCATGAGCAGGACTTCGACTGCTACGCGATCAGCTGCATCCACGACGGCAAGGCCTGCAAGGCGTGCCGGGACCTCGAGGCCTACCAGAAGCAGCACCCGGCCAAGCTGTCCGAGCGGATGCCCGGGACGAACTTCCCGCCGATGCACCCGTGGTGCCGCTGCTCCTACACCGTCGAGGTCGAGGACTGGGACGAGTGGATAGACGACTACGTGCGGAAGCGCGGCGGGGACTCGGCGACCCACGCGATGCGCCTGCGCTCCGACGCCATGGTGCGCGAGCCCGACACCACGTCGTTCCTGCAATCGCTCCAGCGCGTCGGCTCGCTGCTGTCGGGCCTCGAGTTCAGGCTGAAGGGGCAGCAGTCCCTCGCGCGGAAGATACGCACGGACTCGTACAAGGACGTGGTGACGGAGCAGGAGGCGGCTGACGGCATCCATGACGTGCTGAGGTACACCTACAGCCTTCAGGCGGAGAGCTTCGCCGACGAGTTCGCCCGCATCAGGGCTGCGCTCGAGAAGGCGGGATATACTGTCGTCAAGGTCAAGAACACGCTGAAGGACACCGGGGTGACGTACCGCGGCGTCAACTGCCAGTTCGAGACGCCGGACGGCTTCAAGTTCGAGCTCCAGTTCCACACGCCAGAGTCGCTGGCGCTGAAGGAGAACGAGCTGCACAAGCTCTACGAGGAGGCCCGGCTTCCCGATACCGACCCGAAGCGCAGGGCCGAGCTGGTCCGGCGCATGATAGAGCTGTCCGACGGGCTGACGACCCCGCCGAATATCGAGGAGGTGCGCAAATGACCTACTACACCGACGAGTCCGGCAGGCGCGTCTCGCGCATCGACCTCGAGGCCGGGACCGCCGAGACCTACAACTTCACGCTCGGGCGCTGGCACGACGACACGGAGCTGTGGGACGTGCTCATAGGCGAGCTATGGCTCGAGGAGATAGGCCGGGACGAGGCCGAGGAGATAATCCGCAGGCGCGACAAGGCAATCCACCGATAGAACCGAATACCCATCTCACCGCCACGGTAGAACGGAGCCCCCGCACGGGGGCTTTTCTTTTGCCGATTGGAGGAGACGTGATCAGGGTCGAGTACATCACGCGCCGGGGATGCCCCGCGTGCGAGGCCTACCGAAAGGCGGTCATCGAACCGCTCGCATCCGAATACCCGGGGCAGGTGCGCGAGCACTGGGCATGGGACGGCCTCATGGAGAGGCTGAACAACTCGGAGCGCATAACGCGAGTCCCCATGGTGGTGCTCACGGACGACGGCGAGGAGGCCATGCGCTTCGCCGGGCTGCCGACGCTCGAATGCCTCGAGGACGCGCTAGACCCCTCGTAGCGGCCGAATCTCACGCACGCGGGACACTAGCCGGGTCAAAGACCGACCGAGCGTTGAAGTCGCTAAAAGCCACGGCATCGGGCAGGCGTGGAACCCGCTAAAAGCTACGGAAACACGTGCAGGCATGAGCCACGAGAAACCTTATGGAGGGTGCGAAGACATGGCGAAAGACGGAAACCGACAGAAGTTCGCGGACATCGCGGGGGGCAACCAGACACCGCCGCAGGGCGGTGGAACCGACCCCGCAGGCGACGGCACCGAGGGAGCCGAGGGCGACGACGGAGAGGGCGGCGAGCCCGGCGGCGAGGGCGGCACAGACCCCAAGCCGGCAGGCAAGACCTACACCGACGACGAGGTGAACGCGATCGTCCAGCAGAAGCTCGCACGCGAGAGCAAGAAGCTCGAGAAGCGCATCCGCGAGGAGCTGGCGCGGCAGGCCGACGACAAGCGCAGCGAGGCCGAGAAGCTGGCGGGCATGAACGACCTGCAGCGTGCCCAGTACGAGCTCAAGAAGGCCCAGGGAGAGAAGGCCGCGCTCGAGCGCCGCATCAACCTGTCCGAGCAGATGGGCGTCGCGCGTTCGGAGCTCAAGGCCGCGGGCATCGACCTCGGCGACGAGCTCCTGTCCATGTTCGTCACGGAGAAGGCCGACGACACCAACGCCGCCATCTCCAAGATCAAGGAGCTCTTCCCCAAGGCGGTAGACGCCGCCGTGCAGGAGGCCCTCAAGCGACAGCCCCCGAAGGACGGCGCGAGCGGCAAGCCGCAGCAGTCCTACGCGGCAAAGTTCGCATCCGATTACAGCAACCGAATGAACGGAGGAAAGAAAGATGGCGCTCAATAAGGCGTTCACCTACGGCGAGTCCGAAAGCATCCTCGATTCCGAGGTGGGCATCGTCGCAAAGACCCGCACCGCCACGCAGGCCATGGCCACGGAGGTCGACGGCCGCAAGATCATCAAGGCGGGAGCCCTCTTCACGGGCGCGTCCGAGTTCGGCGTGTTCCTCGAGGACTACGACATGACCGACACCGACAAGTGCCCGGCCGCAATCATCTTCCAGGGCCGCCTCAAGGCCGACAAGGTATCCGCCGAGGCCAAGGCGAAGAAGGCTACCTTCGCCGCCGCAGGCCTCTACCTGGTTTAACGAAAGGAGAATCGGAACATGCGACTCATTTCCGACCTCATCACCGAGCGCGAGATGCTCGATTTCTCTCAGGGCTTCAACGTCCAGCGCAACTACACCGGCTCCCGCCTCCTGCCCGACCGCAAGACGCAGTACATCGAGGCCGAGTACACCCGCCTCGCCGAGAACGGCAACCTGCCCACCGTGGCAATGATCCACGGCTTCGACACCGAGGCGCACATCGGCTCCCGCGTCCCCTTCGAGCGCGTCGAGACCGAGTCCCTGCTCATCAAGGAGAAGATCAACCTCTCCGAGCGCCTGCGCCGCATCACCCGCGGCCTCGACATGCAGATGGACTCCGTCCGCCGCTACGTGTTCGACGACATCGCCCGAACCGCCGAGTCCGTCGTCTCCCGCGTCGAGAAGGCCAAGATGGAGGCCCTCGCCACGGGCAAGATGACCATCAACGAGAACAACGTGTCCATGGTTGTCGATTTCGGCGTGCCGGACGACCAGAAGGTGACCGCCAAGTGGGCCGTCGCCGCCGCCGACATCCTCGGCGACATCGACACGTGGGTGACCATCGCCAACGGCAAGGGCCAGACCCCGACCGTGGCGCTCACCTCCAAGAAGGTGTTCTCCCTCATCCAGCGCAACGTTTCCGTGCAGAAGGCCATCTTCGGCGTGAACGGCACCGGCGTCCTGCCGAGCCTCGCGCAGGTGAACAACCTGCTCGCCCAGCAGTTCGACGGCCTCACCGTGCAGATCGACGAGGAGCGCTACGGCATCATCGACTCCACGGAGAACCCGACGACCGTGACGCAGGGCCGCTTCTTCCCCGAGGACAAGTTCGTCCTGCTCTCCACGGGCTACGACGGCTCCGTGGGCACTGGCCTCTGGGGAGTCACCCCCGAGGAGCTCGAGCAGGGCGGCGCGTTCGACGAGAAGCGCCAGCAGCAGTTCGTCACCTGCACCCGCTGGGACACTCCCGACCCCGTGGCGACGTGGACGAAGGCCTCCGGCGTGT
Organism: uncultured Collinsella sp.; assembly: GCA_965149855.1. GTDB lineage: Bacteria > Actinomycetota > Coriobacteriia > Coriobacteriales > Coriobacteriaceae > Collinsella. Next base: position 56,170 of record CBCTTO010000002.1, read on the forward strand.
TCATCCCCGTGCTCCCCAACGTCTACGGCCACATCATCGCGACCATCGACACGACTTCCGCCGCATCCGCCGACGGCCTGGACGGCTAGCCATGGCCGGCCTCGTAGACCGCGTAAAGGCGCGTTACCTGCCCGATGAGGCGGTTCCCGAGGACTCCGCCATCGAGGAGATGCTCAAGACGGTCTCCGACCGCCTGCTCATCCGCCTCAAGGTCGAATCCCTCCCGGCGCTGGCCGAGTCCATCGCGGTAGACGCCGCCGTGAAGGCCCTGCGCCTGCGCGGCTACGAGGGCAGTTCCTCCGAGTCGGCATCGGACGGCGGCAGCATGTCCAACTCGTTTATCGACGACGTGCTGTCCGCCTACTCGGCAGACATCGAGGCCCTGCGCGACGTCTGCCGCCCCAAGGGCATCAAGTTCATGGGGGCGCGGCGATGAAGTGGTACAGGGCCAAGGCGTTCAGGCGCGAGCAGACCGGCACCGACGAGTTGCGCAACCCCGTCTGTTCGACCGTCGAGGCGTTCGACTTCTTCGTGCGCCTCGGCCCCTTCCACGGCGTGCGCAACGGAACCGAGGGGAACGCGTTCGACAGCGTATCGCGCTCCCTGCTGACCAAGCGCCCCAGCGCCGACTTCGACGGCATCTGCAACGTCGAGGTCAAGGGCTGCGCCTACGAGGTCGAGAACGTCATGCGAGACGGCGAAACGACCGTCGTGAGCGTGAAGAGGTGCAAGCCATGGGCCTCGTGATACGCGACGTCAACGACCTCGCGGGGAAGCTGAACCGCCTGTCGCACGTGAGGTTCGAGGCCGTGGTCATCAAGAACATGACCCAGATCTACAACCGCGGCAAGGCGAACGGCGGAACCCCGGTGGATACCGGCGAGCTCCGCATGTCCCTCGGGCAGTCCGGCGACACCGTCGGATACGCGAAGGACTACGCGCCCCACGTCGAATACGGCCACCGCACGGTAAACGGCGGCTACGTGGAGGGGCAGCGCTTCCTCCAACGCAACGTCAAGGCGCAGGAGCCGATATTCAGGCAAGACCTAATCGACCAGCTACGGAAGCTCTAGGGAGGGCGCGATGATTCAGCGACTAAGCCTCGCGGTGTTCCTCGGGTGCCTCATCGAGGCCATCGAGGACGGGACGGGCGTCAAGTGCTACGACAGCCCCGAGAACCGCGAATCGCCGCTCTACAGCGTCGAGCTGCAGTCAACGCAGCCCGAGAACACCAAGACCATGTACATCGACGCGGTCACCGTCTGGGTGCACTGCATCAGCGAGCCCGTGCGCCCGTACAGCAACGCGAAGGTGCTCGGCATGGTGCAGCAGCTCGAGCAGGCGCTCATGGAGGGCTTCGGGCTCCCGGCGCCGTTCAGCCTCTACCGCACCACCTGCAACGGCGTGCAGACCATCAAGAAAGACGAAACCGACGAGGGCCACGCGATCGCGGAGTTCACGTTCCGCGTCTGCTACGGCCTCCGCGTCAAGAACTAGAAAGAAGGAACCAAGATGTCTACTGCACAGCAGGACACCAACCTCATCGGCTGCGACTTCGACGCAGCGACCGCCAAGGCCATCAGCGGCAACGACATCGTTGCCCTCGTCACCGACAAGACCGGAACCGATCTGCTCGCCGTGAGCGGCCAGCAGGGCCTCAGCTTCAACATGAGCCAGGACAACACGGAGGCAGCCACCAAGGACGACGCCATCGGCGGCTGGACGCTGAAGTTCGGAAGCTCCAAGAGCTGGGACGCCTCGATCGACGGCCTCTACTCGCCCGACGACAGCGCGACCAAGGCCGTCGCGAAGGCCCTCGCCGACAGCGAGTACCTGTGCCTGAAGATCTGCAAGCGCGTCCGCACCACCGCGAACACCAAGTACATCCCGCTGCGCATGGGGCTCGCGCTCGTGTCCTCCGACAACTTCGAGGCACCGAACGACGACAACACCACCTACTCCATGGAGTTCCAGGGCACGGGCAAGCCGTGGCTCTACGAGACCGCCACGGAGGAGCAGATCACCGCAGCAACCATCACCGTCAACAACAGCTAAGGAGCAGACGAATGGCAGAAGAGACCGATTTCGACGATTTTATCGAGTGCGGCGAGACCTGCGAGGAGCTGGAAGACGCCCTCGAAGACAACACCAAAGAGGTGTTCAAAGGCGAGCTTGAGCAGGACATCGACGAGATGGAACGTGCAACGTTCACCATCAAGGGCCGCGAGTGCGAGATTGCCTTCACGCGAAAGCGCATCGACCTATACGAGGAGCGCCACGCGCCCATCATCGCGTCTTTCTACAAGAACGACGGCATTTTCACGTTCAAGGAGCTTTCCGCAATCGCAGGCTACGGCCTGAAGCTCGTCGGCGGCGGCTACTTCATCCCGAACAAGGGCGAGGAAATCGTCAACAAGCTCATCGAGGCGAACGGCTACCCGGCCGTGTTCCAGGCCGTGATGATGGCCCTTCAGCGCGACTGCGCTTTTTTATTCATGGGCGCAGGGAACTAGCCCTAACGCGCCTGACCGGCTTCGACTACTTCACCGCCAGGCCGAGGCAGGGCGAGGACGCGCGGGACGCCTCCCTGTTCAACAGGGAGGCCGATTTCGCCTTCTTCGCCGCCCGGCTCGGCTGGGACTACGAGCAGTACGCGCAGCACACGCCTGTACAGCTCGCCTTCGTGCGCAAGGAACTTGAGACCGTCACCGTGAACGAGTCGAACCTGCTCAAGGACGCCGTTCAGGTGGCGGTGGCCAACTGCCTCTCCAAGAAGCGCTACAGGCTCTGGAAGAGGCACAACGGCGAGTTCCGCGAGGACTCCTTCACCTACGAGGAGATCGACGCGCTGAAGGAGCAATGCCGCAAGAACCCGCCATGGACGCCCTGGGGAGGAGGCAACCGAAATGGCTGATTACGTTCTCTCCGCGAAGGGAACCTACGACGGCTCGAACTTCGACTCGGGCGTCGACAACTCCGCATCGAAGCTCAAGGGCCTCAAGGACACGGCGGCCGGCGTCGGCTCGCAGGTCGCCGGCTTCTTCGCCGACAGCTTCGGGAGCGTGGCGAAGTCCATCGGGACCGCCATCGGCACCGTCACCGCGGGAGTCACGACCCTCGCGGCCACGGGCGGCATGAGCCGCGCCCTCAACATCGAGAAGGCCCAGACGATGTTCAAGGGCATGAAGCTCCAATGGAGCGACTTCTACGGGACAATCCAGAAATCGGTCGACGGCACGGCCTACGGCTTCGACACTGCCGCCCAGGCGTGCGCACAGCTCGCCGCATCCGGCGTAGCCGCCGGCGGCGACATGGAGAAGGCCCTCAACGGCTGCGTCGGCACCGCCGCCACGTTCGGGCAGGACCTGGGAGACCTCTCGGGCATCTGGGCGAAGGTCGCGGCATCCGGCAAGCTCACGGGCGAACAGGTCGCGCAGTTCACCGACCGAGGAATCAACGCGGTCTCGACGCTCGCGACCTATCTCGGCAAGACGACCGACGAGGTCTCGGCGATGGTCACCTCGGGCAAAATCGACTTCCAGACGTTCTCGGATGCCATGTACTCCGCCTTCGGCGATTCCGCCAAGGCCGCAAACGAGACCTTCACCGGCTCCATGGCCAACATGAAGGCCGCGCTATCCAAGATCGGCCAAGACTGGATGACGCCGCTCAAGGACTCCGCAATCCCCGTATTCAACTCAATCCGAGGCGTGCTGAACTCCTGCCGCGCCGCACTCAAGCCGCTCTCCGAGGCGTTCGGCGAGTTCCTCGGCGTCACCTACGACGCCGAGGGCAACCTGACGCGAACCGGCGGAGTGGTCGAGAAGCTGTGCGGCTTCCTAGACGGCCTCGCGGAGAAGATTCAGGGCGTGGACCTCTCGAAGCTCGGGACCGGCGGCAAACTCGCCGCCGCCGGCCTGGCTGGCCTCGCCGCCGTATCGCTGGGAGGCCTGATCGGGCAGATTCCCGTGCTCGGGGCTCTCGTCAACTCCTTCACGGGCGGCATCGTGCCGGCACTCAAGGGCGTCGCGACCGGTTTCGCCGCCCTGTCGGCCCCGGCAGCCGTCGCGGTCGCGGCGATCGCCGCGTTCGCCGCCGCCTTCGCCTACTGCTACGCCACGAACGAGCAGTTCCGGGACTCGGTCAACGGCCTCGTCGGCAGCATCGCCTCGTCGCTCGCCCCGGCGTTCCAGAGCCTCACCGGCCTCATAGGGCCGCTCCAGACGCTGTTCGGCTCGGTGTGCGGCGCCGTGATGCAGCTATCGACCGCGTTCCTCGGCATCGTCGCCGCGGTGGCACCGCTCGTCGCGACGATAGTCTCGAGCCTCGTCCCCATCCTCGGGACGATCATCGAGGCCGTCGCGCAGGTCGTCGACACCGTCGCCGCGACCGTCGCCGCGGTCATCCAGCAGATAACGGACCTGATAACGGCGAATATGCCGGTCATCCAGTCGATAATCACCGACACGTGCACGCTCATCCAGACCATCATCACGACGGTCATGCCCATCATCCTCGCGATGGTCAGCGCCACCATGACGGCCATCCAGGCGGTAATCGACGCGGTCTGGCCGTATATCTCGGCCATCGTGACGTCGGCCATGCAGATCATCCAGGACATCATCACGGTCGTCCTCGGAATCATCAACGGCGACTGGAGCGCGGTCTGGACGGCGGTTCAGGACATAGCGATGAACGTCTGGACCATCATCCAGAACCTCATCAGCGGCTACATGGCCTACATCCAGGCGCTCATCCAAAGCGGCCTCGCGGCCATCCAGAGCGTGTGGAGCGCAATCTGGTCGGTCGTCGGGAGCGTGCTGTCGAACATCTGGAACACGATCAAGAACGTGGTCAGCAGCGCGATCAACACGGTCCGCTCCGTCATATCCGGTGCACTCTCGACGATTCAGTCGATTTGGTCGTCGTCATGGAACGCCGTCACGAGCACGCTGAACAACGCGTGGAACAACATCCGCAACGGCGTGTCGAGCGGCATCAGCTCCGTCGTGAGCTTCGTGTCCTCGATTCCGGGCCGTATCGTGGGCGCACTCGGAAACCTCGGCTCGCTGCTCTACAGCGCCGGCAGCTCCATCGTGAGCGGCCTGCTCAACGGCATCAAGTCGAGCATCGGCGGCGTGTACGACTTCGTATCCGGCATCGCCGGGACGATCGCGAGCCTGAAAGGCCCGAAACGCAAGGACTTGAGGCTCCTGATCCCCAACGGCGGCTGGATCATGCAGTCGCTCGAGACGGGCCTGAAGAAGCGCTTCGAGGGCGTGAAGACCACCGTATCGGGCTTCGCCGACGACCTGAGCATGTCATTCGGCGGAAACAGCGTCACCTACGAGACGGGGGCGGCCGCGGCCGTCGGCTCGGTCTCGGGCGGCGACACCTATTACCTGACCGTAGACGGGAACACCGCAAGCGCCGACGTGGCCGTCGCGAACGCCATCGACGTGCTCGTCGATGCGGCCCGCCGCTCGTCCACAGCGAGGAGGTAACCCGTGGGAGAGCACACAAGAGAGATACAGATCGCGGGCCTCAACCGCTGGTACCGCGGATACATCTCGGTAGACAAGGCCTGGAACGTCGATGACACCACCAGGCGCATCAGGGTGACCGCCGCAATCGACGACAAGTACGCCACCCAGTACGGCACCCACTACGACGTCCTCGTGAACGGCAAAACGCACCGCTCGTACGACGTGCTGCTGAACAACTACGGCAACTGGGCGACCAGAAGCTCCGTCACGTTCGATGTGGACGTGTCGAGAGGGGCCGAGGACTGGGACTGCGCGGTGCAGGTGCACGTCTACGGCAAGATGTACGACAACTACTACGGCTCGGCAGGCGGCGACGCCTGGGCTACGGTCTACACGAAGGTCCCGCAGCGCGGGTACTCGCAGCCCCACCCGCCAAAGAACTGCAAGCTCGAGCGCGTGTCAGACACCAGCCAGAGCATTACGTGGGAGCACGACTACACGGGCATGGACGGGGCGTACCCGTGGGCGGGCGTCTACGTCGACCGGCGCACGGACGACGGCTCGTGGGTCAACATCGCCGACGTGTCGTGGGACCGAGAGAACTATTCCGACACGTCGACCGCCGCCGGGCACAAGTACGAGTACCGGCTGTGCGCCCACGGCCCGGGCGGCAACTCCGAGCACGTGTCCGTCGGGGCGACCTACACCACGCCGAACGCGCCCACGCGCGTCGAGGCCGTCAAGGCGGGCGCGTCCGAGGTCACGCTGAGGGTGTACGGCGCGGCGGCGTATGCGAACGCATGGGCCGTGCAGCGCTCGACGGACGGCGGTTCCGCATGGAAGGACATAGCGGCCACGAGCGAGGGCGAAGACCCCGCATGGCTCGACCTCCATGACAAGTCTGCGCCGGCCGGCACGGTCGTTTACCGTGTGAAGGCGATGAGAGGCTCGCTCGCGTCGGCGTGGGTGAAGTCGAACCCGGTCACGACGATCACGCCCCCGCTGGCACCGAAGGTCACGGGACTGCAGAGCGTCTACCCGCGCCATGACGACACGACGAACATGGTCAGTTGGGCTCCGAACCACCCAGACGGCAGCGCCCAAAGCGCCGCCCAGGTGGAGTTCACGTACCCGGACGGCACGGTATCGACCGTCGGCATCGAGTCATCCGCCTCGCGCTGCGCATTCGTGGCGAAATACAACGGAAGCTGGAAGGTACGCGTGCGCACCAAGGGCCTCCACGCCGACTGGGGCGCATGGTCGCCTTATGCGGCCTTCCTGGTCGCTGACTACCCCTCGTGCTGGGTGGAATCGCCCGGCACCGACGGAGTGCTGATCGACTCGGTGCCGATGACCGTCAAGGTCTCCGCATCGGACGAGACCGGCATCGCCAGCGCGACCATCACGCTGTCCGAGGTCGGAGGCCAGACCGTCGCCACCTCCGACATCACGGACCTAAAGCCCGTCGAGTTCGGAAGCTACGCGACCGTTAAGAACGGCATCGACTACCTTATAACGCTCACGGTGACCGGCGGTTCCGGCCTATCCAAGACCGCCACGCGCCGGTTCAAGACGCATTGGGCCGAGCCCGCGACCCCCGTCGTCACGGTGACCTACGGCGACGACCTCACGTGCCACGTGAAGGTCGAGAACGGCGTCTCGGCATACAACGTCGAGGAGACGACGCTGCTAGGCCCCATGGCCTACGACGAGGACACCGGCGAGATACCGATGCTCGGCACCATCACGTGCGACGGCGACGAGCTCGTGCTCGGCGCCGCGGCGAAATGCGTCGGCTTCGTCGTCGAACGGGTGCTCGACGAGGGCAACCACGTCCTGACGTCCAACCTCCTTGACGCCCAGGAGACAATCGACCGCGTGCCTCCGCTGAACTCGGACTTCAAGTACCGCGCGACCGGAACAGCCGCGAACGGCACGTCGTCGTTCTCCGAGGCGAAGGCCAACCTGCACGCCGAGGGCATGGCGCTCAACTTCGGGCAGGACGCCTCGACGCTGCTCAAGATGGAGCTCAACGCCGAGTACTCGACATCCGCCGCACGCAGCTTCAACAGCTTCCACTTCGCGGACGGCGGGGCGAACGGCGGCCTCCCGCAGTCCTACGCGCTCGACGAGTCCGACCTCGCGACATCCGCCTCGTGCCTGCTCGAGCGTGACGGCCATGACCTGCTCCGCAGGATCATGCGCACGCAGTGGCAGGGATGGTGGCGCGGCCTCGCGGGAGAGCGGGCGTTCGGCGCGATGACGTTCAACGAGTCGACCAAGTCGGCCGGGCTATGGTCCGCCTCCGTAAAGGTCGAGCACGACGTATTCGAGGAGCCGAGCAATGCCTGATTGGAAAAAGCGCTTCGCGGCGTCGTACAGATACATGCGCGTGGACAGAAAGACCGGTCTCGACGTCGAGCGGCTGAGGAACATCAGGAACGGCGGGAGCATCGAGCGCAACCAGGACACCAGCTACGAGACCGGCAAGGTCGAGTATCTCGGCGAGCTCGATCTCGGTAGCGACCTGCTGCGAATCTACCTGGATGCCGAGTTCCCGGACGGCACCACGGCATCCGAGCCGCTCGGCACGTTCGTGGTCTCCACGCCCAAGCGCTCCACGGGATACAACTCGTCCGAGGCGGACCTGTCCGGCAGGCTGTCCGAGGTCGCCGAGGACGAGTTCGACGCCCCGCGTTCGCTGGTGGCCGGCAGCAACGCGGTGGACGAGGCCGCGAGGCTGCTGCGGGAGGCCGGGCTCGAGGTCGTCGCCGAGCCGTCCGACTTCAAGCTCACGACCACGTGGGTCGTCGGAGCCATCGGCAACGGCGGGAGCAGCTACGCGACCCGCCTGAAGGCCGTGAACGCGCTCCTCGATGCCGCCGGGTTCAGTGCCGCGTCATGCGACCCGATGGGCCGCGTCCTGCTCCGCCGCTACGTCGAGCCCGACAAGCGAGCCCCCGCCATGGTCATGGAGGAGGGCAAGGAGGCGAGGTTCGAGGACGGCGGCACCGAGGAGCTCGACAAGTCGAGCGTGGCGAACGTCGTGCACGTCGACTACTCGACGACCGACGAGAGCGTGAGGGGGACGGCGATAGACGCCGACCCGAACAGCCAATACTCGACGGTGACGCGCGGCTGGCGCAAATCCGCCAAGTACACCAAGAGCGAGCTGCCGCCGGGCTCGACGCCGGAGGAGCGGCAGGCCAACGCGAACGCAGAGGCCGCCACGCTGCTGCGCACGCAGCAGTCGGCGATTCACAGGCTGAAGGTGACGCATATCTACGCACCGGTCACCGTGGCGGACGCCATCGAGGTCCGCTGGCCCAGCGCGGGAATATCCGGGAACTTCGCGATACGGAAGCAGACTCTCACCCTCGTGGGAGGATGCCCGATGGAATTGGAGATGAGGCGCTTTGAACGCTAACGCCATAGCCGATGCGGGCGAGCAGCTCGCGTCGCTCTTCTCGCCGCAGGGAGGCTCCGGCCACTCCGTCGGGCTCGGGACGGTGCGATCCGTCTCGGGCGTGACGGCCACGGTGGCCATCTCCGGCGCGACGCTATCGGGCCTCCCCATGACCACAGCGTGCTCCGCCGCCAAGGCCGGCGACCGCTGCATCGTCGAGACTATCGGCCCGCAGGCGATAGTCACGGGCCTCATAGCAAAGTAAGGGAGGGATTGATGTCAGACACCACGCAGTACGCCGCGCTGATGCTCGACGCGAACGGAAACGTCAACAGGGTGCGCACGACCGACGGCCAGATCTACTACATCGCGTCGACGATAGCGATGGACGCGGCCAATAAGGCACATGCGGCTGCCTCCGCGTGCAACTCGGCGACGGACAGAGCCAACGCCGCGGAGGAAAAACGCGTCTCCGCCGAGAATACGAGGGCGTCGAACGAGCAGTCGCGCCTGAGCGCCGAGGTGAACCGCGCGAACAACGAGGTGGCGCGAGTCCAGAACGAGAAACAGAGACGGACCGACGAGGCGACGCGCACCTCGAACGAGAACGCGAGGAAATCGGGCGAGCAGGCGCGAGAGCGCAACGAGGAGGCGAGAAAAGCCGCCGAGACCAGGCGCAACGACGAGCACGCCGCCGACCAGCAGGCCTCGGCGAACGCCGCGGCGGCGGCGAACGGAGCGGCCTCGCGTGCCGAGGCCGCCGCGAGCCAGGCATTGCAGATCGCCAACTCGGTCGCGCAGGGCAGCGCTGGAGACTCGGACATCTCGGACCTGCGCGACCAGAACGCGGCGCTCGCGACCATGCTCGCCGACGCCACCGGCAAGTTCATCTTCATCGGCGGGACGGTCTACGCGCCGTCGTCCAAGGCGTCCTACAGCAACGGAACCGTGATGCTCGGTTCGACCTGCTCGGTATCAGGCACGACACTCGTGCTCGCATAGAAAGGAAACTGAAATGGCAAACGTAAACGCGGAACGCTTCTCGGTCGGTGGCACGAGCTACCCGATCATCGACCAGGCCGCCCGCACCAACGCCGAGGCCGCGCTCGCCGGCTCGGAGTACAACCGCCTGGCACTCATCGGCAAGTACGGCGGGCAGAGCATCGCGACGCTGCTCGCCGGAGAGATCGGCGGAGGCACGGTCTACGACGCACTGCACAAGCGCATCGCCGCCAACAACTTCGCGGGCCTGCGCGTGGGCGACTACCTCGACGTTCCCCTCGTCTCCGCTTCCGGCGTCGCCGGCCAGCAGTCCGTACGATTCATCATCGCGCACATCGACCCGTACCTGTGGTGCGACGACCGCAGCAAGGGGCACCACATCGCGTTCGTGGCCTCCGCGCCCATCGCGGTCAGCTCCTCCTACGCCGGAGTCACCAACTCCTCGTGCATCCCGTGGAACAAGACGAACACCAACCAGGGCACGGCGGACATCAAGAACCCGTACCTGTGCTCCCAGCTCAAGGGCTGGGAGACGGCCTTCGAGGCGTGCCTCCCCGAGGGCCTGACGAAATACATCCTCACGCAGCGCGTCCTGCTCGAGGAGCGCTACAGCGCCTCCGGTGCGCTCACCGACTCCAACAACTGGAGCTGGCAGGACATCGGCAAGGTCTGGTCGCTCTCCGAGATGGAGGTCTACGGCTGCCCGGTCTGGGGCACGCCCGGCTACTCCGTCGGCTTCGACTGCCAGTTCGACCTCTTCAAGGACACCGCGCACCGACTCAACGGTAGCCGCTACAGCTGGTGGCTCCGTTCCGTCAGGGGTGGCTCGTCTGCGAACGTCTGCTGCGTCATCGGCATCGGCTACGCCAGCGACAACGGTGCCGCGACCGTCTGGATTCGCCCGCGCGTGGGCTTCCTCCTAGGGTAGCGAAGCGGACCGTACAGGACACCCATCGGGCGCACGCCTCGCGCGTGCGCCTTTTCATGTCACGAGAGAGGAGCATCGCCTTGAGCGGAGTACCCGAGAGGCTTAGAAACCTAAGCGAGCGCGAGTTCTACAACACGGCCATCGAGCTGCGCGTGGAGGTTCTGGGCATCATCACGTCGAGCGCCATCCCGAAATCACAGCGCTTCACGTTCGCCGTCCCCATGGCCGAGACGGCCCGCAGCGTCGTCTACAACATCGTCAAGTCCGAGGTGTTCTACCCGAACACCCCCGAGAACGTCGCGGCCCGCAAGCGCTACCTCACGCTGGCCGTCGCCGACTGCGAGCAGCTGTACCAGGACGCGCAGGCATACCTCGAGGTGTACCGCCGGAAGGGGGACACGCAGCACGCCGGGGCATTCGAGCGCATAGCGGGGCTCGTCGACTCCGAGATAAAGCTGCTCAAGGGCGCGCGCAAGGGCGTCAAGCTGATCGGGGCGCGGTAGAATGGCAGGACGTCGTCCCTTGTTAACCGCTACAACTGGTGGCTCCGTTCCGTCAGGGGTGGCTCGTCTGCGAACGTCTGCTACGTCAACAACAACGGCAACGCCAACTACAACGATGCCACGAACGACTGGATTCGCCCGCGCGTGGGATTGCTCATACTCGCCAGACAGCCCCGCCTATGCGTGGGGCTCCGAGCACATGAGGAAGGAAGGGCCGACGTTCGGGCACGCGCCCGTAAAGACGCATCCCGCTGGGAGGGCAGTCCGCTCCTTGCATGGCCGCGAGCTTCGGCGCTCGACGCGGTTTCATTGCTCCTCCCTAAGCGGCCTGGGAACGCCGGCGCCCATAGGCGCAGGCCGCGCGGGATGCCATCATGAATAGCGATGAGCGCCGAAAGGCCAGAAGAGCCAGGCGCGATGCGAAGAGGGCCGCGAACAGGGCGAAGCGCTGCGCGGCCCTCACCATCTCCAATGCCGCCCGCCTCGACAACATCCACGAGGCGGCACGCGACGCCGCCAAGGGCGTCCGCTGGAAGGCAAGCGTCCAGCGCTACATGATCCACTCCCTGCGCAACTCGCTCTACGCACGCCGGGACCTCCTGGCGGGCAACGACATCCGCAAGGGCTTCGTCCGGTTCCACGTCATCGAGCGCGGGAAGGACAGGGCGATAGCCGCGCCGCGGTTCTCCGAGCGCGTGATACAGAAGGCGGTCACGAGGGCTGTCATGGCCCCGGCGGTGTGGCCGACGCTCACGCCGGGATGCGCGGCCAACATGCGAGGCCGCGGCACGGACTACGCTCTCATGCGCCTGAAGGGGCAGCTCGCCGAGCATTACCGCAGGCACGGCGCGGAGGGCTATGTCCTGCTCATGGACTTCTCCGACTACTTCGGGACAATCGACCACGGGACGGCGCTCGACCTCGTGAGGCGGACGCTCACAGACCCCGCGGCCGTCGAGTTCATGCGCCTGCAGATAGAGGCGAACGGCAGGATCGGGCTCGGGCTCGGCAGCGAGCCGAACCAGGCGCTGGCCGTCGCCATACCGTCCCCGCTCGACCATCTCGGCGAGCGCTGGCGCGGAATCGAGGCGTCGGGCCGGTACATGGACGACTCCTACTTCATAGCGCTCGAAAAGGAGACCCTCTGGCGGTTCCTCGACGCCGCCCGCGCCCTGTGCTCGTCGCTCGGCATCACCATCAACGAGAGGAAGACAAGGGTGGTGAAGCTCACGCGCGGGTTCACGTTCCTCAAGAAGCGGTTCCGCTTCACCGAGTCGGGCAGGATCGTCGTGACGCCGATACCGAAGTCCCTCGCCCGCGAGCGCCGGAAGCTGCGCACACATGCACGCATGGTCGCCGAGGGAAGCATGACGCTCGAGCAGGCGTACGTCTCCTACATGTCGTTCCGCGGGTCTCTCGAGCGAAAACGGGGCGACGGCAGGCCGAGGTTCCGCATGGACGTGCACTGGATCGTGCGCGACTTCGACCGGCTGTTCGTCGAGCTCGTCGTCGGTGCCGGCCAGTCTCACGCCGCCGATACGATGTCCGCACATCCCCTAGCAGAAAGGAGTCCGCATGGACACTGAAGAGGAGCGTCCCGACACCGTGGACGACGGCACGCAGGCCGAGGTGAACGCGCTGCGAAACCTGCTCTCGCAGCTCGGCGACCCCGACGCGGCCCATGAGGCGGGAGTCATCGACGACGACTCGTACATCGAGCAGAAGGCCAAGAAGATGGCCTATACGGCGGCGCTCGCCGCCTACGACAGAGGCGAGACGCCCGACGTGCCGGCGCTGCTCGGCCAGATGCGCGAGCAGGCGTCGAAGCCGACGCAGACCGAGCAGAACACGGCGAACATCGACTACCTGCTCATGATGGTCGGAGGTGACCAGTAATGCCGACGAAGAAGACCGAAGAGCATTCCGAGCACTTCGCGCTCGTCAAGAAGTACTACGACCGACCTCTTTGGAGCAAGGCACGAGTGCATAAGGCCGTCAAGTGCAAGTGGATCACCGCCGATGAGTACAAGGAGATCACCGGCGAGGAGTACACGGCCGAATAGGCGGAAGGAGGGCGCCCATGATGGAAGTGCTCAATCTTTTTGCGCCTTACGGACCGGCTTGGCTTGGAGGCGTGCTCCTGACGCTCGTTGCGTTTTACTTCGGGCGCCAATTCCTCGAGGAGTACAAACGCCAAAACCAGCGGAAGGGCGAGCTCGACCTGAAGCGCGAGGAGCGCAAACAGGCCGAAGTAGACGAGAGGGCGCAGCGTGACCGAGAACGGTCCCAGATGGAGGGCCGCATCGCCGCCCAGATGGAGCGAAGCAACACCCTTATGGAAGGAATGAAAACCCTCATGGAATCGGTGGTCGCGTCTAACGACGTCCTTCACAGCGATTTGGTGCACAGCCAGGCACGTAGCCAGGGCATGGCCGCGAAAGTCGACCACATGTGCGACCGCGTCGATTTCCTGTACGACAGGGAACTGGCGGATAAATAGGCAAGGAGAAAAAATGACAGAGATTCAAGCGTGCCTCACGGTGGTAACGGCACTCGTCGTTCCGTACATCGTGCAGGCGATCAAGACACAGGCCATGAGCGGCAACGCTGCCAGATGGATTGCCATCGCTGCATCCGTGCTCGCGGGAGCGCTCACCGCGATGGCGGGCGGCATCCCGACAGACCCGGCATCATGGGTCACCTCGATTTTCTCCGCCGTCGGCGGTGTCCAGGTGGCATATGCGGCATTCAAGTCCGTGGGCGTAACGTCCAAGTGGCTCGACGCGCTCCTGGCGCTCGGCGACGTGAAGAAGGAGGGCTAGCCATGGCCAAGCTGTTTATCATCTGCGGTCACGGAGCCGGCGACCCCGGATGCTGCGCCGGCGGCTATACCGAGGCGGAGCGAGTCCGAGCCCTCGGCAAGCGCATCAAGGAGCTCGGCGGCCCCGAGGTCGAGCTGGGCGACATGTCCCGCAACTGGTACGCCGACGGCGGCATCAACCGCCTGAACACCGACGCCCCGGTGGTGGAGCTGCACATGGACGCCAGCGGAATCGCGACAGCGCACGGCGCACACGTCATCATCAAGTCCGGCTTCGAGCCCGACGATTACGACAAGGCCCTCGCCGACAAGCTGTCGGCGTTCATGCCCGGCCGCGCCGAGAAGATCGTGCACCATTCCGAGCTCGCCAACGTGAACCGAGCCGCAGCACGAGGCATCAACTACCGCCTGTGCGAGAACGGCTTCATCGACAACGACGGCGACCGCGAGAAGTTTAACTCCAACATCGACGAGCTCGCGAGTATCTACCTCGAGTGCTTCGGCATCACCGCGTCGAGCGTCCCAGCGCCCTCGACACAGGCGCAGCCCGCGCCGCAGGATACGACCGAGGACTTCGGCGGCAAGTACCGCTGTACCGTCTCCGCGCTCAACGTGCGCGACGCGCCGTCCCTCGGCGGCAATGTCGTCACCAGCTACTCAAGCGGCCAGACCGTCGTGCTCGACGACTGGTACAAGATCGCCGACGGCTACGTTTGGGGCCGCTACACGTCGTACAGCGGCCACACCCGCTACGTCGCGGTCGGCAAGGCCACGGGCAAGCCCGAGGCGGACGACTTCCTCGTTAAGGCGTAGCCATGCCGTACCCGAGCCCGGCAGACGAGGACAGGAACGGCGGCTGCGGGCTGATCGTCCTGCTCGCGGTCCTGCTGTTCGTCGCGTGCGGTTTCTCGTCGTGCGCCATGAGCGCCTTCGCGAACGACGGCATGACCGTATCGAAGGCGCGTACCGACGGCCCCCTATACGACCTCCCCGAGGACGTGCACCAGCAGATCGTATGCGACCGGCACAACCGCGAGTACCTCCTGCTCACGACCGACGAGGGCGGCGTGTACCTCATCCCGTATCTCGATGAGAACGGCGAGCAGGAGATTATGCCGCAAGCGTAGCGCGTGGTATCCTAAGCAGAACGATGGTCCCGAACGTGCAGATCTCGGTTCGAGAAGATGTTCGGACGGGGCACCACAGAATCTGAGAAGCCCGTTGCCAATTCGGTAGCGGGCTTTTTGCTATCCATGTGCCGGGATTCGAACCCGACAGGGTGCGGAGCTGAGGAAACGCGCAAGCGTTTTCCAGCGCAGCACGCAAGGAGCGAAGCGACGCAGCGGAAGCGGGCGGCGCCAGCCGCACGCGGACATCCCGCTGGGGGCACCAACTTTAAAATGTTCGAACCCGCCGGATGTAAGGTCCGACGGGTTCGTTCTTTTTGCCGTTATAAGACGAAAAGTACTCAAAGCCCCTGCGTTAGATAAACAGCTCGCACTCCTTCCGTTCGGCGCAGACTTTGCTCAACATCTTGGTAGCCGCAGAGAGCATGACGGGATTTACCGCGCGAGCGCCCCACGGACACACGGCAACGCAGCGCATGCAGGAAATGCAGGCCTTTTTGTCCACCCGCTTGGGATCGTCTTTATCGATAGCGCCAACGGGACACACTGCGACGCAAGCCCCGCAGGCGGTGCACTCCTTTGTGGCCCTAGGCACCATACCGGTACCCCCAGCTTTCTTATAGGGACGATTACCCGGTATAGCCGGCTCAGAAGCATCTCCCGCAGATATCTTTTGCTGAATCTGATCCGCAAACCCAGCGAGCTGCACCGCGTCCTGTGCATCAGGCCGACCGGCGGCAAACTGGCGAACAATAGAATGCTCGGCGATGGCAGAAACCGCCGCGATCACCCGAAAGCCCGCGCCCTTTGCCGCATCCTCAAGCTCGACCAGCGTGTCCTCATACGCGCGGTTTCCGTAAACACAAACCAGAACCGCCTGCGCACCGTTTCCCCGCATCATACCCAAGCGCTCCGCAGCCACAGCCGGGACTCGCCCGCCATACGAGGGCACCGCGATCACGGCTACATCCTCTTTTGTCATCGCAACCGTGCGAAAACCAAGCCCGCTATCGGTCAGATCTACAGCAACGGTTTCCCCTTCCAACGCATTGGCAATGTAGCCAGACGCCCTTTCCGTTCCGCCGGTCGGGCTAAACACGATATCGAATACCCTCATCGGATCATCCTCCCCTTTATGAACAAACGCCCGAAACGTCCGCATGCCAAAACAGGTTACAACTTTTAAGATGCCCCGCGCGAAACGCTCGCTCGGCTGCAAGTTCAAAGCAGGTCAAAGCGGCAAAAAAGAAGGGGCCTCACACAGGCGAGACCCCTTCACACGCAAAATCAAACGTGTCTGTTACACGTAGAACAGAATGTCGTCGTAGGTCGGGACCGGCCAGTAGTCGGCGGCCACAATCTCCTCCATGGCATCCACGGCGGCGCGCAGCGTATCCATAGCGGGAACGACCTCGTGTGCATACACGTTGGCCTGCTCCTGGCCATCGAGGGCCTCGGCCTTCTGATGCACGGCGTCGAGCGCCTTGATGGAGTCGTTGATGGTGGTGATGCCGTTGCAGAGCTTGTTGAGCGTGTTCTGCTCGCACTGCATGGCGGCCTCGGCACCGGCGGCACGAATAGTCTCAAGGCCCTTAGCGACCTTGGTGGCATAAGCGGTAATGACCGGGCGATAGGTACGACGCGCCTCGCGAACCATCGTGGTGGCCTCGATGTTCATGAGCTTGTTGTACTTCTCGAGCTTGCAGTCGTAGCGGCACTGGGCCTCGGCCTTGGTCAGGACACCCGTCTCCTCAAAGAGCGCAATGGCCTTATCGGAAACAAAGGCGGGCAGGGCGTCGGCCGTGGTCTTGTTGTTGGCAAGGCCGCGCTTCTCGGCCTCGACGGGCCACTCATCGGAGTAGCCGTCACCGGAGAACAGGATGCGCTGGTGATCGGTCAGGACCTTCTTGCAGTACTCGAGCGCAGCATCCTGGAACTCATCCTCGGGCGTACCCTCAAGCGCGTCGGCGAAGGACTTGAGCGACTTGGCCACGGCGGCATCGAGCACCAGGTTGGAGTCGGAGACGTTCTGCTCGGAGCCGCAGGCACGGAACTCGAACTTGTTGCCGGTGAAGGCAAACGGGGAGGTGCGGTTGCGGTCGGTGTTGTCCTGCATCAGTTTGGGCAGGGTATCGGCGCCCAGGTCGAGCACGCCGCGCGTGGCATGGACGGAAGCCTTGCCATCGATGATCTTCTCGACGACCTCGGTAAGCTGGTCGCCCAGGAAGATGGACATAATCGCCGGAGGAGCCTCGTTGGCGCCCAGACGATGGTCGTTGCCGGCCGAGGCAACGGAGGCACGCAGGAGCTCCTGATAGTTATCGACGGCCTCGATCACCGCGGTGAGGAAGACGATGAACTGCAGGTTGTCGAGCGGGGTGTCGCCCGGGTCGAGCAGGTTCTCGGACTCGGTGCCAAGCGACCAGTTGTTGTGCTTGCCCGAACCGTTGATGCCCTCGAAGGGCTTCTCGTGCAGCAGGCAGACCAAGTCGTGACGGGAGGCGATGAGCTTCATCTTCTCCATCATGACCAGATTCTGGTCGATGGCCTCGTTGACCTCGCCATAAACCGGTGCAAGCTCATGCTGGCAGGGAGCAACCTCGTTGTGCTTGGTCTTGGCGGGAATGCCAAGCGCCCACAGTTCATCGTCCAGATCCTTCATATAGGCCGAGACGGTGGGGCGGATAGCGCCAAAGTAGTGCTCCTCAAGCTCCTGGCCCTTGCAGGGAGCGGCACCAAAGAGGGTGCGGCCGGTGATGACCAGGTCCTTGCGCTTGCGATAGGCGTCCTTCTTGATCAGGAAGTACTCCTGCTCGTCGCCCACGGAAGGAACGACCTTCTTGGGGGTCTTGCCAAACAGCGCCAAAACGCGCTTAGACTCACGCGAGAGCGCGGTCATGGAACGCAGCAGCGGGGTCTTCTTGTCCAGGGCCTCGCCCGTGTAGGAGCAGAAAGCCGTGGGGATGCACAGGACATCGTCCTTGATAAAGGCGGGGCTAGTGGGATCCCAAGCGGTGTAGCCACGGGCCTCGAAGGTAGCGCGCAGGCCGCCGTTGGGGAAGCTGGAGGCGTCCGGCTCGCCCTGGATGAGGTTCTTGCCCGTAAACTTGGTAATGGCGGTGCCGTCGTGGTTGGGCTCCAGGAAGCTATCGTGCTTCTCGGAAGTAATGCCCGAAAGCGGCTGGAACCAGTGCGCGTAGTGCGTCGCACCCTTGGAGATGGCCCAGACCTTCATGGCATGGGCAACGGCGTTGGCCACGTCCAGGTCGAGCGGCTCACCGCCCTCGAGGGTTGCAGCAAGGCGCTTCCAAATGTCCTTGGGGAGGTAATCCTTCATGACTTCCTCAGAGAACACCATGGTCCCGAAGCGGTCAGTAAGTTCGGCCATACGGAACTCCCTTCGTATCGGCACCGCGTGAGAAGCGGTGTTGATTACTAACGAACGAGTCATAGCTTAGACTCGCCGTGTTTCCGCGACATTACCGTTATGTTGCCGTCGCGAAACCAATCATTGAGGTTACCCTATCGAGGCGGCGTTGCCACCCTCAACAGCCAATCAACTGCATAAATTGCAGACCTCTCCCCATGGTTTAAGGGTAGTCAATGTAGAATGGGGCTTTATTAACTGGTATTTCGCATCAGATACCATTCAATATAGCCCCATCCTACATTGACCGCCCTGTTATAGGAAATGCCGATAGCGAAGCATTTTCGATTGGTATCACCAAATCGCGAGAGAAATTCCGTCTTGGCGCAGTGGTGCTGTAGAATCCTTGCAACAAAACATCGCACCTAGGCATCTAAAGGAGCACGATATGCGCGTCGACGAGGTTTTTAAGCAGGCAGCATCCCAGGGCACCGCGCCCGTTTCGTTTGAGATGTTCCCGCCCAAGGGCGAGCTGACCCTCGATACGGCTCGCAAAGTGGCAGGCAATCTGTGCAAGCTTTCGCCGAGCTTTGTCTCGGTCACCTGTTCGGCCGGCGGCTCGGGTAACGGTGCCACCACCGCCCCCATCGCGCATATGATTACGAGCGAATTCGATACGCCCTCGGTAGCGCACCTCACCTGCGTGGGCCGCACGCATGCCGATATCGCCGCCAAGATTGACGAGTATCGCTCGGCCGGTGTGGAAAACGTGCTAGCCCTGCGCGGCGATCTTCCCGCCGGCGCAACCGAGGACGACAAGCCCGCCTCGGACTACGCCTACGCCCGCGACCTCATCCCGGAGCTCGTCGATGCCGGCTTTTGCGTGGGCGCCGCAGCCTACCCCGAGGGCCACATTGCCTGTGAGGATCTCAACCTCTCGGTCGAATACCTCAAGCAAAAACAGGACGCCGGCGCGAGCTTCTTTGTGACGCAGCTCTTTTTTGACAACGAGTGCTTCTACCGCTTTCGCGAGCTTGCCGACAAGGCCGGTATCACCGTGCCCATTACCGCGGGCATCATGCCGTTTATGGGCAAGTCACAGATCAGCCGCATGGTCTTTATGTGCGGCGCGTCGCTGCCCTCCCCCGTCATCAAGATTCTCGCCAAGTACGAGAACGACCCCGAGAGCCTGCAGGCAGCCGGTGTAGATTATGCCGCCCGTCAGCTTTGCGACCTCAAGGAGCACGGCGCCGACGGCCTGCACCTGTACACTATGAATCGTCCTGCGATCGCCGCGACCATTATGGAGCGCCTGGGGTAATGGAAAAACCGCACATCGATACAACCGCTGTCGAAGTGCCGGCCGACCTTGCGTCGCCGGCGCTCTACCGTATCGATGCCGCGCACCATCCCCGTGTCGACCGTGCCGAGATGCTGCGGTATCTGGGTTACGGCGGCCAGCAGATTGAGCCCGAACTATCACGACGTATTGAGCTTGTCGTTGAGCGTTTGGAACTGGACATTGAGCCCCGTGGCGTGCGACGCGTGTTTGCCGTCGATGCCACGGGCGTCGACGAGCAGGGCGAGCCTTGCATCCGCCTGGTCGGCACCAACGTTGAGCTGCGCGGCCGCGATATCTATCGCCACCTCAAAGACGCCCGCTTTGCCGCACTCATGGCATGCACCCTCGGCATGGACGCCGAGCGTCGCCTGCGCACCACGGGAGCCCAGCAACCCCTAGAGGGAGCCGTGCTCGACGCTGCATGCTCTGCCTATGTAGAAGCCGCCGTCGAGCAGATGGACCAGCAGGTCAAGGCTGTGGCCGCCGCACACGGACTCGCCGGTAACTGGCGCTTCAGCCCCGGCTACGGCGACTGCCCGCTTACGGCCCAGCACTCAATCGTGGCTGCGCTCAACGCCACGCGGCTCATCGGGCTTACCGTCACACCTACCAGCCTGCTCATGCCCACCAAGAGTGTGACCGCAGTGATCGGTCTGTTTGACGGCGAGGTCCACGACGCCCAGAGCCGCCCCACCTGCAATATCTGCCGCATGCGCGAGCACTGCCGCTTCCGCGCCGCCCACACCACCTGCTATTCCAGCCATTAGGAGCCCTCGATGTTTACTCCGCTTATCACCCATGATTCCGACGGTACCGCGCTGGCAGCGCCCGTCAATACTGCGCGTTGTAACGGCGCCACGTACAAGACGCGCACGATCGGCGACCTTCGCATTAAGGACGATCGCCTGCGCGCCGCCATCGAGGGCACGGGACACCTCCTGTTCGACGGCGGCATGGGCACCATGCTGCAGGCGGCCGGCATGAAGGCCGGCGCCCTGCCCGAGCTGCTCAACTTTGAGGAGCCCCAGGTTATCACTGATATTCAGCGTCAGTACGTCGAGGCTGGCTGCGACGTAATCACCGCCAACACCTTTGGCGCCAACGCCCACAAGCTCGACGGCGCCGCCACCGTGGCAGATGTCTTTGCCGCCGCCGTCGCCTGCGCCCGCGCGGCCGGCGCCCACTATGTCGCCGGCGATATCGGCCCCATCGGCGCACTGCTTCGCCCCTTGGGCACCCTGAGCTTCGACGAGGCCTATGACCTCTTTGCCGAGGAAGTGCGCGCCGGCGTCGACGCGGGCGTGGACCTCTTTATTATCGAGACCATGACCGACCTTGCCGAGATCAAGGCTGCCGTCCTCGCCTGCCGCGAGAACTCCGACCTGCCCGTCTTTGCCACCATGACCTTTGAGGAAGACGGTCGCACGTTCCTGGGTACGAGTCCCGAGGTGGCCGCCGTCACGCTCGACGCCATCGGCGCCGACGTTTTAGGCATCAACTGCAGCCAGGGACCGGCCGAGCTCCGAGGGCTCGCCGCACGCATGCTCACCGTTACCGACAAGCCCGTTATGGTGCAGGCCAATGCGGGACTGCCCCGCGTGGACGATGACGGCAATACCGTCTTTGACATCCAGGCACCCGAATACGCCGAGGCCGTCGCCGGCATGATTGAGGACGGCGTGAGCGTCGTGGGTGGCTGCTGTGGCACCACGCCCACGCACATGGCGGCACTTCGCACCCTCATCAACAACCACACGCCCAGCCCGCGCCGCCGCAAGCCCAGCATGTCGGTCACGAGCGCGCAGACGGTCGTAGACCTTCCCTGCAACGGCCACAAAATCGCTGTCATCGGCGAGCGCATCAATCCCACCGGCAAAAAGCGCCTGCAGCAGGCCCTGCGCGACGGCGACCTGGACTACGTCGTGAGCCAGGGCATCAGCCAGCAGGAACAGGGCGCCGACATCCTGGACGTCAACGTGGGCCTGCCCGAAATCGACGAGGTCAAGATCATCCAACAGGCAACCGAGCAGCTCCAGGGCTCCACCTTGCTGCCGTTGCAGATCGACTCCACCGATCCCGCAGCCGTCGAGGCCGCCGTTCGCCGCTACGCCGGCAAGCCCATCATCAACTCGGTCAATGGCAAGCAGCAGATCATGGATGAGATCTTTCCGCTGGTCGCCCACTACGGCACCAACGTCGTCGGCCTCACGCTCGACGAAGGCGGCATCCCCGATACCGCCGAGGCTCGCTTCGCCATCGCCGAGCGCATCGTAGCCGAGGCTGCGCGCTACGGCATCGGACCGGACCGCATCCTCATCGACTGTCTGGTCATGACCGCCTCGACCAATCAACGCCAGGCCGAACAGATCCTGCGTGCTATGTCCCTGTGCAAGGAGCGCCTGGGCGTCAAATGCGCGCTCGGCGTGTCGAACATCAGCTTTGGTCTGCCCGCCCGCCCGCTGCTGGGCTCGGTCTTTTTGGCTGCCGCCTTCGGCGCAGGCCTGGACGCCCCCATCATGAACCCGGGCTCCAAGCGCTTTATGGATACCGTCTACAGCTATCGCGTCCTGAGCGTTGAGGACGAGGGCTCGACCGGATACATCGAACGCTACGCCGGCTGGACCGATCCGTACAAGATCGCCGCGAACCCGGCGGCGGCTCAGGCAGTATCGACCGACACCGCGCCCGCTGCTGGCACCGCCGGCACTGACAGCAACGACGACCCGATTCGTCGCATGGTCGTCTCGGGCCGCAAAGGCGAGATCGCGGCCGAGACCGAGCGTCTGCTGGCAGATCACGACGCCATGGACCTCATCAACAATCACTTTATCCCCGCCCTTGACGAGGTTGGCGTCCTCTTTGACCAGGGAAAGTTCTTCTTGCCGCAGCTCATGGCCTCGGCCGAGGCCGCGCGCGTGGGTTTTGACACCATCAAGCGCCTGATGCCCGCCGGCGAGATTGCCGACAAGGGCAAAATCTGCGTGGCCACCGTCAAGGGCGACATCCACGACATCGGTAAGAACATCGTCAAGATGTTGCTCGATAACTACGGCTACACCGTCTTTGATCTGGGTCGCGACGTCGACCCGCAGGAGGTGCTCAAGACCGTCAAGGAACGCGACATTAAGCTCGTCGGCCTCTCGGCACTTATGACTACCACGGTCGTCGCCATGGAGGAGACCATCAAGCTGCTTCATGCCGAGGTGCCAGGCGTCAAGATCATCGTAGGCGGTGCCGTGCTCACCCCCGAATACGCCAAGCAGATCGGCGCTGACTACTACGCCAAGGACGCCGCCGAGAGCGCGCGCATCGCCGAAGAGGTCTTTGGACAGTAACACAACGGAAACAACCGAGCACCAAAACGTGCCGCACGCGCCACGAGACGCGTGCGGCACGTTAGAATAGACAAGACTATGCTCGTTTTGGCAGATAGGAGTGCAAGGATGGCGATCACGCCCGCAGAAATCGCGGAAACCCGCGGCATGGTTGAGGAGCAGAACCTCGACATCAGGACCATCACCATGGGTGTTTCGCTCATGGGTTGCGGCGACGAGAACCTCGACCGCATGTGCACGAAAATCTACGACCACGTGACGCACACGGCTGAGCACCTGGTCGAGACCGCCGAGAACCTCGAGCGCGAGTACGGTATCCCCATCGTCAACAAGCGCGTTTCCGTCACCCCGGTGGCGCAGATCGCCGCATGCTGCAAGGATGAGGACCTCACCCCCATCGCGCATGCCCTCGACCGCGCGGCCGAGACGCTCGGCATCGATTACCTGGGCGGCTTCTCCGCGCTCGTCCAGAAGGGCATCGGCGACGCCGACCGCCGCGTCATCCAGTCCATCCCCCAGGCGCTCGCTACCACCAGCCGCGTCTGCTCCAGCGTCAACGTCGCCAGCCTGCGCGCCGGCATCAACATGGATGCCGTGCTCATGGCGGCTCAGACCATCATCGATGCCGCCAAGCTTACGGCAGACGAGGATTCCGTTGGCGCCTCCAAGTTTGTCTGCTTTGCCAACATGGTCGAGGACTCCCCGTTTATGGCGGGCGCCGTCCACGGCGGTGGCGAGGCCGACGCCGTCATCAACGTAGGCGTCTCGGGCCCCGGCGTTATGGCGGCAGCCCTGGAGACGCTGCCCGATTCCGCATCGATGATGGAAGTCGCCGAGAAGATTAAGCAGACCGCCTTTAAGATCACCCGTGCCGGCGAGCTCATGAGCCGCGAGGCCGCCCATCGCCTGGGTGTCGAGAAGGGCATTGTCGACCTGTCGCTGGCTCCCACGCCCGCCATCGGCGACTCCGTCGCGCGTATCCTCGAGATCATCGGCGTGGGCACCTGCGGTGGCCCCGGCACGACCTGCGCGCTCGCCATGCTCAACGATGCCGTCAAGAAGGGCGGCGTCATGGCCAGCTCCAGCGTGGGCGGTCTCTCGGGCGCCTTTATCCCCGTGTCCGAGGACGCCGGCATGATTGCTGCCGTCGAGGCCGGCGCACTTTCGCTCGAGAAGCTCGAGGCCATGACCTGCGTGTGCTCCGTTGGCCTGGACATGATCGCCATCCCCGGCGACACCCCGGTCGAGACCATCGCCGGCATCATCGCCGACGAGATGGCCATCGGCGTCATCAACAACAAGACCACGGCCGTGCGCGTGATTCCCGCTATCGGCAAGGGCGTGGGCGACTGCGTTGAGTACGGCGGTCTGTTCGGCCGTGCGCCCATCATGCCGGTGAACCCCAACGCCGGCACCGTGCTCGCCCACCGTGGCGGACGCTTCCCGGCGCCGCTGAACTCGCTCAAGAACTAGCTGAGGGGGACTGGCGAGGAGCCCCGGGGAGGGCAAATATATAAGGTCGCCTGCTCGGACAGTCCTGACTCGCACGGAGAGCACATTAAGTGCTCTCCGGCTCGTGCGGAACTCGCGATCGACCTTATATATTTGCCCTCCCCGGGGCTCCCGCACAACGGGACCTCGATTGAGTTCTATCCCGGTTGCAGTCGCTTCGCTCCTGCACCACATGGTCGATACGGCGGTTTGGCGTTGGATCGGTTCTTTCTGATATATGCTGGTTGCGGCTCTTCTTTTGGGAGGAGTCGCTTTTTTGTTGCTAGGAGGTTGGCCCGTGGTTGATGGGGATGCTCGCTCTGAGCTTCTTTCTGCTGATTGGAATGACGAATGGATGCGCTTGCAAGCTGATCGGCATCGGGCTGATGATCCTTTTGAGTGGGATAAGCGGGCTCGGCATTTTCGGCCATTGGAGACTGCCCCGTATGCTCGGGATTTTATAAAACTGCTGGCGCTTGAGCCTGGTGAGTCGGTGCTCGATATGGGGTGTGGGGCTGGGTCGATTGCTATTCCGCTTGCTCAGGCTGGGCATCCTGTGATTGCAGCCGACTTCTCCCCCGCTATGTTGGGCACCCTTGATGCCGGCGTTGAGTATTACGGGCTCGAGGATCTTATTACACCGCTTGAGCTTGCTTGGGATGATGATTGGGATTTGGTTGGACCGGTCGCAAAAGCGGTGGATGTTGCCTTTGCCAGTCGCTCTGTCACCACGACCAACCTAAAAGGCGCACTTGCCAAGCTTGATCGAACGGCTCGTCGGCGTTGTGCCGTTACGATGGTCGCCAACTCGAGCCCGCGTTATGACCTGCACTTGATGAATGCCATCGGCGCCTCGGTTACCTGCAGCAATGGTTTTGTGTACGCCTTTAACATCCTTATTCAGATGGGTGCACTGCCACAGGTCACGTATTTTGAATCACCCCGCCGCGACACCTTCGATAGTCTCGAGGCAGGCGTGGCAGACTTTTCTCGCATGCTCGAGCACGGCAACGAGGACAAGATCGACCGCCTGCGCAACTATATCGCCCACCACATGATCGAGAACCCCCATGCCGGTGAGCCGGGATCCAAGGGCGTACCGCAGGGACGCTACATGCTCGACCACATCCGCAAAGTCCGATGGGCGTTTATCGCCTGGGAGCCGGTCTCCGTACCCCGCCCGTAGCCCATCTAAAGCTTGCATCGTCTTCCCGCCCGGCATCCGCATTCTTTGCGAACTGGGCAAACATGCCCCACACCGTGCCGTTCCTGCGCTATCGTGGGACAGCTCACGTAGATTAAGGCCCCATTGCGGGGCGCCCCATACATAGAAAGCGAGAACCCATGGCACTGACAGGAGCCCAGGTCAAGCAGCTTCGCAGCATGGCCCATCACCTCAACCCCGCCATCATCATCGGTAAGTCCGATGTCAACGAGGGCACCGTCGAGCAGACGGTCGCCTACCTGGAGAAGCACGAGCTCGTTAAGTGCTCCGTGCTGGACGGCTCCAGCCTTTCTGCCCGCGAGGCCGCCGAGGAGCTCGCCGAGCGCTGCCACGCCGACGTCGTTCAGGTTATCGGCCGCAAGTTCTCGCTGTATCGCGAGTCCTCGCGCAAGGATATCGAGAAGATCAAGCTCGTCTAAAACCGACTGGCCATACCGAGTAGCCTGCGGGCGTCCGAGTGATTCGGGCGCCCGTTTTTTATCGCTCGACAAGCACGCGCTTGAGCCTGCCTTCGACCAGGCGCTCATACAGGCGCCTTGTCTCGGGCTCGGGCACGCCTTGAACCTGCTCTCGCAGGTGGTGCATGTGACCGCTGTATAGCTCGACAACATCGCGGCGTCGTCCCGCCGCACCGTAAACGCGCATGGCACAGCGAACCATGTCCTCGCGCGCCGTCTCTTGGCGAAGCCCCGATTCAACGAGCCAAATTGCCGATTGCAGGTCATTTTCCTCGAGAGCGGCATTCGCTCCCCTAATCATGCAGTCGATGTACTTGGATTGCATAATGTGGCGCATGCGCGTAAAAAACGTGGGATTGCAACCGGTGGGAACATACAGCGGCCCCGCGTAGAGCTGCTCAACCTTAAGACAAAGCTCAACCAGGTGAGGGCCTCTCGCGCCCATACGGTTTCCCAGGATCTCGCGGCTCAGCTGGTCAAAGAGCCTTACATCGGTCTTAACGTAGTCGCCGTTGAGCCCTATGCACTCGTTTTGGATGAGCACGCACGACTTGCCATCCGGCGTTGGACCCAAAGCCGAGCGCAAGCGCGATACCGTCGAATACAGATTGTTGCGCGCCGCGCTAAACTCGGCATGGGGCCACAACTCCATGGCGATTGTCTCGCGGTCGACCATGGCATCCATGCCCAACGCGAGCCGCTCGGCAAGTGTTGCCGCCTTTTTGCGACGCCACATCTTATCCGTGATGGGAAAGCCGTCGCGCTCGGCGCGAAATGTGCCAAACATGCGCATCTCAATATGGCCGATCGTATCGACAGCCTCAACCTCGCCCGCCTGGAACAGGTGCTCGCTTTCGCCCTCAAAATCATCGCGTAGTGAATACCGCGACAGTTCACGCACCGGAAGCTTCTTGCGAATCCTGACGGCAGGCTCGCCCAGACAATGCATCGCAAGACGTGCGAACAGCCGATACGATGGGTCTAAAATCCCCGAGCGATTCATAGACATCCAAGCGGCAAGATCGCTATCGCGGCCCGCAGCGGCCAGGTGCAGCGCCACGATCCAGGCTTCTGAGCCACCGACCTGCGTCTTGCTAATGTCGAGCAGCTCCGCCTCTTCGCGAACCGATACCAGCGACGTATTGCGCAGGTACGCCACGCGCTCCAGCAGCAACGCGTTTTCGCGCATGTACGCAATCGATTCGTCGGCGAGCTTGAGCACCTGAACCGCGCGGAACTTCGCGTTGACCGGCCGCCCCTCCGCCAGCGATTGCCAACCCTCCAGCAATAACCCAAACAGCTGAATTTGATTGTCACGAACACGCACCGCAAAGCGGTCGAGCTCGCCAAACGCCACATCGTCGGTCACGGGCAAGCCCGCAAGCAGGCGCCGCGCCGCGAGCACCATACGCAGCCAAATGGATGGCGCCTTAAGCCCGCGGATATCGAGCGCCTCGAGTATCTGCGCCATCTTGTCATCGCGCTCGTCGGGTTTAGCAAACGAGCCGTCGAACAGCTCCACCAGCATATGGTCGGCCTGTATGAGAATCCCCGCGATGTCGAGCTCGCAATCATAAGCTTTGCACGCCTTGAGCTTCGCGAGAACATTGCCGTCTTCCGCTCGCTCGGTTAGGTGGCGCTTGACCTCGATATGCACGGACAGCATGTCGAGCACCTCGCAGGATGTCTGTTCTTGCACAACAGGGTTGGCGGGAAGCCCCAGGTCATTGTCGCCGTAAAAGGCGATAGTAAGCGCCTGGGCTATTTTCCAGGTAGCGGGGTCGACCTCGCGGGCCGCCTGGTCACCCGCACGTTCGATAACGGACGCCATATACCTTGCCAGCTTTGTATTGCACACGCTGACAGCCGCCAGATACACGCCGAGTGCCTCGGCGGCTGTCGGCTCTTGCTCCTGCTTTTCCGCATTGATCATCGCCGATGCTGCACGGCAAATGTCCCCTCCATGCCCGGTCAGGGCAAGATCGGCCCCATACTGCCCGGCAAGCTCCAACACCACACGGCGGTCCAAGAACGCATCGGCCAGGTCCATGGCCAAATCGCATCGGGCCGCCTTTATCAAAATGCGAGCAGCCCGCGATACTAGTTCGGGACGGATCTCGGCAACAAGCTTTCGCAGCCTCAGGCGCGCGTTGTCCTTAGCGCCCAAACACCTAAAGGTGCGATCAGACGGATCCACGCCAAAAATCGGATAATCGCGCACAAAGATAGACTGGTCGACCATCGAAAGCCTCACACCGCACGCCTCTAGCTCCGCAATGCGGCCCTCGCCCATCAATACCATCAAGCAGGCAACGGTAAACAACAGGTTGTTCTCGAGCGATGCGAGATCGGCCAGCGCCGCACCGTACACGTTGACGATTTCGTTTTCGAGCAACCCGGCAACATCGCCCTGTCCATACATCCCCGTCTGCAAGGCAGATACCAGCTCTGGCACACCTTGCGTGAGCCGATAAAAATCGAGCGATGTGCTGATAGAGAACGCCGTGGCCCATGACGAATACTCATAGGCGTGCACCTTGAGCATCTGCGCATTGACTTTTACAGAATCGCCCAGCCCGTGGATAAGCAATCGGTTGGAGGGGCGGCAGGCAATAAAGACCCCCGTCCCCGTAGCACGTAAGCTGCGGATTCGATCGATGAGGTCCTCGGTTTCGTGCTGCTCGAGATTGGGCACGTTGTCGATCGCAACGAGCGAATGAGGTTTGTCCTTAAGCTCATCGGCGACAACCTCGAGCTGCATAAAGAGCTCGCGTCCAATCGCGCGGTCGGCCTCGATAATCCGAACCGGCCCTCGCGTGGGGTCCGATTTAACCTCCTGCACGTATTGCAGCAACACCGACGTCTTACCAAACCCATCGGGCGCGTAGAGCAAAACAATTCCCGCCTTGCGCCCTTTAACGATGAGCTCGTTCATCAAGCGATCGCGCCGCACCATATAGCCGCCGCCCGTCGGCATCAACTCGAGGTCGTCCGTATTGCCCAGATCGTTTACCATGCTTGCTCCTCAACTCGACCATATGGACACCGTAGCTGCAGGACCATATGAGCCGCCCCGTGAATAGCGCGACTTAGAGTTTTTAATTGTCTGCCGGTACGTGTTTGGCAAGTTTTTGTACAGCGAGGCCCGATGGTAACTTATCCCCCGACCAATAGGTCTTTGCGCAGGTCAATGCGCTTGCCAGCATGTCCCATCCCATTTGCAGTGTAGCGCAGTCGGCTATTTTTATTTGAGTTGCGCAACTCGCCTACTCCTCGCTACCGCCTGCGACTCTATGGTGGCAAATGTGCATAGAATCTGCTATAGAATGAATCACAAAAATTTAAAACCCTCCAGTCAAGCACGCGGCAAGGTTTCCGTCATGTATACGCCACGGCGTATGTCCACTAAAAAGGCCCCCGCAAAGCGAGGGCCTTTTGAGAAACTATGTAAGATCGCTTGATCGCGTTACTCGCAGAGCGAAAGAGCGGCCTCGTCAGCAACGACAACGCAGTTGGTGTGCAGCTGCAGGATCGAAGCCGGGCATTTGGGCGTAACCGGACCATAGCACATATCGTGCACGGCCTGAGCCTTGGCCTCGCCGTTGGCGACAACCAGGATCATGCGGGCATACATGATGGTCTGGGTGCCCATGGTGTAAGCCTGACGGGGCACGTCATCGATGCTGTCGAACAGGCGGCTGTTGGCCTGAATGGTGCTCTCGGTCAGGTCGACGCAGTGCGTGCCCTTGGAGAAGTGGTCATCGGGCTCGTTAAAGCCGATGTGACCGTTGTTGCCAATGCCGAGCAGCTGCAGATCCGGGTAACCGGCGGCAGCGACGATCTTGTCGTACTCGGAGCAGGCAGCGGCGGCATCGGGGTTGGAGCCATCGGGCACGTGCGTGTTGTTCAGATCGATATTGATGTGATCGAAGAAGTTCTCGCGCATAAAGTAGTGATAGCTCTGGGGATCGTCGTGCGAAAGACCACGATACTCGTCCAGGTTATAGGTGCTGACCTCGGCAAAGTCAATGTCGCCCTTCTCGTACCAAGCAGCGAGCTGTTTGTAAGCGCCAATCGGGGTGGAGCCGGTGGCAAGACCCAACACGCAATCGGGCTTGAGGATAACCTGAGCCGAGATGATATTAGCGGCCTTGCGGCTCATATCCTCGTAGTCTTTAGCTTTAATGATTTTCATTACGCGTCCTTTCTCGTACAAGAGAGGCAAGGCTCCCCTTACAAGCACTTGCCCGCGGCCCGCGTCGGCCGCAACCAACGTGTGCGGCCACCAGGGCGAGGTCGCGTAATATATGTGTCTCGTGTCTAACCGCGTCGAGGCCCCTGCCCGTCCACGGTGACCCAAAGCTGTTTAGCCTCGGACGTTTCCCATCTTGCCACGGAGGGCGCCCTCTTTCAAGGGTGCCCTCCGTAAACGTGTTTGAATTGTAGGCTAAAGGCCAAGCGGAGCGACTAGCGCTCACGCGCGACGATAAGCTGGTCCATCTCCTCGACATGCTCGCCAACGGAACCCTTGATGCTCGAGAACTCAACGGAGTTACACACCAAGATGGGAACCGTCACATCGTAGCCCTCGGCAGCAATTGCCTCGCGATCGAACTCGATGAGTACATCGCCCTTATGGACGATGTCACCCACTTGCGCATACACAGTAAAATGTTTGCCCTCGAGCTGAACGGTGTCCAAACCAACATGGATGAGCACGTCTAGACCATCGACCGTGTTGAGCGCAACGGCATGACCCGTGGGAAAAATCGCCTCGACCTTAGCGTCAGCCGGAGCAATCACACGTGTACCCGTAGGCTGAATCGCCACGCCCTGGCCCAAAAGGCCGGTAGCAAACGTCTGGTCTTTGACCTCGGATAACGGAATGACGTCGCCCGAGATGGGAGCATCCAGCGTAAGGACTCGACCACGCATACCAAAAGACCTCAGGACTTTAGTGAACATGCTCCCCCTCGGACATACCAATCAATCAAAATAGCCTTAACAGTTTACCACTTGGCACCCGATATTGACCATTAGGGAAGTTCGCGCTTGACAACCTCGACGATGTCGTCGACAACGCGCTGGGTCAGCTCGTGCGTCTCGGCCTCAGCCATAACGCGAACCAGCGGCTCGGTACCGCTCGGGCGCACCAAGACGCGGCCGCGACCGTTGAGCTTCTTCTCGGCGGCAGCGACGGCGTCCCAGATGGGCTGGCAATCGTCCAGGCCGGCCTTGTTGTCCGAATGCACGTTGACGAGCACCTGCGGGTACTTCTTCATGATGCCGGCAAGGTCGGTGAGCGTGCGGCCGGTGCGCTTGAGCACGGCCAGAAGCTGCAGGGCCGTCACCAAGCCGTCGCCGGTGGTGTTGTGCTCCAGGAAGATGATGTGGCCGGACTGCTCGCCGCCGATGACAGCACCGTCCTCGAGCATGCGCTCAAGAACATAGCGGTCGCCCACGGCGGTCTGCACCATCTCAAAGCCCTGCTCCTTCATGGCGATGGAGAAACCGAGGTTGCACATAACGGTCGAGACGATCTCGGAGTTGGCGAGCTTACCGCGAGCGGCCAGGTCAGAGCCGCAGATGGCCAGGATGTAGTCGCCGTCGATCTCGTTGCCCTCGCTGTCCACGAACAGCACGCGATCGGCGTCGCCATCGTGAGCCAGACCGATGTCGGCGTGGGTACGCAGTACGAGCTCACGCAAGGGCTCAAGATGAGTGGAGCCGCACTCGACGTTAATGTCGGTGCCGCAGTAGTCGGTGTTGATGGCATGGACCGTGGCGCCCAGGCGCTGCAGTGCGGCGGGCGTGGTCTGGCAAGAAGCGCCGTGGCCGCAGTCGACGGCAACAACCAAGCCGTCGAGCTTAAGGCCGTCGAGCGTGTTGATGGCATGATCGACATATGCCTTGCGGGCGTCCTTCATCTTGATGATGTGACCCACACCGGCGCCGGTCGGCAGCGTGTCGGCAGCCATGGCCTCCTCGGACATGACCCAGGCGCTGATCTCTTCCTCGACAGCATCGGGAAGCTTCATGCCCTTGCGGCTAAAGAACTTGATGCCGTTGAACTCCGGCGGATTGTGCGAAGCAGAGATGACGATGCCGCCGTCGAGCTCGTTTTGGACGGTGAGCAGCGCCACGGCCGGCGTAGGGATAACGCCGCAGCAGTGCGGTCGGCCGCCCTCGGCCATAATGCCGGCGGTCAGAGCACTCTCGAGCATGGTGCCCGAAAGACGCGTGTCACGGCCGGTGCAAATGTCCGGACCAAGGAACTTGGTCGCCGCACGGCCAAGACGAAACGCGAGGTCGCACGAGAGGTCGGCGTTGGCGACGCCACGGACGCCATCGGTACCGAAGATGTTCTGGGGCATAGGATCGCTCCTTCCCAAGTGGGCAAAACGCAGTCGCCCACCCTAGTCGAAAAAGAAAAGCGGGACCCGCCGAGCAATCGGCAGGCCCCGCTTGTACATTGTATCTCGTAAGGAGATAAAACCTTAGCGCTTGGAGAACTGGGGAGCGCGGCGAGCCTTCTTGAGGCCGTACTTCTTGCGCTCGACCACGCGAGCATCGCGCGTAAGGAAACCGGCCTTCTTGAGGTCAGCACGGTAGTCGCCAGCGTTCAGAAGAGCGCGAGCGATACCCAGGCGCAGAGCGCCGGACTGACCGGAGATGCCGCCGCCATCGCACAGAGCGATAACGTCGAACTGACCGGCGGTGTCGGTCACCTTGAAGGGAGCAAGGGCGTTCTCAACGAGCTGATGACGGCCGAAATACTGCTCGGCGTCACGCTTGTTGATGGTCACCTTGCCGGTGCCGGGGACGAGACGGACGCGGGCGACGGCGTTCTTACGACGGCCGGTACCCTGGTAGACAACGGTGTTCTCAGCCATCTTTAAGCCTCCAGCTCAATCTTCGTGGGGTTCTGGGCAGCGTGCGGATGCTCGGCACCAGCGTAGACCTTAAGCTTGGTCATCTGGGCACGGCCGAGGGTGGTCTTGGGCAGCATACCGCGAACGGCGCGCTCGATGACCTTCTCCGGGTGCTTCTCCATAGCCTGGCGGAAGCTCTCAGCCTTGAGGCCGCCGTTGTAGCCGCTGTGGCGATAATAGGTCTTCGTGTCGGCCTTGTTACCGGTAAGCTGGACCTTATCGGCGTTGATAACGACAACGAAGTCGCCGCAGTCGCTGTTGGGCGTGAACTGGGGCTTGTTCTTACCGCGCAGGATCATTGCGATCTGGGTGGCAAGACGGCCCAGGACAGCACCATCGGCGTCGACGAGAACCCAGTTGCGCTGGACCTCGCCCTGCTTGGCGTAGTGAGTCGATTTCGAAATCACTTAGACTCCTCCATGTACAGTACGTGTTGTTACAGAGATTCACGGGGCTCTGCAAGTAACCCGTCCATATTACCCCGCTCGTCGCCCGAGTCAACAGGTATTTTGGCTCTGACCAGACTTTCTGCACATGTCGTCCATGGGTCATGACGTCGCGACGCTAGCGCTCGACAAATGCCTCGATATCACTCAGTAGGCGCTTTGCCTCCTGGCGGCCCTGAATATACAGGTCGAGGAGCTTTGCCGGATCGTGCTCAACGTGGCCGACCTCGACCGGCTTTTGCGGAGCAATGACCAGCGCACGGCCCTCGCGCTCATACTTCCACAGATGCATGCGCTGGATGTTATAGCGGTCGTGGCGCGTCTCGATGGCCTCGAGCAGGTAGGGGTAGTCGGCATAGCGGGCGCGCGCGGCGGGCATAAACTCGTAGGGCTTTTTCTCGTACGAGCGGTCCTGCGTGACAATGACAATCGCGCGATCGAAGCCCGCCTCCTCCAGCACGTGCTCGATGGGAACCGAATCGGCTACGCCACCGTCGACGTATTTGTGCCCGTCAATCTCGACCGGCGGCGTCACCAGCGGCAGCGACGTCGAGGCGCGCACGGCATCGAGGTCGAGCACGGCGCTTTTGACCGGCAGGTACGCGGCAGTTCCAAAGAGCATGTCCGTCGCGACGGCGTACATCTCGATGGGGCTCGCATCAAACGTCTCGTTGTCAAAGGGATCCAGGCGGTCCTGGACATCGTTGAAGATAAAGTCGTAGCCCACAATAGAACCCGTGGACGCAAACGATGCGGCACCCATGAAGCGGTTGTCGTTGCAGAAAGCCAGGTTGATGCGGTTGGCACGGCCGATCTGGTGCGACTTGTAGTTCACGCCGTTGAGGGCACCGGCCGATACGCCATATACCGCCGGAATCTCGACGCCGGCCTCCATGAGAACGTCAAGCACGCCTGCGGTAAATTGCCCGCGGAAGCTGCCGCCCTCCAAAACAAGCGCGACCTTGCCGGCGTTCTTTGCCTTATCTTCTGCAGTCATGTTGACCTCCTGCTGTTTCGTTTGGGCTTCTTCTACCCAGTTTTGGGATAGAGAGCGCATTGGTTTTGGAGTTGCGGAGGACGGGGCGGCTGGCGGAAAGCCCGTCCCACTCTGCGTTGCTGCGGCGTTTTCTTTACGCCCGCGCCCTGCGCAGAGTTCGATTCTCCGCGGTACGGGGGATCCGTTGATGCGGGGTTTGGCCAGCTGAAATTCAATAAACATCGCATCCGTTTTGAATCGAGGCTTTGCGCGGAGAATCCGCGTATTTGCTTCGCAAATCCGCACCGGCTTCGGCCGCCTGCCGGCATCCTCGCCCGCGGGCTAAAAACGCTCACGCGTTTTCTTTACGCCCGCGCCCTGCGCAGAGTTCGATTCTCCGCGGTATCTGTATGTAATAAAAAAGCAGGTAGAAACACTTCTCTACCTGCTTGTAACTATTGGTGGAGGCGCGGAGAATCGAACTCCGGTCCACGAAAGCCCCCTGATTGGCATCTCCAAGCTCAGTCGCTGGTTTTGTCTCGGACGCTTTGCGCGCAGCGACACGCTCGCGGCGTCCTAACCGGTTCGGTCTTAGCCTGCGCCATACCGATTACGTGCGCAGGAGCATTCCCCTAAAATGACGTCGCGCCGGTGTCGGGGAAATCACCGGGTTGACGCGCCGCTATAAACTAAGCAGCGAGAGCCATAGGCTCAAAAGAAGAGTTGTTGTCAATTCAATTTGACGGTACCCCTGTTTAACGAGGCGAGGAGACCTCGGCTTGCTTCCTCTCTCAGAGCTATC
Source organism: uncultured Collinsella sp. (assembly GCA_965149855.1). Classification (GTDB taxonomy): domain Bacteria; phylum Actinomycetota; class Coriobacteriia; order Coriobacteriales; family Coriobacteriaceae; genus Collinsella. The sequence continues at coordinate 91,817 of CBCTTO010000002.1, forward strand.
GTGTCGAAACCAGTCGCCCCCGAATGTTGGGAAAGTCTGGATGGTATCGGACCTGCAAACACCCGATAACCGTCGACTTTTCAAGGAACACGCGGGGTGAACCCCGCTCGTGGATAGCTATCTTACCACGTTCTAAAGGCGGACAGCTGCTCTATGCACGAGCTGTGAAGACCATAATGTGCACCACACTTCGCACTTTTGCTACCGGACACGTCACGTATATTTTCGCCAAGCAAAATTGACCCATCGAAAGGACCGTTATGGATACCAAGCAGCAACTCGTCAATGCCCTCGCAGGTCTGGGCTCAACCATTACCGAAGCTATGGATGTCATCGAAGGCTTTGTCCCCTGCGGACATCCCGCCCTCACGGTATCGAACGCACTCGTCGTGCTGGACGCTGACGATGATGCAGCTCTCGCCCAGCAGCTTGAGACCGTCGAGGGCTTTATCGACCATGTAAGTGAGAACCGCGGCGTGTCCGCCTACCACGGCATCGAGGTCGAGCTCGCGGGTCCAAAAGCTGATCTGCTCGCAGTAATCTGCGAGGTAGGCGCCCTTATGCAGACCGCAGGCGTCAAGAACACCCAGGTCAACGAGTGGGTCTACCGCAGTCTGGCAGCACTCGATAGCTCCGACGAAAAGGCAGCCGAGCAGCTCGCAGAAAGTCCCGCCATTAAGGCCGAGCTTTTGTAAATAGCAGATGCGGGTCCCTTGGCGCATCGTCGTCCAAGAGGCCTGCAAACAGTTCGCGTCAACCGATGGCCGCGCCACCACGTTCGGCCAGAGCAAGAATCGGCATCATTTGGCGCGGGGTCTTTGCTGCGAGATCGGCATGTTCGAGCAGCTTGCGATCGTTGGTCACCAAGTAATCGACCTGCGCGCGCTTGCACGCAGCGAGTACCAAGTTGTCCTCGTAATCGCGATGGAGCGCTAAGTATTTGTCGGCCAGCCAAAGGTCCGACACATCTGCACCCACGGCCGTAGCGTTTTCGGTCATGTTCCGAACAAACGCCAACGCCGCATCGCCAATTGCACGGGCAGATGCCTCGTCGAGCGCTCCCCCGCTGGCAAGAACGCTACGCTTCAGCTCGTGTTGGACAACGTACAGCACGTCCTTGGCGATATGCACCGGAAAGAACAGCAACGCCCCCGTCTCCGTCGCCTGCCCAATAAACGCACGTGCGGCAAGCGACTCGGCATGGTCGGCACAAAACGAATCAACCCATACGTTGGCATCCACCATTATTTTGAGGGGAGCCCCGCTCACAGGATCATCCCCTTTTGGCGATAATGCTCATCCATGGCGTCGGAATAGATTGTGTCCCAACCGCGATCGTCGGATACGGGCGACGCAGCGATGCCCATATCTGCATAAAGCCGGTCTGCCGCTGCCCACGACGCGGCGAACGGAGTATCGCGCGCGACGGCCTGCTGCCGGTCGTCGACGGCCGCAAGCACTTCCTCGCACTGCCCGCCACCCTGCGCGACCTTGGCCACCACCTTTTTGATGAGCTCGGGCAGCGACCCGCCCGAAAGCCGCAGCGCCTCCTCGGCACGGTTCTTGACCTGGCGATCCACGCGAACGTTCACCTGCGCCATGCCGCTAACAGCACCCATGTCGATCCCGCTCCCTTCAATTGCTAGCCCTGCTAGCAATACTATATAGAGATGCTAGCAAATATTCAAACGCAAAAGGCCTGCGCCCGGACGACACCGATGCCGTCTGGGCGCAGGCCAGATAACGTGCGCGAACACGTCTGCTAGCGCAGGTAAGCCTTCGCGTTGCCCAGGCTGTAGGCGATCGTTGAGCCGTT
>CBCTTO010000003.1:0-82016 GCA_965149855.1 uncultured Collinsella sp.
TATAGGCAAGATTGGCACCACGGCGACGGCACATGATGCGATAGGCGGGGTCGGTTACGCCCGCCATGGGAGCCATAAGGAACGGCTGCTCGGCATAGGCACCCAGCAGCCGCGTACTGTATTCAGAAAGCGCCATGGGCCTACTCGTCCACCTTGAGGATCGCCATAAAGGCCTCCTGCGGAACCTCGACCGAGCCGATGGCCTTCATGCGCTTCTTGCCCTCTTTCTGCTTTTCGAGCAGCTTGCGCTTACGCGAGATATCGCCACCATAGCACTTGGCCAAAACGTCCTTGCGGAGCGCCTTGACGGTGGAGCGGGCGATGATCTTGTTGCCGATAGCGCCCTGAATAGGCACCTCGAACAGCTGGCGGGGGATAATCTCCTTGAGCTTGTCGCACAGACCGCGTGCCAGGCCATAGGCCTTGTCCTTGTGCACGATAAACGAAAGCGCGTCCACCTCGTCGCCCGAAAGCAAAATATCGAGCTTGACGAGCTCGGAGGGACGATACTCGTTGAACTCATAGTCGAGCGAGGCATAGCCCTTGGTACGGCTCTTGAGCTGGTCAAAGAAGTCCAAGATGAGCTCGGCGAGCGGCATATCAAAGCGCATCTCGACCGATTTGCTCGTCAGGTGGATCATGTCGGTCGTAACGCCGCGGTGCTCGATGGCGAGCTGCATGACGGCACCCGTGTACTCAGGCGGGCAGATGATCTTTGCCTTGAGGTAGGGTTCCTCGATACGCTCGATGCGCGTGGCCTCGGGAAGGTCCTGCGGGCTGCGGACATCAATCATCTCGCCGTCAGTCTTGTAGACGTGATAGTCCACCGAGGGGCTCGTGGCAATGAGGTCCAGATTGAACTCGCGCTCCAGGCGCTCCTTGACGACCTCCATATGCAGCAGGCCCAGGAAGCCCACGCGGAAGCCAAAGCCGAGCGCCACCGAGGTCTCGGGCTCCCACACCAACGACGGGTCGTTGACGTGCAGCTTATCGAGTGCGTCACGCAGGTTCTCGTAGTCCTTGTTATCGATCGGGAACAGGCCCGTATAGACCATGGGCTTGGCCTCGCGGTAACCAGGAAGCGGCTCGGGGCAGGGGTTCGACGCCCAGGTAAGGGTGTCGCCCACGCGAACGGCCTCGGGGTCCTTCAGGCCCGTGACCACGTAGCCGACCTCGCCAACCGTCAGCGCGCCAACCGGGATCTCGGCAGGACGCTTGACACCCACGCCGTCGACCAAAAAGTCGCCCTCTGCCTGCATCATGCGCAGGATATCGCCCTTTTTGATGGAGCCGTCAAAGACGCGCACCGTGGCCACCACGCCGCGATACTCGTCAAAGTACGAATCCAGAATGAGCGCTTTGAGCGGAGCATTTGCATCGCCCTTGGGCGGAGAGATCAAAAAGACAATGGACTCCAGCAGATCGTGGATGCCCTCGCCGGTCTTGCCCGAGACACACACGGCATCATCGGCAGGGATCGCCAGGTCATCCTCGATCTCGGTCTTAACCTCGTCGGGATGAGCCGAGGGCAGGTCGATCTTGTTGATGGCCGGCACAATGTCCAGATTGGCGTTCATGGCAAGCGTCGCGTTGGAGACGGTCTGTGCCTCGACGCCCTGTGTGGCGTCGACAACGAGCACCGCGCCCTCACAGGCTGCCAGCGAGCGCGAGACCTCATAGGTAAAGTCCACGTGGCCCGGCGTATCGATCAGATTGAACTGATACGTCTCGCCATCGTCGGCGTCATAGGACACGCGAACGGCATTGGACTTGATCGTGATGCCGCGCTCGCGCTCGATATCCATGGTGTCGAGCAGCTGCGACTCCATGTCGCGTTCGTCGACGGTATGGGTGAGCTCGAGGATGCGATCGCTGATCGTGGACTTGCCATGGTCGATGTGCGCAACGATTGAGAAGTTGCGGATGTGGGAAATGTCAATTGAAGTATTCATGCGGACTATCTTACCCGAGCGGTACAAAAAATGGAGCCTGTTCCATAAAACAGGCTCCATTTATGCGCGTAATCTGTGTGGTGTGAAATTTACAACTTAGGCGTTGATGCTGTTCACGAGCTTGGCAAGACCGGACTTGCGGTTGGAAGCCTGGTTCTTGTGGATAACATGCTTGGCGGCAGCCATGTCGAGACGCTTGGTGACGGTCTTGAGGGCAGCCTGGGCCTTCTCGGCGTCGCCCTCGGCAACGGCGGACTGGACGTGCTTGGTCAGCGTCTTGAGCTCGGACTTGACAGCCTTGTTACGCATGCGAGCTGCCTCATTGGTGCGGATACGCTTCTTCTGAGACTTGATGTTTGCCACTTCTGGAGTTCCTTTCGAGTTCCTTGCAAAAAATGTATGACACCTCTGAGACACGGTGAGGTCATGCAAGCGCCTACTATAGCACGCTCCCCCTCAAAGGGATAGAACGAATTTGCCAAATAGGCAGGTATCATCACGATTTTCTCAAGATGTTCGTAATCCAGAGCAAAAGCGCGGTCTGAGAATCGGCCGAACCCTTGAGTGCGAGCTCTACATCGACCGCACCCTCGAGCGCTGCGACGAGCTCTGCCATCGAAAAGCGGCGTGCCCAGGTCAGATGATTTTTGACCTGCCAGGACTGGAGCTTGAGCGTTGCGGCCAGCTCACGACCCTGTCCGCGCGCATCGAGCGCCTTGGCGACGATTAGCTCGCGGATGCGGCCGCACAGCAATGTGTAAGTCCACACGTAGCTCTTGGCGGGCAGTAGATTGAAGAGCTCGAGCGAGCGTCGCATGTCACGGGCCGAGACCGCATTGAGAAAATCCCAGGGTTGAACCTCGGCCGTACGTACAATCCAGCGCTCAACGTCGGCAAGCTCAATCTGGGGCGCCTCGACCATCTGGGCAAGCTTAGCCAAGTCGTTATCGAGCATGCGAGTGTTTTCACCCGAACGCGAGACGAGTTCCTCGGCGGCCGCCGTCGAAATCGACTTGCCGTGCTGCGTCGCCATCTGTTGCACGCGGCGCGGTAGTTCCCAGCGCTTGGTGCCGGAGCAATCGATCACGGCCTTCTTGTCGATCTTGGCGATCGCCTTATACAGGCGCGTGTTCTTGGCAAGCGAGTCGGCGATGATGAGGCAGACCGTTGTGGGGCTGGGACTCGCCAGATACTCAACGAGCGGCTCCGAGACCGCCTTGGCGAGCTTTGAGCAGCCGTAAAGGATTACCAGGCGAAACTCGCTGCCCATCGGAAAGGTGTTAAGCGATCCGATAATGGACTCGATATCGGGGTCCTTGGTCATGTCGCGCTCGTCGAGGTTGAACTCGACCATACCCGACTTTTCCAGACGCGCTTTCATACGCGAGACGGCGTGATCGCGCTTGACTCCGTCGGTACCGACAATCAGATATGCCGGCAGCAGACCGGTTTCGGACATTGCGCTCCCCTCCCGCAGGCCTTCGTATTCGTTCCGTGCCATTCTAGCCCAGGGGCCCACCACACGCCAACGACGTCGTCACGATCGCTGGCATCGCATCGCAAAGCCATTCGCAGTCGGCGTGACGGTAATGTCGCCGTGTTCGATGGTGCACGTGAACACGCCGCCCGCTTCCTTAACGGCATCGATGCAGGCATCGGACGGATGGCCGTATCGATTCCCTTCGCCCGCGCTCGCAAGGGAAAGCTCGGGCTTCAAGACGTCCAGCAACTCACCATCGACTGAAACCTTGGAGCCGTGATGCCCAAGTTTAAGCACATCGATATCCCCCACCTCATGCACGAATTCCCGTTCTTGGTCGAGCTCGGCATCGCCGGTGAGGAGTATGCGCAGGCCCTTGCCTTCCTGAACATATGAGAGCAGCAGGACAAGCGAGTCCTCATTTCCCTCGCCATCAACGGACTCGAATGGCCACATCACGCGGGCGCAAAATAAGCCGATATCGACCGTATCCCCACGGCGCACCTGCCGATACTCCACGCCTGGTCGGTTCAATACCCCGGCAGGAGCATCCTCCAGCGCATCCGCCGCCACGGCAATCGTTCCAACCGAAAACTGTTCGAGCACGGCAGGCAGACCACCCCAGTGATCCTCATCCCAATGCGTCACAAAGACGGCATCGATATGGTGCACGTTATTGCGAACCAACGCCGCCACCACGCGCTCGTCGAGCCCGCAGTCGACGAGTGCTACTGCGCCGCCCTGGCGGATAAGAATCGCATCGGCCTGGCCCACATCGAGCACCGTCACCGAAGGCGGAGCGAATCGATCCCAGTAGGCGTACGGAATCGCAGCCAAGAGCACCAGGCATGCAAGCCCCACCGCCATAGGACGTGCACGGGGACGCGGCCACCAGACCAGCAGAACCGCCAGCAAACACGGCACTAGGTAAATCCACATGCTATCGGGCGGCACGCTCACGGATGCACCCGGCACGGCGGCAAACAGCTGCTCGAAGAACAGCGCGCAACGGGAGGCAATCATGGGCACAACGAGCGCCCAAGTCCGCAACGGTGCCACGAGCGAAAAGGGAACCAGCACGATCGACACGGCAAGCAGTACGCTCACCACCGGACCGATGACCGCATTTGCCAGCGGAGCAATGAGCGAGAACGTACCGAAGGCAGGAATGGTAATGGGAAGTGTCGCCAGTTGCGAGCACAGCGTGACGGAAAGCATGCTGGCAACGCCCGATGGCACACCCAGCTCGCCCAAAGCGTAGGTCGCATAGGGGCAAAAGCACAGAATGGCTAAGACGCTGGCACATGAAAGCTGAAAGCCCATCTCGAACAGCACCGTCGGCCGCAGTAGAACAAAGATGGACATGGTAACAAAGAGTGCCGAAAGGCCGTGCCGGCGACGCCCCGCGCCGTTTACGACAAGCGTCGCGAATACCATGCAGCACGCGCGCACGGCCGAGGGAGACGCGCCCGTAAAGGCAGCGTAGCCCACAAGCGTTATCGCCAGTATCGCCCGCTGAAGACCACGTGAGCACCGAGTCTTTTGCAATAAACCCTCGATTACAAACCCCACGATAGCCAAATGGCTGCCCGAGACGGCGATAAGATGCGCCGTTCCCGTCACCGAAAACCAGTCGCCCGCAGGCTGGGCGCGCAGCTCGGCCGAACGACCGCAGACGACACCGGCTATGAGCGCACGCGCCGGGTCGGTCGCAGCCGCGATGGACGCAAGCAGCCCATTTCGCAGCCGAAGCAGCGGCCCCGGAGAGCCCTCATCGACCGGCACAATCCGAACGGCTTGAACCTTGCGCACCTCGCCTCGGAGCACGCGCGATCGTCCATACGCATCGTTCTCAAAACGCGAAACGCGACCGATAACACGCACGTGCGCCCCGACCTTGAGCTCACGGTCAAACGATAGGCGAACCGTTGCCAGGTTCTTACCGTCCGCGCGTGCCTCGCAGGTATAGGAATACACGTCGTCGTTTATGGATGGATCACCCTGCACGACAAACTCGAGGCTGCTTGCCGCTCGACCATCGAGCGCCTTCGAGGCACTCAGCGTGCCCACAGCCCACCACACCGAGACGACCGCTCCCGCCACGAGACCGACGGACGCGGCATACAGCCACCGCTTCCAAGGGGCAAGCCGCGCACAAGATTGAGCCAGCACAACGAATACCGCCGCCGCAACGGGAATGGCCCATAGCGGCCCGACCGCCGGAGCCCGCTCCCTCAGCAGCGCATCAGCGACCATGTTGAGCACCAAGACGCAGCTCATGCACATGCCGGCACACAGGGCCATCGTCCACGGCATCAGGGGCCGCGGAGGCATCACGTGCTCGCGCTCGGTCGCACTCATACGCAGATGCAATCTTTGATTTTGGCAAGCTTCTTCTCGCCGATTCCCGACACACGCATCAGATCGTCAACCGAAGAAAAAGCACCGTTCTTTGTCCGCTCATCGATAATCGACTGGGCCATAGAGGGGCCGATGCCCGAAAGCGTCTGCAGCTCTTCTGCGCTTGCCGTATTGATGTTTACTAGGCCTGTTGCGCCACCCGCGCCCGATGATGCGGAAACCCCACCATCAACACCGGCTTCCGCAATGGACGCCTGCTGCTCCCCTACCGTTGGAACATGGATTTTTTGTCCATCAGTGACCTTAGATGCCCGATTGAGCCCCGTAACGTCTGCCTCGGGCGCCAGCCCGCCGGCGGCATCAATCGCCTGAGCCACCCGCGCGCCGTCCTTGAGACGATATACGCCGGGCGACACAACGGCGCCATCAACATCGACATAGACCTCTGCCGCAGCAGACGCCTTAGGCGAAGAGCCTTCGGATGTCTTTCCACTCGAAGCATCGCCGGATCCCGGCTCCACCAACGAGCCCGAACCATCAGTCCGCTCAAAAGACACGCCGCTGGCACCGCCGCCAAGGTTCGCCATCGCCAAGCCGCTCGCCATCGCAATGACAACCAGTATCGCCATCACCACTGCCTTATGACCGAGCAGCTTGTCCGCCAAGCGGTCCATCCGTTTGACCCGTTCGTGTTGTTCGCGCTGCGCCATAGCAAAACCTCCCAACAACATCGTGTCAGGAAAAGAGCCCTGCAACAGCCACGCTCCAAAACCGGTTTTAGCGGTCAAACCAAAAACCAACCAAAACCTTGCACAAATCTGTCCATTTATTCAGGCACACGTCAGCAAATGAGCACTTAGTCGCAAAATGCCCAGATAGCAAAAGACCGACGATGCAAGCGCATCGTCGGTCTATGCACAAATTTACTCGTGATCTTGGTAAATCTCACGCGGAGCAAGCTCCGAATGTTTACGTTTTAAGGTCTTAGGGGCCTTATACGTGTTGCTCTCGAAGTCGATGTACTCGGTCTGCTTGAGCAGGCGCTCGATCATCTCCTCGTGATCGAACAGCTCCCAGGCCTCATGCACGGCATCGAGTTTAGCGTGCGTCTCGGGACGGCGCGGCATAAACAGCGTGCAGCAGTCGGGAGCGGCCTCAGTCGAGATATCGAACGTACCGATCTCCTCGGCGCGCGCGATGATCTCCTGCTTGTCCGAACCGATGAGAGGACGGAACACGGGGATCTTCACGGCCTCGTTGACGGCCATGATGTTCTCAAGCGTTTGGGAGGCAACCTGCCCAAGCGATTCACCCGTAACGATGGCCTTGGCGCCCTCGATGTGTGCAATGCGCTCGGCAACCGAATACATAATGCGGCGATACATGATCACGCGCAGGTTGCTGGGACAGGTGACCGAAATCTCACGCTGACAGTCGCCAAACGGCACAACGTACAGGCGGCCGATCTGGACACCCGGCTCAAGCGCACGGATGATGTCCCGCACCAAATACTCGCTCGTATCGGGCGTCTGCGGACGACCGGAGAAATGTACCGGCACGCACACCGCACCGCGACGCGCGAGCATCCAAGTCGCCACCGGAGAATCGATACCCGACGACAGCAGCGTCACGACCTTGCCGGCAGAACCCACCGGCAGACCGCCCACGCCGCGCTCGGAGCGCGCGTACACATAAACGCTACCCTGAACCACAAGTACATGCACCATGGCATCGGGGTCGTGCATTTGAACCTTTTTATCGGGGAAGGCCTCGCACAGCACCTCGCCCACCTGACGATTGATATCAATCGAGGTGAGCTCATAGTCAGTATTGGAGCGCTTGGCGTGCACCTTAAACGAATCGAAAGGACCAAACTCGCGCAGCGCCTTGACGGCGGCGGCACAGTACTCCTGCGGGTCGCGGTTAGTGTGATACGCCAAAGACACACGAGCAACGCCGGGAACGGTGCGAATGACACGCGCCGCCTCATCGGCCTGATGCTCGTTAAAGGTCACGAGGATATAACCGGAAATTCGAGACACGGCATTCACGGAAAAGGCGGCCAAGGCCGCCTTGATGTTATCCATGAGGATATGCTCAAAATGTGCGCGGTTCTTGCCCTTCAGTCCAACCTCGTGATAGTGGACCAGACAGACGCGAGCTGCCATTTAGGCTTCAGCAACCTTGTGGCCGAGCGCCTTCTCGTAACGGGCCTCGTCGTAAGAGATGTCGCCATCGACAATCTCGTCCATAGCCATCGAGATGGTATCGGCACCGGAAAGCCCGATGGTGATGTCATCGACATCCTGGACGGCAAGCACGCGGTTGTGCTGGCCACGCAGCATGCTATTGATGTCGCAGGCGCGCTTGGAGGCAAGCGAAGCGAGCAGGAAGCGGTTGTGATCGGTCTTCTCCAGAAGATCGTCAATGCAAGGCTTTACAACGGACACGGACCTCAGATCCTTTCATGCATATCGAGAACGCGAACGAGCTCATCGGTCGCGCGGTCGAGATCGTCATTTACCACGACGTCGTCGTAGCGGTCGGCAAGGGCAAGCTCATCGGCGGCGTTTGCCATACGCAGCTCAATCGTCTCGGGCGTCTCGGTACCGCGACCGACTAGACGCTCGCGGAGTACCTCAAGCGAAGGCGGCTTGATAAAGATCAGCACGGCCTCGGGGAAACGCTCCTTCACCTGCAGGGCACCCTGGACATCGATCTCCAAGATGAGAGACGAACCAGAGGCGAGCTTGGACTGAACCTCGCTCACCAACGTGCCGTAGCAGTTACCGTGGACCTCGGCCCACTCAACAAACTCACCGTTTGCCACGCGGCGGTCGAACTCCTCACGCGTCAGGAAAAAGTAATTGACGCCATCGACCTCGCCTTTGCGTGGGGCTCGCGTGGTAGCCGAAACCGTCAGGCCCAGGTTAGAGCGACGCTCGCGAACACGAGTGACGAGCGTACCCTTGCCTGCGCCTGACGGTCCAGAAATCACAAAGAGCTTGGAATCCTGAGCGCTCACTTATTTGGTCAGCTGCTCGAGGAGCTGCTCGCGCTGACGGACGCCGAGGCCCTGGACGCGACGGGTAGCGGAGATACCGAGCTCCTCCATGATCTTGGCGGCCTTGGCCTTGCCATAACCAGGGAGAGACTCGATGAGGGTGGAAACCTTCATGCGGGAAGCGATGGGGTCATCGGAGTTGAGCACGGACTCGAGGGACTTCTCGCCCTTCTTGATCTGCTCGCGAAGCTCAGCGCGGGCGTGACGTGCGGCAGCAGCCTTCTCAAGAGCCTGCTTGCGCTGCTCATCGGTAAGCTGAGGGAGTGCCATTCGTACCTCCAAAAAGTTGGGTTATATCTGATTCAATAATTGGCATTTTAGCACGTAGAACGTACAAAATGCCCAATCGCGGCTCCATAGGTTAGACGATACCCGCAAAAAGTGCAATATACTGCGCCCAAAGTTAAGCCCCTGACCTGCGATTCCACACAAAGGATGGGAAAGTTTACGCAGGCACAGGGGCTATTTTGTGCTAATGAGACCCAAAAGTGGTGACTTAGGGGAATCTTTTAGGCGACGTTTTCGACCAGCTCAGCGACAATAGCGTCAAAGGCGGCAACCGGATCGTCGGCGCCGGTGATGGGACGGCCCACCACAATGTGGCTTGCGCCACGCTCGATAGCCTGGGAAGGCGTCGCCACGCGGGACTGGTCACCAAGGGCGGCACCCACCGGACGTACACCCGGAGTCACGATCAGGGCATCGGGACCCAGCAGCTCACGCATGTCGTGAGCCTCCATCGGCGAGCACACGATACCGTCGATGCCGTTGGCCTGAGCGAGCTTTGCCAGGCGGGCGGCCTCCTCGGCCACGGGCGACTCGACGCCGATCTCGCTCAAGGCATCCTGGTTCATGCTCGTGAGCACGGTGATGGCGACGAGCTTGGCGCGGTCCTCGCGCGCCTCCTCGGCGCCCTCGCGGCAGGCAGCGAGCATGGCGCCCGAACCCAAGCCGTGGACCGAAAGCAGATCGGCACCGGCAAGCGAGGCCGAGCGGGCGGCACCGCGAACCTGATGCGGAATATCATGAAACTTAAGGTCAAGAAAGACCTTAAAGCCCAGGTCCTTAAAGGTCTTGACGATCTGGGGACCCTCGGCGTAATAGAGCGTCATGCCAACCTTGAGCCAGGCGGCATGGCCCGAAAGCTCGTGGGCAAGCTCGAGCGCACGCTCACGGTCGCAGTCGAGGGCGACGATCACACGGTCGCGGGCATCGGTCTCTAGCATTCGAAAGCACCTACCAGCTCGTTGATGTCCTTTACGCCCTGGGACTCCGCCCAGGCCTCGAGCTCGTGCGCGATCTTGAGCGAAGCGCACGGATCGACGAAGTTGGCCATGCCGACCGACACGCAGGTGGCGCCGGCCAGGATAAACTCGGCCGCATCTTCGCCGGTCATGACACCGCCGACACCGTTGATGGGGATATCGACGGCCTGGGCAACCTCCCAGACCATGCGCACGGCGATGTGGTGGCACAGTGGGCCCGAAAGGCCGCCCTTGGGCTTGGCCACGCGGGACTTGCGGGTATGGACGTCGATGGCCATGCCCTGGATGGAGTTGATGACCGAAAGGCCGTCGGCGCCGGCGGCCTCGAGGGCCTTGGCGATCTCGGCGACGTTGACCGGCGCCATCTTCACGAACAGCGGCTTATCGGTCACCTTGCGACAGGCAGCCATAACGGAAGAGGCGCCCTCGGGCGTGGAGCCCATGGCGGCACCGCCGGCGGCGATATTGGGGCAGCTCACGTTGATCTCGTAGCCGGCAGCCCAGGGGCACAGCTCGACATACATCTCGAGTGCGCGGACAAACTCGTCAACGGAGTGGCCGGCAACCTGACAGATGACCTGGCAGCCGTCCTTGGAGAGCTGCTCGAGCCACGGACCGGACTCGCGAGCAAAGGCGGCAACGCCGGGGTTCTGAAGGCCCACGGAGTTGATCATACCGCCGGGGATCTCGGCCATGCGGGGCGCGGGGTTGCCGGGCCAGGGCTCGGCAGCGCAACCCTTGGTGGTGATGGCGCCCAGCTGGGAAACATCAAAGAAGTTCTGGAACTGCCAACCGTAGCCAAAGGTACCGGCTGCAGTGTTGATGGGGTTCTGCATCTTGACGCCGCCGAAATCGACGGCCATGTTCACGGTACCCACTAGAAGACCACCACCTTGGAAGCATCGAACACGGGGCCGCACATGCAAGCACCCTTCATACCGTCGACCGTCTCGACATTGCAGGTGTTGCAGGCGCCAAAGCCACAGCTCATCATGCGCTCGAGCGACACCTCGCAGTACACACCGGCCTCGGCGGCAGCGGCGGCGACTTTCTTCATCATGACGGCGGGACCGCAGCTGGCGACGTAGTCGTAGCCGCCCTCGCCGAGCAGCTCGGCTGCCGGGTCGGTGCAAAAACCGTGCGTGCCGAGCGTGCCATCGTCGGTGCACACGTTAACCGTGGCGCCCAGCGCGCGGAACTCGTCGATGCCCACGGCCTTGGAAGCGGTGCCAAAGCCCAGGCACACGTCCACATCAACACTCTGCTCGGCAAGCATGCCGGCAAGGCACAGCACAGGCGGAACGCCGATGCCACCGGCGACGAGCAGGGCCTTCCTGGTGCCCTCGGGTACCATCCAGCCACGGCCACCGGGGCCCAGCAGGTTAGAGGTGGAGCCAGGGCCCATCTGGGACAAACGACGGGTATCGTCGCCCACGACGGCGTACCACAGCTCGACGGTGCCGGCCTCGGCGTCGGCGCGGTAGTAGCTCAGGGGCACGCGAAGCAGCGAGGACGCATCACCGGGTACGGCGATGTTCACAAACTGACCGGGCTTGAGCGCACTTGCAAGCTTGGGGGCCGAGATGACGAGCGAGAAGACGCCGTCGGCAATCTCCCGGTTCGAGACGACCTCGAAGTCGTGCATGCGTGCAGTGGAAGGTGTGGGCATAAACGCTCCAATCCCCCATGCGGTTGCATGGTCCAAACGTATAGAAAGCGCGGCACCGCAAGGGCGCCGCGCACAAAAGCGATAAGGCTATGCTAGCAGATGCAGCCGTCGGCGAGCGTCTGCTTACCGCCGACAAACACATCGGTGGCACGACCGGTGAGCGTGCGGCCGGCGAAACCGGAGTTCTCGGCGCGCGACTCGTAACCGTCCTCGCCGACCGTCCAGGTGGCGGACGCGTCGAACACGGTCAGGTCGGCAACGGAGCCCGCCTTGACCTGAACCTGGTCGAGGCCCAGGATCTCACGCGGCTTGATAGCCATGAGCTCAACCATGCGGCCCATGCTCATCTTACCCGTGTTGACCAGCTCGGTGAGCACGAGCGACAGCGAGGTCTCGAGACCGATCATGCCAAAGGGCGCAAGCTCGAACTCGCGGGCCTTCTCCCACGGGGTGTGGGGAGCGTGATCGGTGACGATAACGTCGACGGTGCCGTCGATGACGCCCTGACGGATGGCCTCGGCATCCTCCTCGGTACGCAGCGGCGGGTTGACCTTGAGCGAGGTGTTGTAGGTCTCGTCCAGATCGTTCTCGGTCAGGAACATGTGGTGCGGGGTGGCCTCGCAGGTAACCTGAACGCCAGCGGCCTTGCCGGCACGCACGATCTCCAGGCCATGGGCGGTGGAGATGTGCTGGATGTGCAGCTTGGCACCGGTCAGCTTGGCGATCTCGATGTCGCGGGCGATCTGGAGCTCCTCGCCGGCAGCCGGCCAGCCCTCGAGGGCCAGACGGGTCGAGACCTTGCCCTCGTTGATCTGGCCGTGGCCGACCAAGTCCTCGTCCTGGCAGTGGCTCATAAAGACCTTGCCGAACATCTTGCCGTAGTCCATGCAACGACGGAGCATGCCCGCGCCCTGCACGCCGCGACCGTCGTCGGTGAAGGCGACGGCGCCGTGGGCGACCATATCGCCCATCTCGGACATGGCCTCGCCCTTAAGACCGCGGGTCATGGCGCCCGACGGATAGACGCGGCAGTGACCGACCTCGGCAGCACGGGACTTTACGAACTCCACGACGGTACCGTTATCGGTAACGGGATCGGTGTTGGGCATGGAGCACACGCCGGTAAAGCCGCCCTTTGCAGCTGCGCGGGTGCCGCTCTCGATGTCCTCTTTGACCTCGTAGCCGGGCTCGCGAAGGTGAACGTGCATATCCACCAGGCCGGGGACGAGGTACTTGCCGGAAAGGTCGCGGACCTCGGCTCCCTCGACGGCGAGATTCTCGCCGACCTCGGCGATCTTGTCGCCGTCAATCAGGACGTCAACGACACCGTCAAGCTCGACGGACGGGTCGACGACGTGGGCATTCTTAAGAAGCAAGGCCATTATCGGCACCTCCAAGCAGCAGATACAGGATAGCCATACGCACGCAGATACCGGCGTAGACCTGCTCCAGGATGACGGAGCGTTGCGGGTGGTCGGCCATATAGGAGTCGAACTCGACGCCGCGGTTGATGGGGCCCGGGTGGCAGATGATCGCGTCGGGCTTCATGAGCTTCTCGCGGTCCTTGGTCAGGCCGAAGAGCTTGTGGTACTCGCGAATGGTCGGGAACGGAGCACCCTCGAGGCGCTCCTGCTGCACGCGCAGCATGTAGACGACGTCCAGCTCGGGCAGGACGGAATCGAGGTCGCTCGTCACGTGGTCGCAGCCCAGGACCTCGGGCGCCGGCGGCAGCAGCGTGCCGGGGGCGACGGCGTAGGTCTCACAGCCCATGATCTTAAGGGCGGGGATCAGCGAGCCGCAAACGCGGGAGTGGGAGATGTCGCCGACGACGGCGACCTTCAGACCGTGGAAGTCACCCTTGTGCTCCCAGATGGTGTACAGGTCGAGCAGGGCCTGCGTGGGGTGGTTGTGCTTACCGTCACCGGCGCAGATAACACTCGCGGGCGAATTCTGCGTGACGATGTAGGGAGCGCCGGCGTGCTTGTCGCGCACGACGATGCAGTCGATCTTATAGGCGTTGAGGGTCTCGACGGTGTCGACGAGGCTCTCGCCCTTGACCGTGGAGGTCGAGGAGCCGCCAAAGTTGAGGCTGTCGGCCGAAAGACGCTTCTCGGCGAGCTCGAAGGAGCTGCGGGTGCGCGTCGAGGGCTCGTTGAACATGTTGACGATGGTCTTGCCCTTGAGCGTGGGGACCTTCTTGATGGCACGCTCGTTGACCTCGGAGAACGCCTTGGCGGTCTCGAGGATGAGCTTGATGTCCTCTTCGGAGTACTCGGTAATGTCGATCAGGTGCTTATGGTTGAACGCCACGGTACTACTCACCTCCCAGCGGCGCGGAGCCCACGTGGGAACCCGGCGCGACGTCGTTAATCTCGACGGCGGTGTGGCCGTCGACTTCCTTCATATATAGGTGCACGTTCTCCTCATGCGACGAGGGAACGTTCTTGCCGACAAAGTCCGGCGAGATGGGGAGCTCGCGGTGCCCGCGGTCAACGAGGACTGCCAGCTCAATGCGGCTCGGACGGCCCAGGTCCATGACGGCGTCGAGAGCGGCGCGGATGGTACGACCCGTATAGAGGATGTCGTCCACCAGCACGACGCGCTTGCCGTCGACGCTGAAGGGAATGTTGGTAGCGTGGATCGCGGGAGCGAAATTGGTCGCATAGTCATCGCGGTAGAAGCTGATGTCGAGGCTGCCGAGCGGAACGTCGACGCCCTCGATCTCCTTGATCTCCTCGGCGAGCTTCTTTGCCAGAAGGTCGCCGCGCGTGACGATGCCGACCAGAGCGAGGTCTTCACAGCCCTCGTTGCGCTCGAGAATCTCGTGCGCGATGCGGGTCATCGCTCGATTGACGGCGGTCTCGTCCATGATGACCGCCTTGGGGGAAGTCGTGCCCATCGATCTCCTTCCTCACATGTCTTGACTGCTGACACAGTCAAAAAAATAGATGCCCGACCGCTTAAAGCGGACCAGACACCCACAGGAAGGGCTGCTCTTTGGCAGCTATGTAATTCCATGTGGGTATCTCGTACCCCTTTAATGGTCAAGGGATAGTGTAGCCAACCTCGAGCTTAATTGCGAGCATAAATACGGAGCAATCCGTAAACGGAGCCCAACGCTCAATAAACCTATATATATTTGTGGGACGAGCTTGAAAACCTTGTTGCGAGCTGGCATAATCCCCTCTGCTGCACGCAAATCGGATCTACGTCCAGGGCCGTGGCGTGGGCACTATCGCCAAAAGAGAAATATCTCTGTGTAGATTACGCACAGGGAGCTGCTTCTGTGCTATAGTTCAGGCTTGTTTGTTAACGCGACATGTTCGTTTGTCGCCCAAGGAGGGTCAGTTATGTCCAAAGTTTGCGAAGTTTGCGGTAAGCACCCCGTTGCCGGTCGCTCCATCAGCCACTCTCACCGCGTCACCAACCGTAAGTTCCGCCCCAACATCCAGCGCGTTTACGTCGTCGTCGACGGTCACCGTCGCAAGATGAACGTTTGCTCCACCTGCCTCAAGTCCGGCAAGGTTGCGCGCTCCTAAATAAGGTCTTACCAACAAGTACCTCGGACTCTCCGGGTCAAAGACCTCGCGTTCACATAGAACTTACCAAAGGCGCCCTCCCCTACGGAGGGCGCCTTTTTGGTTTATTGACTACCAACTGATCGTAAGACGACAACTACTAACATATGAATATGCAAAAGTCGTTCTCGATAACCCGACGCCTTTAAGCCAAAAACCCTCTGGAACCAAATGCTGGCCAATACGGCTTCAGGGCACCTACAAGGCGCAAAGCATCCGATCTTTCCTACGCTAAGTAGCATAATTTAGTTGAAACGGTTCATTTGGTTGAAGCGTTTTAGTGTGCCTTTTACGGGAATCTTACCGTTCACCGAATAATTTCTTGCTATCATGCAAGACGTAGGGTAAATCTCCGATCGCAAGGAGACACAAATGGTGAAAAAGTCACCGGAAAACACTACTCCCGCAATTGTGGACAACGTAGAGGCGCTTGAGGCTAAGCTCGCTCAGATGCGAGAGGCCCAGGCGCTTTTTGCTACGTACACGCAGGAGCAGGTCGACAAGATCTTCTATGAGGCCGCCATGGCCGCCAACAAGGCTCGTATCCCGTTGGCGAAGATGGCCATCGAGGAGACCGGCCGCGGCGTTCTTGAGGACAAGGTCATCAAGAACCACTACGCCGCAGAGTACATCTATAACGCTTACAAGAACACCAAGACCTGTGGTGTCCTGGAGCGCGACGAGGCTTACGGCATCACCAAGATCGCCGAGCCTATCGGCATCGTGGGCGCCGTCATCCCGACGACCAACCCCACCTCCACCGCGATCTTCAAGACGCTGATCTGCCTGAAGACCCGCAACGCCATCATCATCTCCCCGCACCCGGCTGCCGCCAAGTGCACCATCGCCGCCGCCAAGCTCGTGCTTGACGCCGCCGTCAAGGCCGGCGCCCCCGAGGGCATCATCGGCTGGGTCGATGTCCCCTCCATCGAGCTGACCAACATGGTCATGCGCGACGTCGACATCATCCTCGCCACCGGTGGCCCGGGCATGGTCAAGGCCGCTTACTCCTCGGGCAAGCCCGCCCTGGGCGTTGGCGCCGGTAACACCCCGGTCGTCATCGACGACACCGCCGACGTGCTGCTCGCCGTCAACTCCATCATCCACTCCAAGACCTTCGACAACGGCATGATCTGCGCTTCCGAGCAGTCCGTGACTGTCATCGACACCATCTATGACCAGGTTAAGGCCGAGTTCCAGAAGCGCGGCTGCTACTTCGTCAAGCAGGGTGCCGAGATGGAGGCCCTGCGTGCCGCCATGTTCAAGAACGGCGCTCTCGATCACCGCATCCCCGGCATGGCCGCTGCCAAGATCGCCGAGCTCGCCGGCATCGAGGTTCCCGCCAAGACTAAGATCCTGATCGCCGAGGTCACCTCCACCGACCCCGCCAAGGAGGAGTTCTCCCACGAGAAGCTCTCCCCGGTCCTGGCCATGTACCACGCCAAGGACTTCCAGGAGGCCGTCGACAAGGCCGAGCACCTGGTGCTCGCCGGTGGCCCGGGCCACACCGCCTCTCTGTACGTGCACCCCGCCCAGGCCGAGAAGATCAGCCTGTTCGAGCACGTCATGAAGGCCTGCCGTATCGTCATCAACACCCCGTCCTCGCACGGCGGCATCGGTGACCTGTACAACTTTGGCATGAAGCCGTCTCTGACCCTGGGCTGCGGCTCCTGGGGCGGCAACTCCGTCTCCGAGAACGTTGGGGTGAAGCACTTGATCAACGTTAAGACTGTGGCCGAGCGCCGTGAGAACATGCTGTGGTTCCGCGCTCCCGAGAAGGTCTACTTCAAGAAGGGTTCCACGCCCGTCGCCCTCGACGAGCTGGGCAACGTCATGGGCAAGAAGCGTGCCTTCATCGTCACCGACCAGTTCCTCTTCAAGAATGGCAACACCCGCGCCATCGAGGCCAAGCTCGACGAGATGGGCATCGCCCACGACTGCTTCTACGACGTCGAGCCCGATCCGTCGCTGCAGTGCGCATGTCGCGGCGCCAAGCAGATGGCTCTCTTTGAGCCGGACGTCATCATCGCCGTCGGCGGTGGCTCCGCTATGGACGCCGGCAAGATCATGTGGATGATGTACGAGCACCCCGAGTGCAAGTTTGAGGACATGGCCATGGACTTCATGGACATCCGCAAGCGTATCTTCACCTTCCCCGAGATGGGCAAGAAGGCCTACTTCGTCGCCGTCCCGACCTCTTCGGGTACCGGCTCCGAGTGCACGCCGTTCGCCATCATCACCGACAAGGAGACCGGCATCAAGTGGCCGCTCGCCGACTACGCGCTGCTCCCCAACATGGCTATCGTCGACGCCGACAACTGCATGACCGCCCCGCGCGGCCTGACCGCTGCCTCCGGCATCGACGTCATGACCCACGCCATCGAGTCCTACGTCTCCATCATGGCTTCCGACTACACCAAGGGCCTCTCCGAGCGCGCTGCCAAGCTCGTCTTCGAGAACCTGCCCTCCAGCTTCACGAACGGCGCCAAGGACCCGCACGCCCGCGAGGAGATGCACAACGCCTCCTGCATGGCCGGTATGGCCTTCGCCAACGCCTTCCTGGGCCTCAACCACTCCATGGCCCACAAGCTCGGCGCTTTCCATCACCTGCCCCACGGCCTCGCAAACGCTGTCATCCTGACCCGCGTTATGCGCTACAACGCCGCCGAGGCTCCCGTCAAGATGGGTACCTTCTCCCAGTATCCTTACCCCAACGCGCTGCACAACTACGCCGAGATGGCCAAGTACTGCGGCATCGAGGGCAAGGACGACAAGGAGGTCTTCGAGAACTTCATCACGAAGCTCGAAGAGCTCAAGGACTTCATCGGCGTCAAGAAGACCATCGCCGACTACGGTGTTGACGAGCAGTACTTCCTCGACACCCTCGACGAAATGACCGAGCAGGCTTTCAACGACCAGTGCACCGGCGCCAACCCGCGCTACCCGCTCATGAGCGAGATCAAGGAGCTCTACCTGGACGCCTACTACGGCCGCGAGCCCCAGGATTACGCCGTCTGCTAGTTTTAGCACGGTTTTTAACGGCGGGGGTGCACGGGTGCTTCACACACCCCCGCCGTCGCTTCTATCGCATCGTTGAAAGGATGCAACCATGCTGCTACCCGATTCCAAGACCGAGCTCGTCCGCCGTGGCAACAAGGTCGTTTACGACCTGGGCGACAAGATTGTCAAGGTCTTTAACGAGACCAAGCCTGTCTCCGACGTGTTCAACGAGGCTTTGAATCTTGCCCGCATCAATGAGTGCGGCATCCGCAGCCCCAAGGCGCTCGAGGTTTCCCAGCTCGAGAACGCCAACGGCTGGGCGCTCGTGACCGAGAAGGTTCCGGGCACCACCCTTGCCGAGAAGATGACTGCCGAGCCCCAGCGCTTTGGTGAGTACCTCGAGATGTTCGTCGACCTCCAGATCGAGATCCACGGCTACACCTCCCCGCTGCTCAACCGTCAGCGCGACAAGTACGCCCGCATGATCGACAGCCTTGATCAGCTCAATGCCACCACGCGCTACAACCTTCAGGAGCGTCTGGACGGCATGACCAAGGAGTTCAAGGTCTGCCACGGCGACTTCAACCCCTCCAACGTCATCGTCGGCGACGACGGCCAGCTCTATGTGTGCGACTGGGCACACGCCACCCAGGGCTCCCCTGCTGCCGACGTTGCCACCACCTACCTGCTCTTTGCCCTCAACAGCAAGGACCAGGCCGAGGCCTACCTGGAGCTCTACTGCGACCGTGCCGACATGCCCATGCAGGTCGTGCGTCAGTGGACGAGCATCGTCGCCGCTTCCGAGCTCGCTCGTAAGCGCAACGTGAACGATGAGTTCCTTAAGAACTGGATCGACGTCGTCGATTATCAGTAATATCTGAGCGATTTATTTCGCATCGGAGGCACAAGAAAACCCCGCAGCTCATATGGGCTGTGGGGTTTTCCTTTTAGCGATTGAGCACGCAGGCAAGGTAAAATGACGGCCCCGCATCTCCCCTATCTGGAGAAATGCGGGGCCGTCCCGTATATCGAACTACAAGCGAAATCGTCGATTAACGGCGAGCCGCCTTAACAAGCTCGGCAACCTTGGCGACGACCTCGTCGATCGCCACGTCCTCGCGCTCGCCCGTGGAACGATCCTTGAGCTCAACGGTGCCATTCTTAAGGCCGCGCTTGCCCAAAACCACCTGATACGGGAAGCCCATGAGGTCGTTATCGGCAAACTTAAAGCCCGGACGCTCATCGCGATCGTCGACGACGACCTCGATACCCTCGGCACACAGGCCATCAACGATCTGCTCGCAGACGGTAGCGCACTCTTCCTTCTTGGGATCGAGCGGAATCACCGCGACCTCGTACGGGGCAACGGAGACCGGCCAGACGATGCCGTGCTCGTCGTTGTGCTGCTCCACGACGGCAGCAAGCGAGCGGGACACACCAACGCCGTAGCAACCCATGATAAGCGGCTTCTCCTTGCCGTCCTCATCCATAAAGGTGGCACCCATGGCCTCGGAATACTTGGTGCCCAGCTGGAAGACCTGGGAGACCTCGATACCGCGAGCAGCGGAGAGGGGCTTGCCGCAGTGTGGGCAAGGATCGCCGGCCACGACGGTGACCAGGTCGGCCCACTCGTCGACGGTAAAGTCACGCTCGGGGCAGGCACCGGTAAAGTGATAGTCGACCTCGTTGGCGCCGCAGGCCCACTGCTTGGACTCACGCAGGCTCTCGTCGCACACCAGGCGGATGCCCTCGGGCAAGTTAACCGGTCCGATAAAGCCCTTATGCAGACCGTAGGTCTGGAGCTCCTCGTCGGTCATCATGCGATAGCCCTTGCCAAAGACATGCTCGGCCTTGCAATCGTTGAGCTCGTGGTCGCCCGGGACAATGGCCACGACCGGCTTGCCCTCGGCGTCGATGAGCGCCAGCGACTTTCGCGTGCCGTTCTCGGGGAACCCAAAGAACTTAGCAACAGCCTCGATGGTGCCCATGCCCGGAGTCTCGACCTTGGTAAGCGTACCGTCGCCAGGACCCTCGGTCACGATGACCTTGGTGCTTGCAGCCTCATCGTCGGCGGCGAAGCCGCAATCATCGCAGTAGACGAGCGAAGCCTCGCCGGCGTCGGCCAAAGCCATGTACTCGACGGAGGTATCGCCACCGATCTCGCCGGAGTCGGCGACAACGGGCAGGGCCTTGATGTAGCAGCGCTCACAGATGTTGGCGTAGGCCTGCTTCATCTTGTCGTACTCCTCCTGCAGACTCTCCTGCGTGGCAGAGAAGCTGTAGGCGTCCTTCATGATGAACTCACGGCCGCGCATCAGGCCAAAGCGGGGACGGAACTCGTCGCGGAACTTATCCTGGATGTGGTACAGGTTGACGGGCAGCTGTTTGTAGGAGCGCAGCTCGTTGCGCACCAGGGCCGTGACGGTCTCCTCGTGCGTGGGGCCCAGGACGAACTCGCGACCATGACGGTCGTCAAAGCGCACAAGCTCCTTGCCATAGGCATCGATACGGCCGGACTCACGCCACAGCTCGGCATCGACCATGATAGGCATCATAAGCTCCTGGGCGCCGGCAGCATCCATCTCGTCGCGCACGATGTTCTCGATCTTGCGGATCGAGCGCCATGCGAGCGGCAGATAAGAATACAGACCGGCGGCCTCCTTGCGGATCATGCCGGCACGGAGCAGCAGGCGGTGGCTGGCGAGCTCAGCGTCCGCCGGATCCTCTTTAAGCGTCGGCGCATAGAGCTTAGACATATACATTGCTCGAGTCATTTATTTCTCCTCAATAAGTTTGTCGACCTCTGCCATAAGCGCGTCGACAATTTGGTCCTCAGCTACTTTACCAATGATCTGGCCATGCGAAAAGAGCAAGGCCTGACCACGTCCGCAAGCAACGCCCAGATCGGCATCAGAAGCCTCGCCGGGGCCATTAACGGCACATCCCATCACAGCGATCGAAAGCGACGCGGAGTAGTTCTTAAGCCGCTCGGTAACCTCCTCGGCAATGGGAATAAGGTTAACCTGGCAGCGGGCGCACGTGGGGCACGAGACAATCTCGGGGCCACGGCGACGCAGGCCCAACGACTGCAGAATACCCCAGACAACCGGCGGCTCCTCAACCGGATCAGCTGTGAGCGACACACGCATGGTGTCGCCAATGCCTTCGGAAAGCAAGATACCCAAGCCTACAGAGCTCTTGATGGTGCCCTGGAGCTTGGTACCGGCCTCCGTAACGCCCAGATGAAGCGGAACGTGTGGAATCTCACGCGACAGGGCTCGATAGGTATCGAGCGTCGTCTGTACGCTATGGGCCTTGGCGGAAAGCACAATGTTGGTAAACCCACGATCCTCAAAGTGCCGCACAAAGCGCTCGCTAGACATCACGAGCTTTTCGGGCTGCGTGAGGTCATCGCGCTCGGCGATATCCTGCTCAAGCGAGCCCGCGTTCACGCCAATGCGAATCGCGCACCCAGCGGCACCCGCAGCATCAATCACCGCGTCAACCTTGGCCCAATCGCCGATATTGCCGGGATTGATGCGAAGCTTGGCGGCACCAGCCTCGACGGCGCCGATGGCGAGTTTATGGTTAAAGTGAATATCGGCAACGATCGGCACCGGAGACTCGGCACAGATGGTGCGAAAACCCTCAAGCGCGGCCTCGGTGGGCACGCTCACGCGCACGATATCGCAGCCAGCCTGCGCCAACGCGCACACTTGCGCAAGCGTTGCCTGGGCATCAGCGGTATCGGTGCAGGTCATGGACTGAACCACGACCGGAGCGCCGCCACCGATCTGCACGCCGCCCACATGCACGGGGCACGTCAACTCGCGAGGCAAAGGATGGGATAAAGACAATCCAAACACTCCCCTACAGAATAAATCGAAGGATGTCGGAACGAAGCATATAGACAAACAGCAGCACAAAGAGCGCGATGCCCACATAGCTCACAATCGTCTGGACCTTGAGCGGAAGCTCGCGGCCAGCAATCTTTTGAATGATCTCGATGACCAGCTTGCCGCCATCGAGTGGTGGGATGGGCAGCAGGTTCATAAAGCCAAGCGAGAACGAAATGAGGGCGGCAAACGAAAGGAACGTGGCAGGGCCGGCAGCAGCAGCCTGTGAGGACATAACGCTAATGCCCACGATCGAAGAAGACTGATCGAGAATCTCCATCGTATGCTGCGGCTGGAGCAGGCGCATCACGCCCTCCGCTGTCTGCACGACATAGGAGAACGAAAGTCGAGCCGACGTGATGGGGTCTAAACGGACCACCTGCGTAGAGGCATACACACCTAGGCGCTCGTCCTCTTTGAGCGCAACCGCGGTCGAATGCTGCTTGCCGTCACGCTCGTACTCGATGGCGATATCGTCCTTACCGGCAGCCTTACCGATGGCATCGTAAACGTCCATCCAGGTAGAGCACGATACTCCGTCAACCGAAAGGATCGCGTCGCCGCCCTCGATACCCGCCTTGGCGGCAATAGACCCCTCGTCAACCTGACCGATCACGTTGGTATCCATCGGCACGGTGACACCCGCAATAGAGTAGATGCTCATAAGCAGCAAAAAGCCCGTCAGGATATTGACGAGAATGCCCGCGAGCAGCATAAAGGCGCGCTTGAGAAAGCCCTGGCCAAGATAGGTGTGCGAACGCTCTTGTGCAAGGAACTCGGCCTCGCCGCACGGCAGCTCCCACACATCGCCCTCGGTAGTCGCATGCTCTCGATCGAAACGGCGGCCGTCAAAGGTGGTGTAACCCGCCGCATCTCGTGGCAGCGTCTGATACTTGGTGGGATAGTAGCTCGGCGAGGGCTTCTCCCCTTCCTCATACCAAGGCGCGATAGAGCCCCAACCCAAGAGCAAGGCGCATGCCTCGAGCACATCCTCCTCGGAAAGCTCGAGCTCGACAGCAAGGTCGGCCACGGTCACGCGACCATGACGGTAGATAGCCGCGAGCACGCGATCGGCGCACGAGACATCGGTCGGATCCATACCGCAGATGGCAGCGTAGCCACCCAGCAGCAGCGGGGTCACGCCAAACTTGGTTCCAATGCGACGCGACGTGTAATGGATGTCAAAGCGGCACGGCAGGCCCAAAAAGAACTCGGTCACACGGACGCCGCAGGCACGCGCCGCCAAAAAGTGGCCGCCCTCGTGCAAAAACACGAGGACGGAAAGCATCAGCAGGCCCCAAAAGACCGATGAAAGAACGCTCAGAACAGTATCCATAAAACGAAAAAGCAATCCTTATGGGTTAGGAACGGGTTGCGGCGAGCGCCTGCGCAGCTTTTTCACGCGCCCACGCATCGATGTCGCGAAGCTGCTCAAACGAATCGACCGCCTGCATATCGTGGGCATCCATGCAGGATTCCACAATGCGATCGATATCGGTAAAGCTGCAGCCATCGTGCAGGAAGGCATCGACGGCGACCTCGTTGGCGGCATTGAGCACGCACGGCATGGTGCCACCCGTCTTGCCGGCACGCTCGGCCAGTGCCAGACAGCGGAAGGTATCCATGTCGGCAGCATCAAACGTGAGCTGTCCCAGCTCGCGGAAATCGATACGAGGCGCCGGGGTATCCCAACGCTCGGGATACGAGAACGCGAACTGGATGGGAATACGCATGTCGGAAGCACCGAGATGCGCCATCACGGAGCCGTCGGCAAACTCGACCATAGAGTGAATCTTGGACTGACGTTGCACGACCACGTTAATGAAATCGAGGTCGCAGTTAAACAGATGCATGGCCTCAATGCGCTCCAGACCCTTGTTCATGAGGGTGGCGGAGTCGATGGTGATCTTGGCACCCATGGCCCACGTGGGATGTGCGAGGGCATCGGCACGCGTCACGCGATTGAGCTCGTCGCGCGTGCGGCCAAAGAACGGACCGCCCGAGCAGGTGAGCCAAATACAATGAGCCTCGCGTGGGTTCTCCCCCAGATAGCACTGGTAGATGGCGGAGTGCTCAGAGTCAACTGGAATAAGCTGGCCCGGTTGCGCCAACGGCATAAGCAAGTCGCCACCGACGACGAGGGACTCCTTGTTGGCAAGGGCAAGACGCTTATTCGAGGTCAAGGCCGCATGGCTCGCTTCGAGCCCGGCAGCGCCCACAATGGCAACAAGCACACAGTCGACATCATCGCGACGTGCGAGCTCACAAACCGCCTGCGCACCAACACCGAGCTCCGTGCCCTCGGGCAGCTCCTGCAGCACGGCGTCCGCACCGTGGGCGGAGTCGGCCACGGCAACGGCCGGAACCGAGAACTCGCGGGCGGCGGCAACGAGCTCCGAGGTGCTGGAATTGACGGACAGCGCCGTTACCTGCAGTCGATCGGCATGCTGACGGCACACGTCGAGTGCCTGCGTGCCGATAGAGCCCGTACAACCCAGGATGGCAACACGAAGGCGTCCATCGGAGCCATACGTCGTCTGGAATGACATTACAGCACGCCCCCGATCATCAAAAGCAGCTGCGCGGTAATGCAGCCAAAGATAAGCGAGTCGCTACGGTCGAGCATGCCGCCATGGCCCGGGATAAGGTTGCCGGAATCCTTGACGCCCACGCCACGCTTGATGCGCGACTCAATGAGGTCGCCGATAACGCCCAGGATGGACACGACCAAGCCGCACAGCAGCGCATAGGGCAGGCTGAGTTTGTAGAAGTGCGTCGCCCACAGGATGAGCCAAATCAAAACCGAGCCCAGAATGCCGCCGACAAATCCCTCCCAGCTCTTTTTAGGAGAGATCTTGGGAACCATCTTGTGCTTGCCGATACGGCTGCCCACGATGTAGGCAAACGAATCGGAGACCCAAAGGGACGCGCAAACGCCCACCGAAAGCAAGGCGCCGGCAAAACCGGGCACGGCATCGCGCAGCAGCACGATAGCCGACAGCATAAAGCCAGTGTAGATGGGACCCATGAGCGTCACGGCCACATCAGAGATGCGGGTACGCGGCGACCAGACATACCAAATGCCCACAGCGAGCATCAGGGCAAAAAGCAGGGCATTCAGCAACATCGAATCGCCCAACGCCGACAGCGGAAAGAGTACGGCGGCAGCGATACCCATGCGCTCGTTAGCCATCTTGCCATCGAGCCTCGTCATACGGAAAAACTCATAGCAGCACAGACCGCTCATGACAGAAACAAAGATGGCCGTGGGCACGATACCCAAAACCAGGCACAGGATAAAGACAACGGCGTAAACGATACCGGCGGCGGCACGGGTGATAAAGCCCGCAAGCCACGAACCGGTGCCATTCTTCGCTGCGGGCGCTCCCGCAGCGACAGCCTTGCGCTCAGATGTCTTGGGAGCAGTTGCCTTGGGACGATCGGACACGATTAAGCCTCCTCGGTCTTGCTCAGACCACCAAACCTACGGTCACGGCCCTGATAGGCCAAAATGGCGTCGACAAGGCCCCAACGATCAAAGTCGGGCCAATAGGTATCGGTGACGTAGAATTCGGAATAAGCCACCTGCCACAGCAGATAGTTCGAAAGGCGCAGCTCACCAGAAGTGCGAATCACAAGCTCAGGATCGGGAAGGCCGGCGGTATAGAGGTGGGAAGCCACCATGTCGTCATCAATTGCGGCAGGATCGATCTTACCGGCGGCAGCGTCGAGTGCGATCTGACGGACAGCGCGGGTAATCTCGGCACGCGCGCCGTAGTTGACGGCAAGCGCCAGCGTCATGCCGGTGTGATCGGCGCACTCAGCAAGACCGCGTTCAAAAACGTCGCGGGTCTTCTTGGGCAGCGCGGAAATGTCACCCAAAAAGACAACGCGCACGTTTTCGCGCTTCAGAAGCGGCAGCTCGTCGATGAACGTCTTGGCAAACAGGTGCATCAGAACGTTGACTTCGTGCTGAGGGCGATTCCAGTTTTCGGTCGAAAACGCATAGGCAGAAAGCACGTCGACGCCCAGACGCACGCAGGCGGTAATAATCTCACGAAGGGAGACGATACCCGCCTTGTGGCCCTCAGTGCGCGCAAGACCGCGCGACGTGGCCCAGCGACCGTTGCCGTCCATGATGCACGAGATATGGTGCGGAATGTTATTGAGGTCAAGGTCGGAAAAACCGACGCCCGCAGGGGCGTCGGCAAAGTACTCGACCAGTTTATGCTCGTCGTATTGCACCTTAGATCTCCATGACCTCGGCTTCTTTTTCCTTCAGAAGCTCCTCGACCTTGGCGACATACTCATCGGTGTGCTTCTGGACCTTGGCCTGCTCGCGACGGACATCGTCCTCGGTGAGCTCCTCATCGCGCTCGAGCTTGTTGTTGAAGTCGCGACGGATGTTACGGATAGACACCTTGGCCTGCTCGGCGTACTCGCGGCACTCCTTGACGAGCTCGCGACGGCGCTCCTCAGTGGGAGCCGGGAACGGAAGACGAACGACGGTGCCATCGGAGTTGGGGGTAATACCCAGATCGGAAGCGCCGATGGCCTTGACGATAGCATTGATGAGTGCCTTGTCCCACGGCTCGATGAGCAGCATGTGGGCCTCGGGGGTCTTGACGGCGGCAACCTGCGTGACCGGCGTGGGAACACCGTAATAATCGACGGTGATGTCGGACAGAATGTTGGCATTGGCGCGGCCGGTACGGACCTTGGAGAAGTTATGCTTGAGGGACTCGAGCGACTTGTCCATATGGGCGGTGATGTTATCTGCCATGCTTAATCCTCCTGATAGACGAGCGTGCCGACGGGCTCACCCGAAAGCGCGCGCTTGACGGTGTCCTCGCCATCGATGTTGAGGACCAAAATCGGCATACGGTTATCCTGGCACAGTGCCGTAGCCGTGGAATCCATAACCTGCAGACCGCGGACGAGAACCTCGTGATAGGTAATCTTGTCAAAACGGACGGCATCGGCGCACTTGACGGGATCCTTGTCGTAGATGCCGTCAACCTTGGTGGCTTTAATCAGAATCTCGGCGCCGATCTCGCACGCACGAAGAGCCGCGGCGGTGTCGGTCGTAAAGTACGGATTGCCCGAACCGGCGGCAAAAATAACGACGTTGCCCTTGGAAAGGTGGTTGATGGCGCGACGGCGAATATAGGGCTCGCAGATCTCGTTCATCTGGATAGCGCTCATCACGCGGCAGGGAACATCGTTATGCTCGAAGGCATCCTGCAGGGCGAGCGCGTTCATAACGGTTGCCAGCATGCCCATGTAGTCGGCCTGAGCACGCTCCATGCCACCGGCAGCGCCGGCCATGCCGCGGAAAATATTGCCGCCGCCGACAACGACGCCGACCTCATGGCCAACGGCGAGCAGCTCCTTGACCTGCTTGGCAAGATGGTCGGTAACCTTGGGGTCGATGCCATATTGGCCGTCGCCCATCAGCGCTTCGCCGGAAAGCTTAAGAAGCACGCGTTTATATCGGATGTCGGACAAAGCGATCCTCCTTTAGATTGAACTCTCAACATTCTATCAAAGGCTCTAAGAAGAGCCATGAAAAAGCAGGCTGTGAGTAAAACCCACAGCCTGCTCATTACCAGCTACAAGAGCTTATTTACTCGCCACGGACCAGACGGTCAAAGGCAACGACGGTAATGGTGTCGCCGAGCTCCTTGGAGACCTGCTCTGCGTACTTCTTGATGGTGAGGGAGCTGTCCTTGATGAACTCCTGCTCGGTGAGCACGGACTGCTTGTAGAACTTCTCCAGACGGCCGACAGCCATCTTCTCCTGAATGGCCTCGGGCTTGCCGGACTCGGCAGCCTGAGCCATGTAGATCTGCTTCTCGTGCTCGACGGTCTCGGCCGGAACCTGATCGCGGGTAGCGCAGATCGGGGCGACAGCGGCAACCTGAAGGGCAACGTCGTGAGCGAAGGTCTTGAAGGATTCAGCCTGAGCGGTCTCAGCCTTCTCGAAGGCGAACTCGACGAGGACGCCGATCTTACCACCCATGTGGATGTAAGAAGCGAGCGCGCCGTTCTCGGCCTTACGGGCAGCGAAGCGGGAGATCTTCATGTTCTCGCCCATGATGTGAATCATCTCGGTGAGCTCGGAGGAAACGGTCTCCTCGCCCATCGGCTTCTCGAGCAGAGCGTCGACGTCAGCAGGCTCGGTGGTAGCGACAACCTCAGCGACCTTGGAAGCAAAGCCGGTGAACTTGGCGTTAGAGCCAACGAAGTCAGTCTCGCAGGAGAGCTCGAGCAGAGCGCCGGTCTTGCCATCCTCGGAGACGAACGCGGCGACAGCGCCCTCGTTGGTCTCACGGCCAGCCTTCTTGGCAGCCTTGGCAAGGCCGTTCTTACGCAGAACGTCGACAGCGGCGTCCATGTCGCCGTCAGCCTCGACGAGAGCCTTCTTGCACTCCATCATCGGGGAGTCGGTCATCTCGCGGAGCTGCTTGACCATAGCGGCGGTAATCTGGGCCATTGTGGTTCCTTTCAAAGAGATGAAAAAGAATTAACTAAGACTGATTTACTCGGCCTTGGGCTCAGCGGCCATCTCGGCCTCGGAGACCTGCTCCTTGCCGGAGCCAGCGAGGCAGGCGTCAGCCATGAGCTCGCACATAAGGGTGACAGCGGAGATAGCGTCATCGTTGCAGGGGATGCCGTACTCGACCTCGTCGGGATCGGAGTTGGTGTCGATCAGGGCGACGACGGGGATGTTCAGGCGCTGAGCCTCCTTGATGGCGTTCTCCTCGCGCTTGGTGTCGATGACGAAGAGAGCCTGGGGCAGACCCTTCATGTCGCGGGCGCCACCGAGGTTGGTCTGGAGCTTGGTGAGCTCCTTGCCGAGAACAGCCTGCTCCTTCTTGGGGAGCACTGCCATGCGGCCGTCCTCGACCATGGCCTCGAGCTCCTCCATGCGGTTGATGCGGGAGCGGATGGTGACGAAGTTGGTCAGCATACCGCCGAGCCAACGCTGGTTGATGTAAGGCATGTTGGCGCGCTCAGCAGCGTTCTTGACGGCCTCCTGAGCCTGCTTCTTGGTGCCGACGAATAGCACGTTGCCACCCTTGGCGACGTTCTTGACGAAGGTGTAGGCCTGGTCGGCGTCGAGGATGGTCTGCTTGAGGTCGAGGATGTAGATGCCGTTGCGCTCACCGAAGATGAACGGCTTCATCTTGGGGTTCCAGCGACGGGTCTGGTGACCGAAGTGACAGCCGGCCTCGAGCAGGGTGCGGATATTAATCTTGGTAGCCATGTTAAACCTCCTGTGGTTTGCCTCCGCGCGGGGTCATCCTCCAAAACCAACCCGGACATGTGCTACCAAAGCCCGGGCACCACGGTATGAAGTAGCCGCGCGTGCGTGATAAAAACATGTTGCCGTGAAGCAACCCGATGAATGATAGCAGGAATGCCTCTTCCTGCCAACCCGCAATCAAAACCACACACCTGAGTGCGGCGCGGGACGTCCCAGCCACTATTCGCCGCGGGGATGGGCTTGAGCCACGGCACGTTTAAGCCGATCGGGTGTGAGATGCGTGTAGATCTGCGTCGTGGACAGGCTCGCATGACCTAGCAGCTCTTGAACCGAGCGCAGGTCCGCACCGCCCTCGAGCAAGTCGGTCGCAAAGGTATGGCGCATCGCATGCGGGGCGATGTCAGCCGGAATGCCGGCGAGCGTCGCCAGCGTATGGAACCGCCGCCGAAGCATCGCGGCGCTCATGCGATTGCCGCGCGCCGATATAAGCAGCGGATGCGGCCCGGTAGCGAGGTCGCGGCGCTTTGCCCGAGCGAGCAACTCCGGCCTCCCCTCTTCAATATAGAGACGTGTCACATCGAGCGCACGACGATACAGAGGGACGATACGCTCCTTGCTCCCCTTGCCCCACAGGCGCAGCGTGCGCTCGGACCATGAGATGGATTCCACATTGAGCGCCGCAAGCTCTGAGATGCGGGCACCCGAGGCATAGAGCAACTCGAGCATCGCCGCATCGCGCAGTCCCGCGGGTGTTGAG
Organism: uncultured Collinsella sp.; assembly: GCA_965149855.1. Lineage (GTDB taxonomy): Bacteria > Actinomycetota > Coriobacteriia > Coriobacteriales > Coriobacteriaceae > Collinsella. Next base: position 30,293 of record CBCTTO010000003.1, read on the forward strand.
GTATCAGGCGTCTTGAGCAGCGCCTCGACCTGCTGGGTCGTAAGGACGCCCGGCAGGTCACGCGGCAGCTTGGGCGACGCGATCGCCGAGACCGCATCGCCCTCGACAATCCCCTCGGCAGCCATCCAGCGATAGAGAGATCGGATAGCCGACAGGTGCGCCGCAAGCGTTCGGGGAGCCACCTGCTCACGCGAAAGCTCAGCAAGATAGCGACGAATGGTGCGCACGTCGGCAGCGAAAGCATCAATATCCTCGCGCTCGCACCAGGCAGCAAAGCGCTCCAGTCTCGAGCCATAGGCCGTCACCGTGTTGGGAGAAAGCCCCTCAACGCGTGCGATATAGGCGATAAAAGAGTCGACGGTGTCGTACAGGTCAAAGGCTATGACCGGTCGCCTCCAAACAAGTCGGAACGCGTGGCCAAGTAGGCATCGAGGGCCTCGAGCGCACGGTCCGCATAGGCCTGATAGCGGTCGCGCTTGCTGCGGCGCTTACCGTCCTCGAGCGGCGGCACCAGGCCAAAGTTGACATGCATGGGCTGATAGCCCACGGTGGCAGGATCGGTCGCATAGCCCACAAGCGCACCCAGGGCGCCCACGCGGGGCAACTCGACGGAATCGGCGCCGATAGCCTCTGCATAGGTGTTGAGCGCCGCGAGCAGACCGGTCGCCACGGCTTCCATGTACCCCTCGGTGCCGGTGATCTGACCGGCCAGGCGCACACCGGTACCGGGCACGGCAAAGGTGCCATCGAGCACATGCGGGGCGTCGACAAAGGTATTGCGGTGCATGACACCGTAGCGGAAGAACTCAGCGTTCTCCAGGCCCGGCACCATATGGAAGACGCGCTTCTGCTCGCCAAAGGTCAGGTTGGTCTGGAAGCCCACCAGGTTATAGGCGGTCTTCTCCTTGTTCTCGGCACGCAGCTGAATCGCCGCCCAAGGGCGACGTCCGGTACGCGGGTCGGTGAGGCCGACGGGCTTCATGGCGCCAAAGCGAATGGCGTCCTTGCCGGTGCGCGCAACCTCCTCGGCAGGCTGGCAGGCCTGGAACAGATCGCCGCCCTCAAAGTCCTTGAGCACCACGCGGTCGGCCGTGGTGAGCGCCTCGATAAAGGCCTCGTACTCCTCCTTGTTGAGCGGAGCGTTGAGATAGTCGCCGCTCCCCTGCTCCTCGTAGCGCGACTGCGAAAACAGCACGTCCATATCGAGCGTGGAGGCATCGACGATCGGCGCCGCGGCATCGAAGAACGCAAGGGCGTCGCCACCGACGAGCTTCATGACCTCTTCGCTCAGCGCCGGTGAACACAGCGGGCCCGCGGCAATGACCACGTGGCCCTCGGGGATCTGGGTGACCTCGCCGTGAACGACCTCGATATTGGGGCGGGCGGCAACCTCAGCCTCGACGAGCTCGGAGAATGTAACACGGTCGACCGCCAGGGCGCCACCAGCGGGAACAGCAGCGCGATGGGCGCAGTCGAGCAGGACTGAACCCATGCGCTCAAGCTCGGCCTTCAGCAAACCAGCCGCGGAATCCGGACGGGTCGACTTAAACGAATTGGAGCAGACGAGCTCTGCCAGGTGATCGGTATGGTGAGCCGGGGAGCTCACCTGGGGGCGCATCTCGCACAGCTTTACGGCAAACCCGCGGTCTGCCAGCTGGATCGCGCATTCCGAACCCGCCAGACCGCCACCGATAACCGTCACCTGATCGAACTGCATCTGCAAACACCTTTCTAATTGACACGTTTTCCATTGTGACCGAAGGGCGTCTGGGCGTGAAGGGCAAACTTGGAGGGCGCATACCTTCCATCCATCATGCGCTCGATAAGGCCCTCGAGTTCAAGCGAACCCAAGAGTTTGAGTACGCCGACAGCATCGAGTGAGACGAGCGCCGCGATGTCGTCGACCTTGAGCGGAGAGGCGATGAGCGCATGCATCACGGTCTGCTGTGTTGGATTCAGGTCGGCAATGCCGGGAGCATCGGGGCGCGAGTAGCGCAGGGTGCCGTATATGCGAGAGATAGCCATCTCGATGGACTCCTCGTCGACAATGCAGCAGGCACCGTTCGCAATGAGGTAATTCGTGCCACGCGACTCGGGCGATAGGATCGACCCCGGCACGGCAAGAAGTTCGCGCCCCAAATCCATAGCAGCCTCGGCTGTAGAAAACGTCCCGGAAGGCATACCCGCCTCGGATACAAAGAGGGCTTGCGACAGGGCCGCGATCACGCGATTGCGACGCGGAAAGGCAAACTTGCGCGGACCCATGCCCCACGGAGAGATCGACACGACCGCGCCGCCCGTATCGAGCGTGCGCGTAATAAGCCCCGCGCTCGAACGCGGGTAGACCACGTCGGCGCCCGTCCCCAGCACCACGACGTGTTTGCCGCCGGCGTTGACCGCAGCCCAACCCGAGGCCTGGTCACAACCGACTGCACCGCCCGAAACTACCGTCACTCCCGCCTCAACCGCCACCTTCGCCGCAAGCTCTGCCACGGCAAGACCATACGGCGAGGCCTTTCGCGCACCGATGATGGAGAGCGCGGGCGTCGAAAGCGCCTCGGGGTTGCCGCGCACATAGAGCGTCTGAGGTACATCAGAAAGCTCCAAAACGGTCTCGGGATACAACGCGTCACCTGGATGCAGCTCGAAGGTCCCCTCAGCCATCATTGGTCCCTCCTTCCCTGGTACATCGCCGCCTCGAGCACGTGGTCCTGCGTCACCTGCTCGCTCTCGGCGACATCTGCGATCGTGCGCGCAATGCGAACAAGGCGCACGATGCCACGCCCTGTGAGATGCGTGCGCTTCGACAGGCCGAGCACACACTTCTCCGCCGCATCATCGAGCTCAAAGGTCGAAACGACGCCGTCAATGGACCGAGTCTCGTCATCCTCGGCCTCGGCATCCGCATCGTCCATGCGGGATTCGCGCCAAGCGCGAAAGGCGCGACCGCGCACAACGTAGTCACGTAACTCGGCCGACGACATGCCCTCCGCACCCTCGATAATCACTTGAGGGTCGGGACGGGTCACATCGATCATCATGTCGATACGGTCGGCCAAAGGACCGCGCAGTTTAGACCGATAGCGCTCGACCATCGCCGCCGAGCAGCGACACGGCACCTCGCGATCGCCCAAAAAGCCGCAGGGGCAGGGATTGCTCGCAGCCAGCAGCTGAAAGCGCGACGGGAAGGTAAAAGCCCCGTCGACGCGTACGATCCTCACGTAGCCGCGCTCGATGGGCTGACGCAGCGTCTGCAGCACGCCAGTGGGAAACTCGGCAAGCTCGTCCAAAAAGAGCACGCCGCCATGAGCAAGGCTGATCTCACCCGGGTGCACCGGGCGCCCGCCGCCGATAAGGCCTGCGGTCGAAATACTGTGGTGGGGACTGCGGAAGGGGCGGTGCCCCGCCAACAAGCCATCAATGTTCTCACCCAAAACCGAATGGATGCACAGTGCCTCCTGCTGATCCTCAACGGAAAGCTCGGGCAGGATGCCGGTCATACGGCGTGCGAGCATCGTCTTGCCCGATCCCGGAGACCCGATCATGAGCAAGCCGAGTTCTCCTGCCGCCGCAAGCGCCATGCCGCGTTTAGCGACTTCCTGCCCCAGCACGTCTGCATAGTCGAGCTCGGGCTCAAAGGTCGCCTCGACACCCTCGGAATCCAAGTAGTGCCGCGCGGCATCGCCCATACCATGAGCAAGCTGAGACAAATGATCGATGAATCCACAATCCACGCCCGCGAGTGGCACATGCTGGTCTGACCTGCCGGCGATAAAGGACAGCCCCAAATCACGAGCCAATAGCTGGAACGCCACCTCGCCCTTGACGGGAAGCACCGTACCGTCCAAGCCGAGCTCACCAGCGATAAGACAACGATCGAGGTTGTCGCGGGGAATCTGACCATCGGCCGCTAGAACCGCGATAGCGATGGGCAGATCAAAGCCGCTACCGGTCTTTCGAATATCGCCGGGCGCCAGATTGACCGTAATGCCCGAGCGCGGGATCTCGAACCCGGCGGAGCGCATCGCGCAGCGAATACGACCGCGAGACTCCATCACTTCCATACTCGGTATGCCGAGCATCTGAATGCCCGGAACGCCACCGGCAAGCGAGACCTCGACCGTGACGTGAATCGCCTCGACGCCACGGATGCAGGCCGCGTGAACGGCAAACGTCTCGAACGCCATCACGACACCTGCCAATCGAACGCGTTGTACTGATGCTCGATCTCGGCGATATGCCCGCCGCGAATGGTGACACCCACGGCATCGAAGCGAATCGCCTTGAGCGGATAATGCTCCATGAGATAGCAACTTGCGATGCGGCGGTAGCGGCGTTGCTTTTGGGCGTCCACGGCCTCCTCGGGAAAGACCCGCGTGTTGCAATCCAGCGCAACGCGCCTGGTCTTGACCTCGGCCATCACAACGACATCGTCGAGCTCATCGAGCAGCACCAGATCGGCCTCGCCCTCGGTGCAACGATAACCCTGCTCCAGCAAGGTGTAGCCGCGCTCGTTAAAGTAGTCGATGGTGATCAGCTCGCCCAGCATGCCCAGCTCGCGGGGACTGAGCCCCTTGATAAACTCGGGCGTCATCGCCCCGCAGTCGAGCTCGCCGTTTTCCCAACGCTCCTTGAGCTGCTGCGTCTTGCTCTTTTTGCTTGCGGCACTCATGGGGTCTCCTTTCCCGCACACTGCATTGCCCCGATGATGAGGGCACCTTTCATGCGGGTAAGTACCGGAAGCAAACCAAAAGCTGACCAAATGCCGTCAAAAAACGGGCCGTACGTAGCAATGCAGTTGCATACGGCCCGCTACCAGCAGGTTTATAGAACCTTTAAGGTCCCTGTCTCCACAATTGACCTAGAAAAGGCGCTCAGTCTGCAGAAAGTTTCCGCAAAAGCTCACACGATGCAGCGGACAAAGTCCATGTTTGCGAATGGCCTCGATGTGCTCGGGGCTCGCATAGCCCTTCGACTCGGCCAGATGGTACTCGGGGAACTCGGCGTCGTACTCGACCATCATCTCGTCACGCGTGACCTTGGCCATGATGGACGCCGCGGCGATGCAGGCGATCTTGGCATCGCCCTTCACCACATCGCGCTCGTTGGGAACGGCGCCCAAGGGGTTGCCATCCATGAGGACGCAGTCGGGTTCAAGTCCCGTATCGGCCACGGCGCCCGCAACGGCGGTACGGATAGCGCGGGCCATACCCATCTCATCGATATCCTTCGGCGCGATATGGCAAAAACCGATCGCCGTCGCCACCTCGGAAATCTTCACAGAGAGCAACTCGCGGCGCGCGGGCGTGAGCTTTTTGGAATCGTTGATACCCCAGACGCGCGGCTCCATAGGAAGACAGACGGCGCACACTGTCAAAGGACCGGCCACCGATCCGCGACCCACCTCGTCGACACCAACGACCACCCCATCGCCGCCAAGTTCATGCATAAGCTCGTACATGTCATTGACGCGCTCGCGCTCGGCAAGCTCTTTGGCATGGCGTTTGAGGGCGCGTTCACAAGCCTTGATCACCTGCTGGCGCGGGTCCTCGCGATAATGCTCCACGAGGGCGGGAATCTCCTCAAACGTAGCGCTCGCCAACTCACCGGCAACCTGCGATGCCGAAACCGAGCTCGTCATGTTGGCCATACCAGGCCCTCCTTGCATGCATATCAAATAAAAAGAAGGGCCACCCGAAGGTGGCCCTTGTGTCCAAACGAGTGGACAGACGCTGCGATCTTCTTAGCGCTTCTCGGGGATGCGAGCAGCCTTGCCCACCTTGTCGCGGAGGTAGTACAGCTTGGCGCGACGGACGCGACCATGACGAACGACCTCGAGCTTGGCGATCTTGGGGCTGTGAAGCGGGAAGGTACGCTCAACACCGACACCGAAGGACATCTTGCGGACGGTGAAGGTCTCGCGGGCACCGGCGCCGGCCATGCGGATGACGTCGCCCTGGAAGACCTGGATGCGCTCGCGGTCGCCTTCCTTAATGCGGTAGTGAACCTTGACGTTGTCGGCGACGCGAACCTGAGGAATGTCCTCGCGGATCTGCTGACGCTCGATTGCGCGAATGTAATCCATGTGCAATTCCTTACTCTTCTAGAGGTGCCGTACTACCTTAGCCGGCACGTAGTTGAACAAACGTATTCGAGTATACACGCGCGGGTTTATGCTGCAAGAACAATTTTTTACGCAGACAAAAAGACAAAACCCGCACATGATAACCGCCCGCCTCACGAATGAGGCAGGCGGCATGAAGGGGGCTACGCTAGGCGTCTAGACCCAAAACGTTAGGCGGAACGCTTGGCCTCGAGCTTGGCCTGGGCGGCAGCCAGGCGTGCGAGGGGCACGCGGTAGGGCGAGCAGGACACATAGTCCACATCGGCCACGTTAAACAGGCCCTTGATGGACTTGGGGTCGCCGCCGTGCTCGCCGCACACGCCAAAGTGCATATCAGGGTTGGTGGCGCGGCCCTTCTCGACAGCCATGCGCACCAGTTCGAGTACTGCCGTGTCAATGGTCTCGAAGGGATTGTCCTTCAAGATCTTCTTATGCATGTACAGCGGGATGAACTTGGCCTCGGCGTCGTCACGCGAGAAACCGAAGGTCGTCTGCGTGAGGTCGTTGGTGCCAAAGCAGAAGAAGTCTGCGTGATGGGCGATCTCGTCAGCGACCATGCAGGCGCGCGGCAGCTCGAGCATCGTGCCCACGGGAATATTGAGCTCGACGCCCTCTTCGTCGGAAACCTCGGCGATCACGCGCTCGATAACCTCGCGGGTCTGAACATGCTCGGCCGTAATGGAAACGAGCGGGACCATAATCTCGGGACGCGGATCGACGCCCTCCTTGATGAGGCGAGCGGCAGCCGTGGCGACGGAGCGGACCTGCATGAGCGGCAGATCGCTAAAGACGATGGACAGGCGCACGCCGCGTAGGCCGAGCATCGGGTTGGACTCGACCATGCCGTCGATACGACGCAGGCGGGCGCGCAGGACGGCAAGCTCTTCCTCGCTGGCGCCAGCGGCTTCCTTCTTGGTGATGGCGACCTCGAGCTCGCGAGGATTATCCAGGAACTCATGAAGCGGCGGATCGAGCAGGCGGACGACCACATCGCGACCGGACATGGTCTTGAACATCGCCAGGAAGTCCTCGGTCTGAACCTTGAGCAGGTCGGCCAGGGCCTGCTGCTTCACGGCCTCATCGTCAGACAGGATAAAGCTCTGGATGATGTTCTTGCGGTCGCCCAGGAACATGTGCTCGGTGCGGCACAGGCCGATGGCCTCGGCGCCAAACTCGAGCGCGAGCGCGGCATCCTCGGGGTTGTCGGCATTAACGCGCACATGGTTGGCATGGCCACCGGTCTCGTCCAGGCGAATCTCGTCGGCCCAGGATAGGATGGTGTCCAGATCGCCGGTGAGCTCGGCGGAGACCAGGTCAACGGCGCCGTCGACGACGATACCCTGGGTGCCGTCGATGGAGATAACGTCGCCCTCGTGCAGCACGCGGTCGCTGCCCTCGATGCGCACGACCTTCTCGGCGGCGTCGATATGGAAGCGCTCAACGCCACAGACGCAGGGCGTACCCATGCCGCGGGCGATAACGGCGGCATGGCTCGTCTTGCCACCGTGGCTGGTCAGGATGCCCTCGGCGGCTACCATGCCCTTCAGGTCATCGGGGTTGGTCTCCCAGCGAACCAGAATGACCTTGTGGCCCTCGTTGGCGCGCGCGACGGCGTCGTCGCTCGAGAACACGACCTCGCCCACGGCGGCACCGGGGCTGGCGTTCAGACCGCTGGCCAGCGTCTCGTACTTCTTGGAGGCGTCAAACTGCGGGTGCAGGAGTTGGTCGAGCTGCACGGGATCGATGCGGCTCACGGCCTCCTCGCGGGTGATCAGGCCCTCCTCGACCATTTCGATAGCGATGCGCAGGGCGGCGGTGGCGGTGCGCTTGCCCACGCGGGTCTGGAGCATCCAGAGCTTGCCCTGCTCGATGGTGAACTCGATATCGCACATATCGCGATAATGATCCTCGAGCGTCAGGAACACGCGCTCGAGCTCCTCACCTGCGGACTCGAGGCCCGGGGTGGTCTTGAGGTCGGCGATAGGCTCGGTGTTGCGGATACCGGCGACGACGTCCTCGCCCTGAGCATTAACCAAAAAGTCACCGTAGAACTCCTTGGTGCCGTCGGCCGGATTACGCGTAAAGGCGACGCCTGTCGCAGAGGTCTCGCCCTTGTTGCCAAAGGCCATGGCCTGCACGTTGACGGCGGTGCCGAGGTCGTCGGAAATGCCATGCTGCTTGCGGTAGATGCAGGCACGCTCGTTCATCCAGCTGCCAAAGACGGCCTGAATTGCAAGGCGTAGCTGAAGCTCCGGGTCGTGCGGGAAAACGGGCTTGCCGTCAGCGACCTCGAGCTCGGGATACAGGGAGGCATCGACGTTCTCGGAGAAGATGCCCTTAAAGGTCTCGACGAGTTCCTGCAGGTCCTCGGCCGAAAGCTCGGAATCGATGCGAACGCCGGCGACCAGACGGGCCTGGGTCAGGGCGTTCTCGAACAGGTCGGCGTCAACGCCCATGACGACATTGGAAAACATCTGGATAAAGCGGCGGTAGCTATCCCAGGCAAAACGCGGGTTCTGCGTCTGCGCGATGAGGCCCTGGACGGAATCGTTATTGAGGCCCAAGTTGAGGACCGTGTCCATCATGCCGGGCATGGAGAACGGAGCGCCCGAACGAACCGACACGAGCAGCGGGTCGTTGGCGTCACCGAGCTTCTTGCCGCAGCGGGCCTCGAGGTCCGCCTCGGCAGCAACGATCTCATCGAGTGCGTCTTCGGGCCAGACGTTGCCGGCACCGGAGTACTCGACACAGGTCTGGCAGGTAATGGTAAAGCCACCGGGAACCGGCAGGCCGATACGACTCATCTCGGCAAGGTTAGCGCCCTTGCCACCAAGCACGAAGTTCATGGACTTGTCTCCCTCGGTGACACAGGTGCCCTGGGCGTCGGTTCCAAAACGGTAAACCCTCTTGCAATCGCTCACGATACTTCCCCTTCCATGCACTTACGCGCACGACCGTGGTAACGAATCGACCCGCCAGATGCGGGCCGTGAGGGAACTATACGGCGGGTTTTGAGCAGGCTTAAGCAGAGGATGCGCGGTTTGGTAAACGTGCTAAAACTGGCGGTAAACGGTAGGTAAAGGTGGTTACATTATGAAGATACCACTGTAAGAACGTGCAGGTCAGATGCGATATTTTTGCTAAATCGCTTTATCAAAATGCTGCTACTATTAGGCTCGACGGGCGGCGCGGCGGGCACGGGCTTCTTGGATTTCCTCCAAGTGGCTAATGATCTCGGCAGCGCTTTCTTCGATGGCCTTGCCGTCGGTACGCACCACAAAGCAGCCTAGGCGCTTCATGAGCGCACGGGCTTCCTCGAGCTCGCTGTGCACGCTCTCGGGCTCGGCATAGGAGCCGGCAACGGCACGAGCGTAGTCATCGCCCAAGCGGCTATCGCGAATTTCGGAAATCACATCGACGGTCGAAATCAGGCCGAACAGGCGCATCGGGTCGACCTCGTAAATCGACTTGGGCGGCTCCATGCCATGCGCCAGTGAGACATTGGCGACCTTGTAGCCCTGATAGGCCAAATACATCGACAGCGGCGTCTTGGACGTGCGCGATACGCCCAGCAGCACGATATCGGCTCCCGACAGATCGTCGCAGCCGCGCCCGTCATCGTGCTCAACGAAATACTCCATGGCCTCGATGCGATGGAAATAGCGGTCATCGGTCTTGTGAATCACACCCGCGACGCCCTTGGGCGGCACACCGATGAGCGACGACAGCACGGCAAGCGTCGGGCCAATCAGGTCGACCGAACGAATATGCAGCATGCCCAGGTAATCGAGCACGCGGGCGCGAAGCGCCGGATCGACAATGGTGTGGAACACGGCAATATCGCGATGGTCGGCATCGACGCGCGGGCCCACAAACGACTCCACCTGCTCCACCGAGGTCACCTTGGGCAGGCGCAAGAGAAGAAAAGCCCCTTCATCAAATTGCCCGGACGCCGCAAGCACCACCTCACAAGCGGTATCACCGAGCGAGTCGGAGATAACGATAACGGTGGGACGAGCGGTGACCGGGCAATCCATGCGGGGCTCCTTTAGCGCTTATGCGCAGGCTGGCTTACTTTTTGCGGGCAAGCTCACCGATGTTGGCGATGCCGGAGAAAACGGCCTCGAAGCGGTTGAGCAGCTTAAGGCGATTATCGCGGAGCTGCTCGTCCTTGTCCATGACCATGACCTCATCGAAGAAGCGGTCGATGGGCGCGCGCAGGGCGGCAAGGGCGGCAAATGCGGCCGGGTAATCCTCGGCAGCAAGGGCGGCATCGACAGCGGTCTGAGCAGCCTCGGAGGCATCGGCAAGCGCGAGCTCGACCTCGCCCATCAGGCCGCGGTCGTACTCCGCACCCAGCTCGGGCTTGGAGATGTGTGCGGCGCGGGCATAGGCGGTCGCAAGGTTGTCGAACGTCTCGGCGTCGTTCTTGCGGGCCTCGTCGAGGGCGGCGCAGCGGGCGAAGAAGACGGACGGGGCGATGATGTGCACCGCGGAGACGGCGGCAACGGTATCGGCCGGGATCTTTTCGTCGCGGGCCATGCTCACCAGGCGGCCATGGAAGAAGTCGCGAACCTGCTGGGCGACCTTGGCGGCGTCGAACTCAATGCCCTGCTCGCTATAGAGCTCGAGGGCGAAGTCGATGAGCGACGTGGGGTCGATCGGCAGACGGTCGCGCAGGATGTTGATGATGCCGATAGCGGCACGACGCAGCGCGTAGGGGTCGGAGGAGCCGGTCGGGGGCTCGCCAATGGCAAAGATACCGGCGATGGTATCGAGCTTGTCGGCGCAGGCCACGATGCAGCCAGCGGTGCCCTCGGGCAGCTCGTCACCGGCAAAGCGGGGACGATAATGATCGCGAATGGCGTGGGCAACCTCGTCGTTCTCCCCCATCGCGGTGGCGTAGTAACCGCCCATCACGCCCTGCTGGCTCGTGAACTCGACGACGGCGTTGGATACCAAGTCGGCCTTGCACAGGTGCGCGGCGCGAGCGGCATCGGCGGCCAGGTGGGCGCCCAGATGGGCCTCGCGAGCGATGGCAAGCGCGAGTTGCTCAATGCGCTCGGACTTGGCGAGCACGCTACCGAGCTTCTCCTGGAAGGCAACCTTGGCCAGACGCTCACGGAACTCGTCGAGGGAGATCTTCAGGTCCTCCTCGTAGAAGAACTTTGCGTCGTCCAGACGGGCGCGCACGACGCGCTCGTTGCCGTCGATCACGCGCTCGGCGTTCTCGGGCTTGCTGTTGGAGACGACCACGAACTCACGCGTGAGCTTGCCCTCGCCGTCATAGATCGGGAAGTAACGCTGGTTGGTGAGCATGGACTCGCAGATGATCTCGTGCGGGACCTTGAGGAACTCCTCATCGAAGGTACCGACGAGCACCGTCGGCCACTCGCAGAGGTTAATGACCTCCTCGAAGACCTTCTTGGGCGTGTCGACATGACAGCCGGGGCGAGCGGCCTCGACCTCGGCGATGCCGGCAAGGATGGCCTCGCGACGACGCTCGGCAGAAAGCACGCCGGCGTCCTCGAGCACCTGCTCATAAACAGCGGGGCTGGCAACAACATGGTCGCCAGGGCCAAGTACGCGATGACCGCGCGTGGTGTTGCCGCTCGTCACGTCGGCAAACGACACGGGCACAACATCCTCGCCCAAAAGGCAGCAGATCCAGCGGACCGGACGAACAAAGGTCGCATGCTCGTGACCCCAGCGCTGGCTGCGGTAGTTGGGCCACTGCAGGCCGGCGATGGTCTTCTCGCACAGAGCGGTCAGAATCGGCGTAGCCGGTGCGGAGGGAATGTTCTTCTCGGCGAACACATACTCGCGACCGTCAGTGTCCTCGCGACGGACCAGGTCCTCGGCAGCCACACCGCACTTGCGGGCAAAGCCCTGGGCGGCCTTGGTGGCGTTACCGTCAGCGTCGAAGGCAATGTTGGCCGCGGGGCCACGCTTGACCTCATGGACTTCATCGGTCGCGGTGGCGACGTTAGCCACGAGCGCAGCCAGGCGGCGCGGGCTCGAGATCACACGGACCTCGCCGTGGGCCAGACCGGCCTCGTCGAGACCCTTGGCAATCATGGAGCCAAGCTGCTTGACGGCATTGTTCAGCGGCGCGGAGGGCATCTCCTCCGTACCGATCTCAAACAGGAAATCCTTAGCGTCTGCCATGGCTTACGCCACCTCGCCTTCCTGGTCGGCATTCTCGTTGACTCCGGCGACCTCGGCCATGTAGGCCTCGCAGCACGCCTTGGCGACGGCGCGGACGCGCAGGATGTAGTTGGCACGCTCGACCGCGGACAGGGCGCCGCGAGCATCGAGCAGGTTGAAAGCGTGGCTGCACTTCATGACGCAGTCATATGCCGGCAGCGGCAGCTTGCGCTCCAGGCAGGAATGGCACTCGGCCTCGTAGTCGTCAAACTTCTGACGCATCATCTCGACGTTGGCGACCTCAAAGTTATAGGCACTGAACTCGCGCTCGTTCTCGAGGAACACGTCGCCGTAGGTCATGGGCGTGCCGTCGGGCAGGTAGCTCCACACCAGGTCGTAGACCGAGTTGACGCCCTGGGCGTACATGGCGATACGCTCCAGGCCGTAGGTAATCTCAACGGGCACGGGGTCGACCTCGATGCCTCCCACCTGCTGGAAGTACGTAAACTGCGTGACCTCCATGCCATTGAGCCAGACCTCCCAGCCAAGGCCCCAGGCGCCAAGGGTCGGGCTCTCCCAGTCATCCTCGACAAAGCGGACGTCATGGTCGTTGGGATCCAGACCGATAGCGGCAAGAGACCCCAGGTAGAGCTCCTGGGCGTTAACCGGAGAAGGCTTGATGAGCACCTGGAACTGATAGTAGTGCTGCATGCGGTTGGGGTTCTCGCCGTAGCGGCCGTCGGCGGGACGGCGGCAGGGCTGCGCATAGCAGGTGCGCCACTCGGCGGGACCGAGCGAGCGCAGCGTGGTCGCGGTATGGAAGGTACCGGCACCGACCTCGGAGTCATAGGGCTGCATAATGACGCAGCCCTGCTCGCCCCAGTACTGCTGGAGGCGCAGGATGATGTCTTGGAAGGAAAGCGATGAAGCGTTCATGCCTCTAATATCCCCTCGTCGAAACGATTACACGGTTAGGTACTGTACTATAGCGGTTTTTAGTCGATAGCGCCGATGCGGTTGAGCGGCCAGTAGCGCACAAGCGCCACAGCGATCAAATCAGAGCGATCGACGGGACCAAAGTAGCGTGAGTCGGCAGAGTTTTCGCGGTTGTCGCCCATCACCCACACGCACCCGTCGGGAACGGTGTAGGGATAGCTTACCTGAGCACCGGGCGCTTGGACCGAAAGTGGCCAGCTCATGCCCGTCGTATAGTCCTCGTCGAGCGCTTGGCCGTCAACGACCACCTTGCCATCCTGCAGGTCGACCGTCTGGCCGGCCGTGGCAATAACACGCTTGACAAGAACATCATGCTCGGAGGTGCCATCGGGGTTGTGAAACACCACGATATCGCCCTGCTTGACGGGCTGACCGAGCTCGAGGCTCACCTTTTGTGCCAGGATCTGGTCGCCAATCTCGATCGTGGACTCCATGGAGCCGGTGGGCACCACAAAGGGCTCGACCACAAACGAGCGAATCAAGAAGGTGGCGACCAGTGCGATCGCGATGACCGCGATCCACTCAAAAGCGCCCCTCAACGCGGAATGCTGCGATGGAACCATTCTCACTCCTCGCTCTGCGAATACGAAGCGTCCAGAATCTCCTGCGCGTAAGCACGCTCCTCGGGCGTGAGCCGCGCTGTCTCAATCAGATCGGGACGCCAACGACAGGTGCGCTCGATGGCGTTCTTACGACGCCAAGCGTCAACTTTGGCGTGATCGCCACTCACGAGCACAGGAGGCACGCCCTCGCCGTTGAACTCGGCAGGACGAGTGTACTGCGCGTACTCGAGCAGGCCTCCGTCCTCGGCGGTCGAGAACGACTCGTCCACGTTGCTCATCTCGTCGCCCAAGGCGCCGGGGATGAGGCGTACGACGGCATCGGCAACGACCATGGCAGGCAGCTCGCCGCCCGTAAGCACGTAGTCGCCGATCGACAGACGCTCATCGGCATACGCATACGCACGCTCGTCGACGCCCTCGTAGCGACTGCACACAAACAACAGGCGCTCACTTTTGAGCAGGCGCTCGGCCACATGCTGCGTAAAGGGCTCGCCACAGGGGGTAAAGAACACCACAGTAGGCTTGGGACCCTCTGCGCTAATGGCCTCGATGGCCTCTGCGATAGGCTCGACCTTCATGAGCATGCCCTGCCCGCCGCCGTACGGCTCGTCATCGACGGTACGATGGCGGTCGTGCGTCCAGTCGCGCAGGTTATACGCCTTAAAATCAAAAAGGCCGGCCTTGCGGGCGCGGCCCAAAATCGACGTGGACATGACGGGCTCAAACATCTCGGGAAAGACCGAAAGGGTCTCGATCAGCATGTTGTCCTCCCTACTTGTCCATATCGATCAGGCCGTCCATAACGTGGACGGAAATTGTTCCTGTGTCGGGAAGATCGAGCACGACCTGCTCGATCACGGGAATCAGTACCTCGCCGTACCGATCACCCTCGACAACCCAAACATCGTTAGCGGGCGTCGACATAATCTCGACGATCGTGCCGAGCGAACCGAAGCGCTCGTCGACCACCTCGCGACCCATCAGGTCGGTATAGGCAGCGTCGAGCGAATCGAGCTCAAAGTCGTCACGATTTGCCAGCACATAGCATCCCGTGATGCCCTCGGCGGCCGTCAAGTCGTCAATGCCCTCAAACGAGACCAGATCGCCATCGCCCGTATCGGTGACGGACACGACCGTGCAAAAGCGGTCGCGCTTGAGCGCCGGCGGCGTCAGGGCGACGCGCATACCCGGCTCTAATACAGAAGGAAGCCCCCGCAGCGGCTGCGCGAGGACCTCCCCCTTCCTTCCGTGCGGCTTGACCACACGGGCGATGTTTTTGTACTGGGACCTCAAGGTCCTAGCCCAGAACCTCTACCTCGACAGCAGTGTCGAGGCGAGCGGCCAGTGCACGGGCGAGCGTGCGAATGGCCTTGATGGTACGGCCACGACGGCCGATGACCTTAGCGACGTCATCCTCGGCGACCGAAACCTCAATCGTAGAGGCGTCGTCACCATCGATGACCTCAAGGCTCACGGAATCCGGGTCGTCGACGATCTGAACAACGAGATATTCGACGAGATCGGCGATGCGATCTGAGAGCATTGCCTCACCCTCGAGCTGTGCAGCGTCAACCTCAGGCACGATTTACTCCTCGGCGCCCTCAGCGGCCTCAGCGGCAGCCTTAGCGGCCTCGGCCTCTTTGGCGAGCTGCTTCTTGGACTTCTTGACGACGGTCTCGGTCTTCTCGCCCTCGTTGGCGGCCTTGACCAGAGCGGCGACGGCGTCGGTGAGCTGAGCGCCCTTGGACTGCCAGTCAGCGATCTTCTCGAGGTCGAGGTTGATGGTCTTGGGGGCGGTCATCGGGTTGTAGCGGCCAACCTCCTCGATGATACGACCGTCACGCGGGGCGCGGGAATCGGCGACGACGACACGGTAGTACGGACGCTTCTTAGCGCCGTGACGAGCAAGGCGAATCTTGACTGCCAAAGGAAACTCCTCCAACCAAGCAGCTTTAGGCTGCAACTACAAACAAACAGTTGAACATAATACGCCATCGACGCGGGCAGGTGAAGTCCGTGAGACCAACTTCTTCGGTGTAGTCGAGGGCAAATCCATATCTTAGACAAGAATTCGCGATTTGCAAGCGCATCCACGCACCCCACATGAGCTGCGCGGTATACTCATGACATGGAAAGACGCGAACATACATACGGTTATGAGGATGCTGCGGGCGTTACGCCGCCGCCCTGGACGGGTCCGGCGGTGGGCCTGATGGACCTCGATGCATTTTTTGCGAGCGTGGAGATGCTCGATCATCCCGAATGGCGCGGAAAGCCGCTCATCGTGGGCGGAGACGCCGAGTCGCGCGGCGTCGTGTCCACGTGTTCGTATGAGGCACGTCGCTTTGGCGTGCATTCTGCCATGGCCTCGGCCGAGGCGCGGCGCCTGTGCCCGCAGGCCATTTGGACGCACGGACACTTTGATCGCTACCGCGAGGTGAGCGCGCAGGTCATGGCGATCCTTGCCGATGAGACACCGCGCGTGGAGCGTGTGTCCATCGACGAGGCCTTTATCGATATCACACCGGGTCGCTTTGCGCCCGAAGACCCGCTGCTGGTTGCGCGGCGTATAAGCGACCGCGTGGCAGCGCTGGGAGTGACCTGCTCCATTGGCGTGGGCTGCAACAAGACGGTCGCAAAGATCGCAAGCGAGCGGGATAAGCCGTTTGGGCTGACCATCGTGCGCCCCGGAACCGAGCAGCGCTTTTTGGCCGCGCTGCCGGTATCTGCCATGAGCGGCATCGGGCGCTCGGCCGAGGAGCGACTGCGCCGCATGCGCATCTACACCCTCGGCGAGCTATCACGTGCACCGGAATCCACCTTGGCCTCTATTTTTGGCGTCAACGGCGAACGCATGCGCCAGCGTGCGCTGGGACTCGAAATCTCCGAAGTCACGAGTCTCGATGAGGAGCGTGAGGTCAAGTCGGTCAGTAATGAACGCACCTTTGCGAAAGATTTGACTGAGCGTGGGGATATTGAGGCGGCGATTGCGCTGCTGGGTGAGTCGGTGGGACGCCGTCTGCGCCGTCAGGGGCTGACGGGTGCCACGGTAACGCTCAAGCTCAAGTATTCGTATGGAAGCGGGCGTACGGCACAGCGCCGGCTGCCTCATCCAACCGACGATGAGAACATCTTCGTGGCGGTTGTACTCGAACTGCTCGACAACATCTGGCAAGAAGGCATGCATGTTCGCTTAGCCGGCATCGGCATGAGCGACTTCGACCACCAAGGCGGCATCCAGACTGACCTGTTCTGCGAGATCGATGACCGCGGAGCCCAATCCAGCGACCGCCGCGACCTCTCCGTCGCCATCGACGCCGTCCGAGACAAGTTCGGCGACACCGCCCTATCCTTCGGCCGCCAATCCCGCTTCAACGATTAGTCCCTGAGGCAAAATGAAAGCCGGGTAGCTGCGAATGATTATTCTAGGACGGGGATTTTTTAATCATTTGGAGCGTCATTTCGCCCTTTGAATGATATTGGTCCCAATTCCCGTCAGACGCGAAATCTGGTCAATCGTAAACCCCCGATGCCTCAACACTGCCAGAAGACGATTTCGCTCTGATTTCGGCAAAGTTTTAAGCTGATAAGGCTCATGCGGAGCCAAAAGAGCCCGGGCAACTTCCAGCGCATCCATATCGGAGATATGCTTACCTTCGGGCATAAAATAGGGATTAGGCTTGCCGTCGGTACTCGAAAGATAAAACGCTTCCGTACCCCCAAACAGATTGAGAATACCTTCACAATCACAAATTTCGGGATGAGAGAAATACTCATGGAAGCTGCTCCAGCGATACAGAGGAGCAGAAGAAATACCTGCTTTTGCAGGATTGTCGTGTATGTATCGGACGCAACGGAGCAGCTGTTTGTCGTCAGAAATGATCACACTCTTGAATCGTTCCTGGAACACCGGTCCGCGGCGGCCGGTTTTTTGATTGAAGTGTTTCGCATATGCCGTATCAATCGCATGCATAGCAACGCTCATCTGATTATCGAGATCATCAAATAGCAGGTGAACATGATTGTCCATGAGGCACCAGGCAAGAAGACGAATATGAGCGGACGTAAATCGTCTGTTCAATAGATTGAGAAAATAAAGGCGATCGTCATCGTCTTCGAAGATCAGCTGGCCAGCACAGCCCTTGAGCATGACGTGATAATGGCCGAGTTCGGACAACGCACGGGCAACACGAGTCATCGAAACCCTCCCTTCCAAGGATGCAGTAGTCACAGCATACAAAAGGAAAGGAAGAAAAAGGCCGAACCGCCCAACAAAGGTGAGCGGTTCGGCAAACGGTAGCAATGATTATTTTATCCCCGTCCCAGAAAAATCATTTAGAGGAGGTTGAGGGGGAGCTGGGGGGCGTCACCCCAGAGCTTTTCGAGACGGTAGAAGTCGCGCGCCTCGGGAGTGAAGACGTGGACGACAACCGACCCATAGTCCATGAGCATCCAGGTCTTCCGCTCGCGACCCTCGATGGAGAACGGGTGCTCGCCGCAAGCCTCGGCGACCTTCTCCTCGATCTCGTCGACGATAGAATCGACCTGGCGGTTGTTGGTACCGGTGGCAAGCACAAAGTAGTCGCATACGTCGGAAAGCTCGGTCAGGTCGAGCACCTGAACGTCCTCGCCCTTCTTGTCGTAGGCGGCCTGTGCGGCGGCGCGGGCGACATCCTCGGCGGCGACACCGCTCGCGGACAGCGAGGCGGCAGTGCGGTCGGACGTGGCGGCGAAGCTCTTGTGCTCCACATGTTCAAGAATCTGCTCGTCGGTCATGGTCTCGTCGGCCATGGAATACCTCTTTCTAGACAGCCCGAGCTAGCGCAGCTGGGCGTAATGGTTGTAAATCGAAATAGCCGTGGGATAAAGATAGCGCCCGGACTGGATCACATAGACCAAACCCTGCGCAAAACAGGAGAAGAACAACTCGTCGAGCGACGACTCCCCCACCATCTTGCGCAGCGCATGCGCATAGTCGCCGTGGCGGTTGGGCTCGATGGCATCGGCCACAAAGACCACCATATCGAGCGGCGTCATGTCGCAAGCGCCCACGGTATGACGGTCGACAGCCTGGAAAACGGCCGGCGACAACTCGGGGAAAAGCTGCGGAAGCTCATAGGCGGCAACAGGACCATGCAAAAGCGGCGTCGCGGCGGAAGGAGAGCCGGCAATCTTAATGCCGTAATGCAGAGCGCGCGTAACCAGCTCGTCGTCGGAGAGCACTTTGTCCCAGTCGTGGATCAGACCGGCAGCAGCGGCATCAAAGCGGTCAACGCCGTAGACCTCGGCCAGATGAAGTGCGGTCTCGGCAACACCCAGCGAATGCACATAGCGCTTGCGCTTATCCTTCATGCGAACATCGAGCAGCTCTTGAATGCGCTTGAGCAGTGCGCGCTCATCGCCCTCAAACTGATCCTCTACCGACAACGTAGACCCCCATCACTCAAAATCTTCTTGGCCCAAATCGGCATATAGCCTGCGTTTGCGAATGTAGCCGAGCACGGACTCGCTCGTAAGATAGCGCACGCTCATGCCGCGGGCAACTCGCTTACGAATGTTCGTCGAGCTGATCGCCAGCGCCGGAATCTGAATATAGCGCACGTCGAACGGCAGCCCCGACTCTTTGATTCGGGCACGCGCTGTATCGATATCAAAGCCCGGTCGTGTCGCCGCAATAAAGGTAGCAAGCTCACCGATTCGTTCGGCATCATGCCAGGTCACGATATCGATAATCGCATCGGCGCCCGTAATAAAGTAGAGCTTTACCTGCGGCGGGTAAAAGTCGCGAAGGGCATGAAGCGTATCAGCCGTATAGGTTACGCCCGGGCGGTCGATCTCGAACCGGCTCGCCAAAAAGGCCGGGTTCGCGGCGGTGGCGAGGACCGTCATGGCATAACGGTCCTCGGCAGGCGTCACCGGCTTGTCAAGCTTAAAGGCAGGCGTGCCCGCCGGCATAAAGAGCACGGCATCCAAGTCGAGGGACTCACGCGCCTGCTCAGCGGTCACCAGGTGCCCGTAATGGATGGGATCAAAGGTGCCACCCATAATGCCGAGCCTAAACTCCTGCCCGTCCTCTAGAGGAAGCTCGGGCAGACCGATTCCACCGCGCAGCGACATGGCTTACTCGCCCTCCGAGGTCTCGGCATCGTCCTCGGCATCCGCCGCATCGACAACCTCGACGCCCTCATCCGCAGCATCGGCCACGTCAATGGCCTCGACGGCAACGTCCTCGCCAGCATCCTCGAGCTCTTCGTACTCCGAGAAGTCCTCGGCGCCCTCAAAGTCAAAAGCGCGCTGGCAAATGCGGACCTCGTCGCCCGCACGGCAACCGGCCTTCTCGAGCGCGTCGTCAACACCCATACGCGCAAACTTATGCTGCAGGTAAATGACGGCTTCCTCGTTTTCCCAGTCGGTCTGGATGACCATGCGCTCGATGGCACGACCGACCACGCGGAAGGCACCGGGCTCTTCCTGGACAATGCGGAAACGCTTCTCGCGCTGCAGGCGGCGACGCTCCCACTCCTCGTCGCGCAGATCGACCGGCTCATCAGAGACCGCCAGCTCGGCGCGAAGCTTAGCCACCTGCTCGCCCACGGCAAGCATCAGCGTGTTGAGGCCGGCGCCCGTAACAGCAGACACGGCAAAGAACATATGGCCATCGTCGAGCGCCGCACGCTTAAGGTCGGCAATCTTGTCGGCCGTGCCCGGCGCATCACACTTGTTGGCAACGACGATCTGCGGACGCTCCGAAAGCTCGGCGCCATACTGCTCGAGCTCGCGGTTGATGATGCGATAGTCCTCGACCGGATCGCGATCCTCAAAACCACCCGTCATATCGACGACGTGCATGATGAGTGCCGTACGCTCAATGTGGCGCAGGAACTGGTGACCCAGGCCCTTGCCCTCGCTCGCGCCCTCGATGAGACCGGGGACGTCGGCAACGACGTAAGAATATTCGCCGGCACGCACCATGCCGAGGTTCGGCACGAGCGTGGTAAACGGGTAGTCAGCAATCTTGGGGCGGGCGGCACTCATGCGCGCAATGAGCGATGACTTACCCACCGAGGGAAAGCCCACAAGCGCGGCATCGGCCATAAGCTTCATCTCGAGCTCGATCCAGTGTTCCTCGGCAGGCTCGCCGAGCTGGGCAAAGGCCGGAGCGCGACGCACCGACGTCACAAAGTGTGTGTTGCCCAGACCGCCGGCACCGCCGGGCGCCACGACGACGCGCTCGCCGTCGTGCACCAGGTCGGCAATCTCGAACATCGGGGTCTGCGTCTCGGGATCGAGCTCGCGCACCACGGTACCCATAGGGACCTTGAGAATCAGGTCCTCGCCGCTCTTACCGTTACGACGGGCACCCTGCCCGTGCGTGCCGCGCTCGGCGCGGAAGTGATGCTTAAAGCGGTAATCGATCAGCGAAGACAGCTGAGCATCGGCCTGGATGACGACATTGCCGCCACGACCGCCGTCGCCGCCATCGGGGCCGCCCTTGGGGACAAATGCCTCGCGCCTAAACGACATGCATCCGGCTCCGCCGTCGCCGCCGCACACGTTAATGCGGCTGATATCGGTGAACTGTGACAACAGAATCGCCTCCTACAAAAAAGAGGGAGACCCTTGAATCCTAAAACTCAAGTGCCTCCCACATATGTGCTCTATGAAGGGTGAATTACGCGTTCGCGAGCGGGCGTACGCTGACCCTGTGCTTGATACCCTTGTGGAATTCAACGGTACCGTCGACCAGCGCGAACAGCGTGTCGTCCTTACCACGGCCAACGTTCTCACCCGGGTGGATGTGCGTGCCGTGCTGACGGACGAGAATCGTGCCCGTGGTTACCGTCTGGCCGGCATAGCGCTTCGTGCCAAGGCGCTGACCGCGGGAGTCACGGCCATTACGGGAGGAACCGAGTCCTTTTTTGTGTGCCATTGTGTATACCTACTCTTTCGTTACGAGTGTAATCTACTCGGCGACGGGAGCCTCGGCAACAGCCTCGGCCTCTGCCTTGACAGCCTTCTTGGCGCGGGACGTAGCCTGGACCTTCACGATCTTCAGCTTGGTGAGCTGCTGACGGTGACCCTTCAGACGACGATAGCGCTTACGCTTGTGGAACTTGAAGACCAGCTGCTTCTCGCCCTTGAACTGCTCAACGATCTGAGCGGTAACCTTGGCCTTGGCCAGCTTGTCGGGATCGGTGACGATCTTCTTACCATCGTTGAGGAAGATAACCGGCAGGGTGACCTTGTCGCCCTCATTGCCCTCGATCTTCTCGACGGTGATGACATCGTCGGTGGCGACCTTGTACTGCTTGCCGCCCGTGTTAACGATTGCGTACATGTTTACTTGCCCTTCATGCATCAGTTAGTGCAACAGCCGAATATAGTAGCAGGCGAAAATACCCCCGTCAACGAGTATGTGGAGCAAATCCACAAGTTCGCACAGGTATGGGGCTGACGAGTCGGCCCTCGTCGTCCTCGCATGCTTGATTCTGACGCTCGACATCGTAGGAGCAGATGGTCACGAGGTCTTGCATACCGGTGGAAACAATAGGTGCATCCACGCCCGGGGTCAAGCCCTGCAACAAAACATCAGCAGCAGAAAGCAAAATTTCCGGACGCATGGAGCCCTCGTTGTCGGCATGGGTGTCGAGCATGAGCACCAAATGGTCCGGGCGCTCCCCCGCCGTGAGCTCATAGCCCACGAGCGTGTGATCCAAATCCAAGCGCTTGCTCTTTTTTCCGCGCGCGTAGTCGATGCCATGGTCCGCGCGCAGCGTGTCGATCGCACGACGCACCTCATCGGCGCTTACGGGCGCCTCGGGATCCAAGTGCAGGTCGATGCGATACGACAGGCGCGTGAGCTGCGCCGTCAACGCCGGCGTGCGCACGTCGATGTACGCCGCCTCGATGGGCGCCAGATCGGCCGGAGACGCCGCAGCCAGGTGCCCAAACGCCTCGTCGAGCGCCACGAACTCGGTCATAAACAGGTCATACCACTCGCAGGTCGACGACGTACCCACCGGTAGCGCCGAAGAAAAGCCCACGCGCATGTGCGGGGAGAAGCCCTGCGTGACGGCATAGGGAAGTCCCGCACGGCGCACGATGCGCTCAATGGTATGGATTACTTCGAGATGGCCCAGGTACTTAAGGCGATCGCGCTTGCCATAGCGAACACGAAGCCTAAAGAGCGAGGGGTTGTCGGTCAGGCGCTCACT
This sequence comes from uncultured Collinsella sp., assembly GCA_965149855.1. Taxonomy (GTDB): domain Bacteria; phylum Actinomycetota; class Coriobacteriia; order Coriobacteriales; family Coriobacteriaceae; genus Collinsella. The sequence continues at coordinate 53,338 of CBCTTO010000003.1, forward strand.
CATGCGCGATCACCCATCAATACATTCTTGGCGTGGAGCGTGGGGCAGATCCCGCAGCCGGTGCACGACGTGCGGGTGCAGTCGGGAGTCGTGACGCCCTCGAGCGAGCGACGGTACTCGCGCTCGAGGAAGCCGCGCGTGCAGCCGGGGCTCACGTGCTCCCACGGCAGGCGCCAGTCCAACTCGTAGGGCAGGTGCACGAGCTCATTGAGGTCGATGCCGTTTTTGGCAGCAGCCTCCTTCCAGTTATCGAGCGAGAAATGCTCTACCCAGGCGTCAAAGCGAGAGCCCGAGCGCCAAGCGTCGATGATGACGGGCGTCATGTCACGACCGGCGCGGGACAGCGCGGCCTCGATGAGCGAGGTCTCGGCATCGTGGTAATGCACGCGGACGGCACGGTTGCGAACGCTCGTGATAAGCAACTTCTGGCGACGCTTGACGTCGTCGTAGTCGAGCTGCGGGCACCACTGGAACGGCGTGGCAGCCTTGGGGATAAAGACCGAAACCGAGATGGACACCGAGATCGAGCCGCGACGAGCCTTGGGCACCACGGAACGACCGAGCTCCAGCACATGATCGGCCAGGCTGGCGATGGCCACGATGTCCTCGTCGCGCTCGCCGGGAAGGCCCATCATAAAGTAGAGCTTCATGCGGTTCCAGCCGGCCTCGAAGGCCGCCTTGGCCGCACGGTCCAGGTCCTCCTCGGTCACGTTCTTGTTAATGATGTCGCGCATGCGCTGGCTGCCGGCCTCGGGCGCGAACGTCAGGCCGCCCTTCTTTTCGCCAGCAACCGACTTGGCCATATCCACGCCAAACGAATCCAGGCGCTGCGACGGAATAGACACGCGAATACCCGTATCCTCCAGGCGACGGTTGAGCCTGCCGAGCACATCGCGAATGCAGGAGTGGTCGGTCGTGGAGAGCGAGGTCAGCGACACCTCGTCATAGCCGGTCTTTTCCAGACCCTGAATCACCGACGAGACGATCTGGTCTGCCGAGCGCTCGCGCACCGGGCGATACGTCATGCCGGCCTGGCAAAAACGACAGCCGCGGGCGCAGCCGCGCAGGATCTCGATAGACAGGCGGTCGTGGACCAGCTGCGCATAGGGCACGCACGACTGCGAAAGCGGATTCGTGGCGCCGAAATCCTCGACGACGCGCTTGTAGACCACGGTCGGCGCATCCTTGCCCTCACGCGGCACGGTGTAGCCATGCGGCGAGCAGGGTTCGTCGTGACGAACCTCATAGAGCGACGGCACGTAGTTGCCGGCAATGGATGCAAGCTGCTCAACAATCTGCGCGCGCGGAACTCCTTCGTCACGCAGGCGGCGATGCAGCTGGCAGGTCTCGAGCAGCGATTCCTCGCCCTCGCCGATGAGGATGGCATCGAAGAAAGCCGCATACGGCTCGGGGTTGTACACCGAGGGACCGCCGGCGATGATGATGGGGTCGTCTTCGCCTCGGTCGGCCGCTAACAGCGGAATGCCAGCGAGGTCGAGTGCCTCGAGGAAGTTCGTCACCGCCATCTCGTGCGGCACATGGAGACCGACGATATCAAACGAAGCGACCGGCGCTGCACCCTCGAGCGAGAGCAGCGGAATGCCCGCCTCGCGCATGGCGTCACCCATATCGGGCCACGGCACATAGCCACGCTCGCAGGAGATGCCCTCGGCCTGGTTAAGGATGTTGTAGAGGATGGCGATGCCCTGGTTGGGCAGACCGACCTCGTACACATCCGGGTAGATCAGGCAGCAACGGTAGTCGGCATCGGCTTTGGAAAGCGTGCCCCACTCGTGATCGATATAGCGGCTCGGTTTCTCGACCTTGGCGAGCAGCGGCTCAATTAAATGAAAACAGTCTTGGTATGCAACGCGCAACGGAAAACCCCTAAGCTGCGAGATCGGATGCGTCCTGATAGGACGCCATAGGACGGGTAGCGCCCGCGACCGTGGTCACCAGATCGCGAACGCGGGAGAACGTGGCAGTGACCACCTCGTTGGCGCGGCTGTAGTCGACATCGCGCTCGTAGAGCGAAACGAGCGCACGGCCCATGCCATAGGTGCCCGCGGCAGCAGTGAGCGCCTTGACGGCAAACCCAATATGAGGCGTCTGCTTGACGAGCGCGCGGGTGACCGCGCGGATCACAAGACCGCCGGCAAGCACGCCCGCGACCTCGTAGCCGCGCTCAGGCTTAATGCCGCGTCCAAAGACGGCAGCGAGCTCAAAGAGCATGCCCACCTGTGCCAGCGCCATAACGGGATAATCGGCGCCCGGCAAAAACGCCAGCGCACCGGTCGCCATATTGGTGAGCGCGCACGAGGTGATGATACGATTGGCGACCGCGATGCGCATGAAGGCAAAGTTCGCCGCAAAAGCCGTTTCCTTATCGGTGCGATCGAGAATCCAGCGGGCAAGCGTCTCGAGCAGATACGTCTTATCGGTTGCCGCTACCACGCCGAGCATGGGCGTGGACTCCTCGATAAACGGCACCTCCACAGCAGACTCGGCAAGCACGCACACGGGCGCGCCGGCGATCACGAGCTCCTGCACGGCACTCTCCAAGCGGTCGGAACCACACGAGAGCACCAGCACCACATCGGTATCGGTCTTTGGGGCAATTCGCTCCTCCCCCAGACGCTCGACGCGCACAATGCCCGAGGTCGTCTGCGGCACAAAGGCGTCACGCACCGTCTCGGCCAGAAAGCGCGAGGCGGACGAATCCAGATAGACCGAGACGCGCACCGGCGTATCGGAATCCTTCTTAACGGACGCGCCCATCTTAAAAGCGCGGGTCAGCTTATCTACGGGAATTTTCATAGCAAACCCCTCCAGCGGTTACGCGGCGCCCGAACGATGCCGCCATATGGATTGTACGATACCCACCGTCAGCAGCTGAATCATCATCGAAGACGAACCGAAGCTAATAAACGGTAGCGGAATACCGGTAATCGGCATCATGCCGATGCACATGCCGATGTTTTCGAAGGTCTGGAACGCCCACATGCCGACGATACCTACGCATGAGAGCCGCAAGAAGAGCGACTCACACTTAAAGGCGACGCGAATCGTCGAAAAGATCAGCAGCACGTAGAGGCACAGGAGCAAAAAGGAACCGCAAAAGCCAAAGGTCTCGGACAGGAAGGCGAAGACGAAGTCGGTGTGGAACTCAGGCAGAAAGCCGCCGGCCGACTGCGTCGCATGGCCCAAACCCTTACCAAAGAAGCCGCCCGAGCCAACGGCGATAAGCGACTGCTGCAGGTTGTAGGCATCGTCCGAATCGGCATTATCGGGGTCGATAAAGACCGTCAGACGGTTCATCTGATACTGCTTGATGAGCACATCATGGCCGAGCAACGAATCAAAGACCGAATCGAGCGCAAGGACGAGGGCCACCAGGCCCACGAGCAGGGCCAGGGTCGACAGCACCCATTCGCGGCGTGCACCGCTCATACAAATGACGATGGCGCCCGAAACCAGCACGACCAGGCCCGAGCCCAGGTCGCCCATGGCAACGACGGCCAAAAACGGAATGGACAGCATGCCGCAAAGCTTGACGTAGTCGCGAACGGTATCGATGCGACCGTTATACTGCGAGCCAAGCGTAGCAATAAAGAAGATGGTGATGAGCTTGGCAAGCTCAACCGGCTGGAATGTCAAGCCGATACCGGGAATCTTGATCCAGCCCGTCATGCCCAGACCGCCCGTATAGGACAGACCCGGAATCTTGGGCGAGAAAATCACGATCAGGTCGATGACGAGCAACGCCGTCGAGAAATTGGAAATACCGCGCAGGTCGGTACGCCAGACCAGCACCGCCAGCACCGCTCCGATGCCAATTCCCAGCAGATGGCGTGAGAACGAGGCATCGGCCTTAAACTGCGAAGCCGACCAGATGATGATGGCACCGTAGGCGACGAGCGCCACAGTAGCCACGAGCACACCGATATGCACCTTTTGGCGAAACGTGCCGCGCGAGGCCGAAAGTTGCTTGTTGACGCGGTCCAGGCTGCTGCGAGAGCCGGTCTTGGTTGAACGGAACAGATCCGCCGGAGAAAAATCCATCGCAACCTCCTATCGAACCGAAGAATCGCCCGAAGCCGAAGAGGTATCGGGCTCGTCATAAATCACGCCGAGCACGTCGCGCACGACATGCATCGCGGTATCTGAGCCACCGCCGCCCTGCTCCAGGACGGTAGCGATGACATACTTGGGGTCATCGGCCGGTGCATAGGCGCAGAACCACGCGTATTCGTCCTCACCACTTTTCTCGCCCGTGCCCGACTTGCCGTATACCTGCGGCGTCAGGGTGCCAAAGTGAGCCGCCAGGGACGTCGATGCCGTGTAAATCACGTCGTGCATGCCGTTGCGAACAAGAGCCAAATCCGAATCGCTGTTGATCTTGGCCTCCAGGCGCTTCTTCTTGCCCTTGCCGTTGTACTTATAGGCATCGCCGTCGCCATCGCGCGACACGGCAGACAAAAACACATGAGGCACGTACTGTTTGCCGCCGTTGGCAAGACCCATATAGGCACACGCCATCTGCAGGGGCGTCACCAGGATGTCACCCTGGCCGATGGCAATGTTGGTCATATCGCCGGCATTCCACTTGCGGTCCTCGGCAGAGGCGTCGGTGAAGTACGACTCTTTCCACTCGGCATCGGGAATACGGCCCGCGCCCTCACTCGGCAGATCGATACCGCAGGTTTTGCCTAGACCCCAGCGACGAAAGACCTCCTGCAGGCCCTCGGGATGTTGCTCGTCATAAAAGAACGCCTTGCCCATGTCGTAGAAGACAGGGTCGCACGAGTTGGCAATACCCGACTGCAGCGTCATGGTGCCGTGGCCAGACGTCAGCCAGCAGCGCTTGCCCCAAGCCTTGCCCAGGCCCGTCCAATAGCCCGTGCAGTTGGTTGTCTGCGTTGAAGTGTAGGTTCCAAACTCAAGACCGGCCAGTGCCGAGAGCGGCTTGATGGTCGAAGCCGACATGTACTGTCCGCTAATGGCGCGGTTGAGCAGCGGGTGCGAACCCTTGTCATCATTGAGCTCGGTCCACACGTCATTTGAGACGCCACCGATAAAGACGGACGGATCGAACTTGGGCTGGCTCGCCATGCCCAGGATCTCGCCATTGTTGGGATCGAGACACACTACAGCGCCGTTGCCGGCATTGCTGTAGCCAGTGGTCTTGGCAAGCTCGATAGCGCTCGCCAGCGCCGTCTCGCAGGCCTGCTGGATCTTAAGGTCGAGCGTGAGCTTAATGTCAGAGCCGGCCTTCGCGGGCACGGCGCCGGCCTGACCGGTCACATTGCCCGAGGCATCGACCTTGACGGTCTGCTCACCACGAATACCCTGCAGCAGGTTTTCGTAGTAGCTCTCAACGCCCGCCTGGCCCACGATATCGCCCGACTGGTACGTAATCTTACCAGCAGAAGCATCATCATCGCCAGAGGTTTTCTTATTCTGGGCCTCGAGCTGCTCGGAGGTAATGGTGCCGGTATAGCCCAAGATATGGCATGCCGTCTCGCCATATGGATACTGGCGCTCGGTACGCTCGGCAATCTTGACGCCCGGGAACTCGCCGGCATGCTCCTGAATATAGGCAACCGTGGAGCGACGGACGTCCGTCGCGATGGTATGCAGGCTCTGAGCGCCCTCTGTATTGTCCTGAATATTACGAAGGACCGCCACGTAAGGCATTCCAAGCACGTTGGCAAGATGGCGAACCAGAACCTCATCCTCGGCAAGGTCGCGGTAGGCCACGACAGCAAGTGAGGGACGGTTCTGGACAAGCGCCACGCCATTGCGGTCGAGGATGCGACCGCGCACAGCGGGAGTGGTAACGGTGCGAGTCTGATTGCTATTGGCCTGCTTCTCGTAATAGTCCGATGAGACCATCTGCATGCCCCACAGCTTGACGGCAAGCGCCGCAAACATCGCGCCCACACCCGTGGTGAGGATGGAAAAGCGGCCCTTAAAGGCGGTCGACGCGGTATTGCCCTCGCCCTCGGTGGCGCGCGGGGCCGTTCCATGCTGCGTATCGTAGGTAAAACGGGAATCGCCACGACGCATGACGACCAGCGCGACCACGATGGCCACAACCAGCACGATACCGGCGATAATAACCGTCATCTGGGAAGACATCTACGGGCCTCCCCTATTTGAGCTTGCGGGTCTTGGGCTTAAAGCGCATACCCGTCTGGCGTCCGCCACGTGCGGAGAATCCATAGCCGGACTGCGGCACGACGCCGGACATCAAAAACGGAATGGCAACCAGACCCGTCAGGATCGAAGACGGCAACGCATGCCCAAAGATCGCCACGACAAAGCTCGTCTCCAAACCCATAAACAGCAAGATGATGCTGTAGATCACATTAATGACGAGCGCAAAGGCGCCCACAGTGACGCCGCGCGCACTCGGGGTACCGCCCGTCTGACCGACGGCGCTGTGCACCAGGGCAAAAGAACCCACGGTCAGCAGGAGCGACATAACGCCCACCGGCACGGCAGCGGACAGGTCATAAAACAAGCCGCTGCAAAAACCGCACACGACGGCACGGGTCGGGTCGCCCGAGAACACGCTTAGGCACACCAGGATAATCATGAAGTTGACGCGACCTCCCGCAATGGAGATCTGCGGTGCCAGGCCTGCCTGCAGCAGCACACACACAATGGCGGCGATTACAAACGTGCGGGAGCTCATCCCCTGCTCGTGTAGATCCATGGACATGCCCCCTATTCGCTCGAGCCAGAATCGGTCGTCTCGGACGTGTCGGAACTGTCATCCGAGCTCTCGTCCTTCGTCTTGGTCGCAGCATCGCGCGACGTTCCCTGCGGCGTGCTGTTGGCCGTGCTCACGTCCTCATCCGAGGCCGACTGTTCGTCGGTCAGCGAGGTGATGACCAGCACTTCCTCGTTGTTCTCGGCCGTGGTCTGAGCGCGCACCACAATGGTGTAGTACACGTCGTTTGCGGATTTCTCAACCGACGAGACGGTGCCGAGCGGAAGGCCCTTGGGGAACACGCCACCGATGCCAGAGGTCACGATGATATCGCCAACCTTAACGTCGGAGTCGACGCTCACGTACTCAAGACGCAGCGTGCCGTCAGCCTGACCCTGCAGCATACCCTGGGCGCGCGTGTCCTGCACCATGGCGGACACGCCCGAGTTCTCGTCGCCAATCAGGCGCACGGTAGAGGTCTTGGCCGATACCTCGATAATCTGGCCGATAACACCGGCAGAACTCGTCACGGGCATGTTGATGGTAAGGCCGTCGGCAGAGCCCTTGTCGATGGTAACGGTCGAGGTCCAGGCATCGCCCGAGGCACCAACGATACGAGCTGCGGTCGATTTGAGGTTGTAGGTCGATTGCAGCCCGACCAGGCCCTCCAGGCGCTCGGCAGTCTTTTGAGCCTCAGAAAGCTCGGCGACCTTAGAGGTCAGCTCCTCATTTTGCTTCTTGAGCTCGTCGAGCGTGTCCTGCGACGCCGTTAGGTTAGAGAACACGTTGCCAATCGCATTGAAGGGAGCCGCCACAGCCGAGCCCACAAAGCGCACCGGAGAGGTAATCGTCGTTACGCCCGAACGCACGGCATGAATCGGCCCTGCCTCGCCCTCGCGGATGTAAAACGTGAGCAGCAACACCGAAATCAGGCTGAAAACAATCAACGGGCGCATACCCGTTGATTGTCGCTTGGTATTCATATTTGTGGAGAAACCCGAAGATCGTGCCAAATGGAATCCACCTTTTGGAAATTAAGCATTGGTCTGGACGAAGCCGCCATCAAACGCATTGGCCTCGAGCACGCGGGCGCAGCCGTTAACGACGTTATCGAGCGCCGTGGGGCTGACGTTGACCGAAACACCGGTCTCATCGCGCAGGCGCACGTCGAGACCGCGCAGCAGCGCACCGCCACCGGTCAGCAAAATGCCGTAGTACATAAGGTCCGAGGCAAGATCGGGAGGCGTAGCGTCGAGTGCGTCCTTGACAGCCTTGGCCATCTCGTCGAGTGGCTTGTTGAGTGCGCGACGAATCTCCTCGCTCTCGATGCGCACGGTCTTGGGCAGACCGGTGATCACGTCGCGGCCGTTGACCTCGACGTCGAGCTCGTCCTTGAGCGGCACGGCGGAACCGACCTTGATTTTGATGTCCTCTGCCGTACGCTCGCCGATGGCCAGGTTGTAGGCATCGCGAACGTGCGTGAGGATGGCCTGGTCGAACTCGTCACCGGCAATACGAATGGACTGCGAGACGACGATGCCGCCCATAGCGATAACAGCGACCTCGGTGGTACCGCCACCGATGTCGATGACCATGGAGCCGGTGGGCTCCTCGACGGGCAGGTCGGCGCCGATAGCGGCAGCCATGGGCTCCTCAATCAGGTAGGCCTGGCGAGCGCCAGCCTGGATCGTGGCCTCAAAGACGGCACGCTTCTCGACCGACGTGACGCCGGAGGGAACGCAGACGACAACGCGCGGACGCGGGGTCCACGGATAGCGCTTCTCGGACGCCTTGTCGATAAAGTAGCGAAGCATGGCCTCGGTAACATCGAAGTCGGCGATGACGCCGTCCTTCAGGGGACGAACAGCCACGATGTTGCCGGGCGTACGGCCGAGCATGCGCTTTGCCTCGATACCGACCGCCAGGATGCGCTCGTCGTTCTTGTCGATGGCGACGACGGAGGGCTCGCGAATGACGATACCCTTGCCGCGCACGGAGACAAGCGTATTTGCGGTGCCGAGGTCGATGGCAAGATCGCCCGCATAGCTACCGAAGAACATATCCATCAAAGAAAACAACGCAACTCCTGATGTGTTGGATGATTGCTGGAAAACTACTAGTTCATGATACTAGCGCAAGCCCGGCACCTCACTTGCGGTGAAGCACCGGGCAAAACTAAATCCCATAAGGTCACTACTGGTTGTCAGCAGCCGAGAAATCCATATCGAGCGAGGAAACGGCCCAGCCGATATGGTTGTCGGAGCGCACGAATTGGACGGTGTACTCCTGCTCGCCGCCCTTGGACAGCGACGCCTTAACCTTGGCGGTCGTCTCGGTCATGGACTGATCCATGCCCTCGACGGACACGGTGGCACCCTGCGGAATCGAGGAGATGATCATCGACTTAGCGTCCTCGGACAGGCTCGAGGCCAGGCAAGACTCGGCCTTTGCGGTGTCACCGTCGCCGGCAGCCTGGAACAGATCGGTAACCACAGATTCCTGAGACGGGAAGCCAAAGCCGCGCGTGTAAGCAAAGCCCAGACCGCCCGCGGCGATCAAAATGAGCAGAAGCAGCACGATGAAGACTTTGAGACCCGTGTGGCGATGGCGACGACGGACCTTGGCCTGCTTACGATCCTGACGGTCCTGCTGGACCATCTCGGACTCGGACAGCGTAAAGAAACAGGTGTCCGAGGGATCGGGCATAAACTGACCGGTCGCGCCCGTAGGATCGAGCGGATCGACGGCAGGAGCGTCCATCGCGGGCGCCGGAGCCGTGGCCATAGCCGTCTGGGCGGATAGCGCGGCAAGCGAATCGTGAACGCGGGCAAGCTCATCGGCCTGCTCGGAGGTAAGCTGGTAGATGCCATCGGCAGTAGCGGCGTTAAAGGCGTCGAGTGCGTCGGAGGGGCGGCCGGCGGCAGAAAGTGCCTGACCCATGCCGGCGTTGAGCGCACGCGTGTCGTCGCGGGGGCCGGCAAAGTCGATAGCCGTGCGGTAGGTCTCCACGGCATCCGCCGGACGTCCGAGTTTAATGAAGCAACGACCAAGCTCGCCGAGTGCGGCGGCAGGAGCCGGATTGGCGCCGTCGATGGCAGCCTGACGGAAGGCAGTACCCGCGTTGGCATAGTCGCCCGACTGGAACAGCGCGTTACCCAGGCCCAGATAGGCCTTGAACGGCGTGGCATAGGAAGCATCCTGCGTAGCAGCAGAGAACGCCTGAGCGGCCGTCGTGTAGTCGCCCACGGCGGCGAGTGCCTTGCCGCGGTTGGTGAGCAGCGCGCCGCGCTTGCCATAGGTGCCGTCATTGAGGGCAGCGGCGTAGGCCTCGGCGGCCTCGGCATACATGCCCAGGTGCATCAAGGCGTTGCCACGAAGGTGATCGGCCTCGCCCATAATCTCATCGGGAGTCTTTGCCGCCCCAAGCATCTGGGCTGCAGCGGAAAAATCACCCGCGCGGTAAGCGGCGCGGCCCTGTTGGATCAGCTGGCTATTCAAGGAAGTCCCCTTTACTCGTGAACGATCTCGACATGGACGATCTCGTCGCCGGCACGCAGCTGCGAAATCACATCGAGACCCTCGACCGTGGTACCAAAGACGGTGTAACCGGAATCGAGGTTATGCTGGGCGCCCAGGCAGAAGTAGAACTGCGAACCCGCGGAATCGGGGTCCATGGAGCGTGCCATGGCAAGGGCACCATCGACATGGCTGTTGCGCGGATTGGTGGCAAACTCGCCCTTGATGCAGTAGCCGGGGCCACCGGTACCGGGCATGCCGTCGGGGCCCTCAAGACCAGCGGCGACGTCGGCGCCGGACATATCGCGGGTATTGGGGTCGCCGCCCTGGATGACAAAACCGGGCACATAGCGATGGAACTTAAGGCCATCATAGAAGCCCATCGTAGAAAGCTCGCAGAAGTTCGCGACATGAATGGGAGCGCCCTCGCCGTCAAACTTGACCTTGATGGTACCCTTCGACGTCTCGATAACGGCGCACTCGTCGCCGGCAAGCTGATACTCGGGCGTGTAGAGCTCTTTCTTAAAACCAAACATGTGGTTCCTTCCTCGTGCGTTTAAAGCATATTTGTACGAATTGTAGCAATAAGCATGCGCTTACATCAATTGCGCACGTAGGTTATGCCGACTATGGCGAACTAATTTTAGGAACGCTGCTGCGGCTTCCAGGAGCCCACGTTGGCGTCGTACTGATTAAGCGCGCTGTTGCCACTCTGCGCGATGGGTGCCAGGATCTCGCTTTGGTGAGAACTCATCGACTCGCCATCGGGAATGGCCAGCGAGATGTCCCAACTCTGGCAGATCACGTCGACGCGCTCATACATCCACTCGGCAAGCTGCTTTAAGTGGGCAATGTCGTCCGCATAGACCGTATCGTCCTGGTACTTAAGGTTGCTGAGCTCATCTTGCGTCTTTTTGATCTGGTCGCGCAAGGCGTAGGCACTCTGCGACAGTTCTTGACGGGTGGACAGCGGCGTTCGAAGATAGCCGTTGTTAAAAGAATCGATGACCTCGCCGATCTGGTCCTCGTCACCGTAGGACACGATGGTCTGATACAGACCGTCGAGCCTGGTATAGAGCTGATCATCGGTGAGCACGGTTTCTTCCTGGACCACCTCGGCAGAATCGTCCTGCTTGGTATCGTCCTCAGTCGCCTCGCCCTTTTGGCGCGTGGGGAAGGTGGTTTGTGCAGCTTGGCCAAACTGGTCGTAGAAGCCAGGCATAACACCCATGGGATCGGTCGTCACGAACCAATAGGCACCGCCGCAAACGACGGCAAGGACCGCGATGACGATGAGCGGCTTGGGGATATGACGCTTGTGCTTGTGATAGGCGTCCTCGTCGGGATGCACCTTGCGCTTGGGTTTTTGAGCATCGTCGTGCAGGGAAACGGGCGTGGGAATATCGACCTTGGGGATACCGAAATCCTTATCGAAAGCCGGCAGCACGCAGGTCTCGTTAGGATCGGCGGCGTCCGAAAGAACCGCGGCAGCTGAGGCGGGCGCATGCGGCACCTCGGTATCGATCTGCTCTTGCGTTAGGCGCGGAAAGCCCGCCGTGCGGCCCGCTGCCAGGTCGGATGCGGCCGCGTCCTCGGAGAGGATACCCGGAGCGGGGCGTCCGCATTTGGGGCACGTACGATCATGCGGAGAAAGACGGGCACCGCAGCCCTCGCAGAACACGAACTCGGTGTGCTCGGGACCATCGCCCGGACCCACATAGGCGTTGCAGTAGGGGCAGAACGAGGCGCCGTCCTCGATAGTCTTAAGGCAATGTGGGCAGATCACGGCATCCTCTTTTCGAAGCAATTCAAACAATCGAGGTTAGAGCATAACATCGCCACGGCCCCACAGGAGCAAGGCACCAATTCAACATCGCCAGGGCGCGTAGCTACTTCTTCTTTTTGCTTGGCATCGAAACTTTGATGCCTTGGGCGGACTTGGTCACGCGAGAGCGCTTGGCTCCGGTACTCTTCTTTTTCTTGGGCTGGGCCTGGGCCACGCCCTCGAGCGCGCGGGCCTCGGCCTCGCGAGCGGTGCGATCTTCGCGGCGCTGCGCCATGTCGGCGGCGACGCGCTTGGCAAAACGCTCGGCCGTCGAACCCGTCGAGCTCACCTTGCCGCCACCGCGACCCAGGCGGACGCGCACACCGCGGCCAAAACCAGTTGCGGCATGACGACGACGCGGCTTGAGCGAATCCATCATCGTGGCGAGCTTAAAGAACACCGAACAGGTAAAGACCACGATGACAGCCAAGATAACCATCTGGCCCATCGACAGGTTGGCAATAGACAGCAGCTCCGGGAATCCGATAACGCCCACCAAGATGCCGGCGACTACAAACACAAAGAGCACCACACGTAAGGGCGTGAGAGGTTGCGAGATGCGCCAGATCAGGCTGACGCTCGCCGCGCATGACGTAAGCAGGCACATCGTAGACAGCGTGAGCTGGCCAAAGCCAAACACGCGCGCCACAAAGATATCGAGCGCCGCAGCCAAAATGACCGCAATCGGCGCCGGCAGTGCACGCTTGAGTACGTTGGTCAAAAACGATCCCTTCACGCGAGCATTGTTGGGCTCCAGGCCCAACACAAAGCCCGGCGCGGCGATGCAGAAGAAGTTAATGAGCGTCATCTGGATGGGCTCGAAGGGGTACGGCGGCAGCGCGATGCACAGCGCCGCAAGGCCCATCGAGAACAGTGTCTTGGTCAGGAACAGCGAGGCCGAACGCTGCAGGTTGTTGATGGAGCGACGGCCCTCGGCCACCACGGCGGGCATCGAGGCAAAGTCGTTGTCGACGAGTACGATCTCGGCCACGTTGCGCGCGGCATCGGAGCCGGCCGCCATGGCCACGGAGCAGTCGGCCTCCTTGAGCGCCAGTACGTCGTTGACGCCGTCGCCCGTCATGGCCACGGTGTGCTCGCGGCGCTTGAGCGCCTGCACGAGCTCGCGCTTCTGCTGCGGAGTCACACGACCAAAGACATGGTAGCGGTCCACTGCGGCATCGAGCTTGGCCGGCGTATCGAGCGTCGTAGCGTCCACATAAGCGTCCGCCCCCGGCACGCCCACCACGCGCGCGATCGACGACACCGTACGCGGGTCGTCGCCACTGATCACGTTGAGGGTCACGCCCTGCTCGTTAAAGTAGCCGATGGTCTCGGCCGCCGAGGTACGAATCTCGTCGCGGATGGTCACAAAGCCCACGGGCTCGGCCTCGCCCACCATATCGCCATCGGGCGTAAAGCCGTCCACGCGCGCCACCACGAGCACGCGGCAGGTATCGGCAAGCTCGGCGACACGGTTCTCGACCTGCGAAAACACACGATCAGAGAGCACAAACTGCGCCGCACCCATCACATAGGAGCCCTGCGCAAACGAAGCACCACTCCACTTTTTGGAGGACGAGAAAGGAATGACCGACAGCGGCTCAGACACCTCGACCGGGCGATCAGCATAATAGTTGAGCAGCGCCTGGCAGGTCTCGTTGGCATCGGCCGAAGTCGCACGCGCGACGTTAGCCAGCGCAAAATCGAGCACTGTGGTATCGACGGGAACAGCCGCCTCGTCCGAGTCCACGCCAAAGCCAACACCCTCAACAGGCAGCGGGTAGGTGCCCTCGACCTCCATACGACCCGAGGTAATGGTACCCGTCTTGTCCAGGCACAGCACGTCGACGCGAGCGAGCGTCTCGATGCAGTAGAGCTGCTGTGCCAGCACCTTGCGGCGGGCCAGACGCACCGTGGCGATGGCGAGCACCGACGAGGTCAGCAGCACCAGGCCTTGCGGGATCATGCCCAACAGGGCGCCCACCGTGGACAGCAGCGCCGACGAAGGCACATGACCAGCCAACAGCTCGGAGAAGCACCACGAAAGCGCGCTATCGCCCGGAGTTCCCGCGGCATCCCACAGCTCGCTCACACTCGAGGCAAACAACGCCAAACCGAGCGGGATCATGATGACGCTCGCAAAGCGCACGATGGCATTAAGCGCGTTCATGATCTCGGAATTGACCTTTTTGACGTACTTGGCCTCGTTATTAATTTTGGCAACGTAGTTGTCGGCGCCGACATGGATCACGCGGGCGCGCAGCAGGCCCGAGTCGATAAAGCTGCCGCTCATGAGCTCGGAGCCGGGCTGCTTTTTGATGAGATCGCTCTCGCCCGTCAGCAGGCTCTCGTTCACGAGCGCCTCGCCCGACACCACCACGGCGTCGGCCGGAATCTGGTCACCGCGCCCCAGGCGAATAATGTCGTCGAGCACGATCTGGTCCAAGTCGAGCTCCACCTCGGCACCGTCGCGCACCGCGATGGCCTTCTTAGAGGTCAACAGCGTGAGCTTATCGACCATCTTCTTGGAACGCATGGACTGAATGACGCCAATAGCGGTATTGAGGAACACCACGAACAGGAACGTCAAATTCTTAAACGAACCGGTCAAAATGACCAGGAACGCCAAGATCACGTTGATCAAATTGAACAGCGTGCAGAGGTTCTCGATGATGAGCTCTTTGACCGACTTGGTCTTGAGCTCCATGTTGCGGTTGATCTTACCGGCGGCGATGCGCTCCTCGACCTCGGCGGTCGAGAGTCCGCGCTCGATATCCGTTGCTGCCATACCACGTCCCATCACGTCGCGTCGGTATAAGAAAAACCGCCCGGACCATGCGAGGTTCGGACGGTCTTACGTTCGATGGTGCCCCATGTTGGATTCGAACCAACGGCCTTCTGCTCCGGAGGCAGACGCTCTAATCCCCTGAGCTAATAGGGCCAACGTTTGGCATTATACCCAAGTGCACCACGGGCTATCAAAATAAAAGAAAAAGCTTTGCAATTCCGAGGAAGACGCGGCGCAACGGCCCACTTTAGAAGGCAAAAGCGAGTCAGATAGTATAAACTCTCATGCACCATATATACACGGCTCGCGATGCGGGCCGTTTTTGCAAAAGTTATCCATCGAGGTGAGAGGCACACCATGATTGCAATTTTAAAGCAGAGCGCCAGCGACGAGGCCGTCGGCCATATCGTCAGCTGGATTGAGAAAAAAGGCCTGAAGACCGACGTCTCGCGCGGCGAGAACGAGACGATCATCGGCCTGGTGGGCGATACGACCAAGATCGACCCGTTCCTGCTCGAGTCCATGGATGTCGTCGAGCGCGTGCAGCGCGTCTCGGAGCCGTTCAAGCGCGCCAACCGCAAGTTCCACCCCGAGGACTCCGTCATCGACTGCGGCCACGGCGTCAAGATCGGCGGCGACCAGTTCCAAGTCATCGCCGGCCCCTGCTCCGTCGAGGGCGAGAACCTCATTCGCATCGCACGCCGCGTAAAGGCCGCCGGTGCCACGATGCTGCGCGGCGGTGCCTACAAGCCCCGCACCTCCCCCTACGCCTACCAGGGCATGGGCCCCGCCGGCCTCGACCTGCTGTGCGAGGCGTCTGCCGAGCTCGACATGCCGATCGTCACCGAGATCATGGACCCGCGCGACGTGCAGGTCTTCCTTGACAAGAAGATTGACGTCATGCAGATCGGCGCCCGCAACGCCCAGAACTTCCCCCTGCTCAAGGAGGTCGGCAAGACCCAGACCCCGATTCTGCTCAAGCGCGGCATGTCCGGCACGATCGACGAGCTGCTTATGGCAGCCGAGTACATCATGAGCGAGGGCAACGACAACGTCATCCTGTGCGAGCGCGGTATCCGCACCTTCGAGACCCGCACCCGCAACACCTTCGACCTTAACGCCGTGCCGGTGCTGCACCACCTGTCGCACCTGCCCGTCGTCGCCGACCCCAGCCACGCCACCGGCTACACCCGCTACGTCGAGCCCATGGCGCTCGCCGCGACCGCCTGCGGTGCCAACGGCCTGGAGATCGAGGTCCACGACGAGCCGAGCCGCGCCTGGTCCGACGGCGCCCAGGCCCTCACCCCCGATCAGTTCGACGACACCATGCGCCGCATCCGAGCCATCCGCGAGGTTGTCTGCCAAGAGACCATGGAGTAGCCCATGGGTACGGTGAGAAACGCGCGCGTTAACCAGGGCGGCCCCAAATGCGCGGGCATCGTGGGCCTGGGCCTCATCGGCGGCAGCTTTGCCCGCTGCTATGCGCAGGCGGGCGTTCGCGTGCTGGCCTGGGACCCCGATGATGATGTCATGACGGCCGCCAGCATGGGCACTGTCGCCGGAGAGCTCAACGACGAGACACTCGGCGAATGCGACATCATCGTCCTTGCCTGCTACCCCGAGGCATGCATCGAGTGGCTCGAGGCGCACGCCCAGGCGCTCGCCGACGCCACCGACACCGAGGCCATCATGGGCCCCGTGGTGATCGACACGGTGGGCGTCAAGGGCATCGTGTGCGAGCGCGCCTTTGAGCTTGCCCGCGAGCACGGCTTTTACTTTGTGGGCGCGCACCCCATGGCGGGCACGCAGTACTCGGGCTATGCGCACTCCCGCGCCGACCTGTTCCAGGGCGCGCCACTCGTGCTCGTGCCGCCCGCGGTGGACGATGCGCTCAAACTGGAGCTTTTGGGCCAGGTGCGCGAGATGGTGCGCCCCTTGGGCTTTGGCAAGTTCAGCGTGACCAGCGCCGCCGAGCACGACCGCGTCATCGCCTTCACGAGCCAGCTTGCGCACGTGGTGTCCAACGCCTACGTAAAGAGCCCGACCGCCCAGGTCCACCACGGCTTTTCGGCCGGTAGCTACCGCGATCTCACCCGCGTGGCGCACCTCAACCCGCAAATGTGGTCCGAGCTCATGATCGACGACGCCGACGCGCTCGCCTTCGAGATCGACCATCTGATCGAATCTCTCGGCGCGTACAGCCGTGCGCTCAAGGACCGCGACCAGCGCTATCTGGAGAATCTTCTTGCCGAGGGAGACCGCATCAAGCGCGCGCTCGACGACGAGTCCTCCCACTAGACCACCTATCACGCCAGGTCGAAAGGACCGAAGCTTATGGCGATTACCATCGATATCGACACTGCACGCCCCTACCAGGTGCATGTTGGCACGTTTTTGCTGGAGCAGGCGGGACCGCTCGTTCGCGCCACTGCCGGCGGCACCAAGGCCGTCATCGTGACAGACACCAACGTGGGCCCGCTCTACCAGATGCCCGTTAAGCAGAGCCTGGAGACGTCAGGCTACGAGGTGAGCATCTGCACCTTCGAGGACGGCGAAGCCCATAAGCGCGCCGAAACCTATGTTGCCATTTTGGAGTTTGTGGCCGAGCACGAGCTTTCACGCTCCGACGTGATCGTTGCACTCGGCGGCGGTGTCGTGGGCGACGTGGCCGGCTTTGTGGCCGCCACCTACATGCGCGGCTGCAAGTTTGCGCAGATCCCGACGAGCCTGCTCGCCATGGTGGATTCGTCGGTAGGCGGCAAGACCGCCATCGACCTGGCTGCCGGCAAAAACCTAGCTGGCGCCTTTTGGCAGCCGAGTGTGGTCATTGCCGATGTGGGGTGCCTGGCCACCCTCACGCCCGAGCAGTTCGCCGACGGCTGCGGCGAGGTCGTCAAGCACGCCGTGATCGCCGACCCGGAGCTTTTCGCCGAGCTGGAGAAGACCCCGCTCACGCTGGAGCTGCTCAACCGCGATGTGGCCCGCGTAGCGCTCATCATCGCCCGCAACATCGACATCAAGCGCGCCGTGGTCGTCGCCGACGAGCGCGAAACCAACCAGCGCAAGCTGCTCAACTTTGGACACAGCGCCGGACATGCCGTTGAGGCCTGCGAGCACTTTGAGCTCGGACACGGCAACTGCGTGTCGATCGGCATGGGCATCATCACGCGCGCCGCGGCCTTGCACGGCATTTGCGACGCCGAACTTCCCGCTCGCATCGAGGAGCTCTGCGCGCGCCACGGCCTCAAGACCCGCTGCAGGCTTTCGGCCGACGCCGTCTTTGCCGAGGCACTCCACGACAAAAAGCGCGCCGGTGACACTATCGACCTGGTAATTCCGCACGACATTGGCCGTTGCAGCATCGACCGCACGCCGCTTTCCACTTTCCACGAACTCATTGCCGAGGGCCTCGGCCAGAAGGGAGACGCATCCGCATGCTAGCCCGCATCACCCCGTCCCCGCTCAAGGGCACCGTTCCCGCCATCGCGTCCAAGTCGATGGCGCATCGCCTGATCATCTGCGCTGCGCTTGCCAACGGCGAGACGCACGTCACCTGCAACACCACCTGCGCCGATATCGAGGCCACGGTGCGCTGTCTCACGGCCCTGGGCGCTCGCATCGAGACCGTCGAGGACGGCTTCCAGGTCCACCCCACCATGAAGAGTGTTGAGTTTGGCCTGCTCAAGGCCCTTGCCGGCGGCACGCTTGACTGCGGCGAAAGCGGCTCCACGCTGCGCTTTATGCTGCCCGTCGCCTGCGCGCTGGGTGCGAATGCCACCTTCGTGGGCCAGGGCCGCCTGGGCGCCCGCCCGCTCTCCCCGCTCTCGGACGAGATCATCGCCGCCGGTTGCGACCTGCAGGGCCTGGGCGGTTTTCCGCTCAAGACGAGCGGCCGCATGCGCCCGGGCACCTTTGTGCTGCCGGGCAACGTGAGCTCGCAGTATATCTCCGGCCTGCTGCTGGCAGCCCCGCTGCTGGCCCAGCCCTCCTGCGTGCAGGTAACCGGCCTCATCGAGAGCCGCCCCTACATCAACCTGACCATCCAGGCCATGAAGGCCTTTGGCGTCGAGGTCAACGTCGAGCGTATTCCGGCCAAGGACGGCCAGCCCGAGGTCACGAACTTCCGCGTGAGCAGTGGCTCGTACCGCACGCCCGGCAGCGTGGCCGTCGAGGGCGACTGGTCCAACGCCGCCTTTTGGCTGTGTGCCGGCGCCCTCGGCACCGATCCCATCACCGTCGAGGGTGTGTCCCTGAGCTCCGCGCAGGGCGACCGCAACGTGCTTGCCGCGCTTTCGCGCTTTGGCGCCCGCATCGTGCGCTCAACCAACGCCGCCACCGTGCAGTCCGACAAGCTCGCCGGCTTTGAGATGAGTGCCCACGACATTCCCGACCTCGTGCCCGTTATCTCGGCCGTGGCCTCGCTGGCACAGGGCCGCACCTTTATCCGCGATTGCGCCCGTCTACGTATCAAGGAATCCGACCGCCTGGTCACCACCACCCGCGAGCTCACCGCGCTGGGCGCACAGGTGCGCATTGCCGGCGATGACCTCATCATCAAGGGTGTCGATGCCTTTATCGGCGGTGAGGTCGATTCGCACAACGACCACCGCATCGCCATGATGGCCGCCATCGCCGCGAGCCGCGCCACCGGCGAGGTCGTGATCCACGGCGCCGAGGCCGTCAACAAGTCCTATCCCGATTTCTTCGACCACTACCGCCTACTGGGCGGCAAGGTCACGCTCGAGGAGGAATAGCATGTCCTCGACCTTTGGCAACGTCTTACACTTAAGCATCTTCGGACAGTCGCACTCCCCCGCTATCGGCTGCTCGCTCGATGGCATTCCGGCGGGCATCGCCGTGGACCAGGAGCAGCTACAGTCCTTCCTCGACCGTCGAGCCCCCGGTCGCGACGAGACCGCGACCAAACGCCGCGAGGCCGACGCCGCGCATATCATCGCCGGTGTAGTCGATGGACATACCACCGGCGCGCCCATCGCCGCGATTATCGAGAACACCAACACGCGCTCCAAGGATTACTCCGAGCTGCGCCGCAAGCCCCGTCCCGGGCACGCAGACTTTCCGGCGCGTGTGAAGTACCACAACATGCACGACGTCGCCGGCGGCGGGCACTTCTCCGGCCGTCTGACGGCCCCTCTATGCATCGCCGGCGGCATTGCGCTACAGGCACTCGAGGCCCGCGGCATTCAGGTCATGGCGCACGTCGCGCAGATCGGCGGCATCTCCGACCTGCCGATGGACGATATGGTCTATCGAGAGGCCGACCGCAAGGCTATCCTTACGAACGACCTGCCGTGCATTGACGCCGCCGCAGCCGGCCGCATGCGCGAGGAGATTCTGGCCGCGCGCGATGAACTCGACAGCATCGGCGGCATCGTGGAGTGCGGCATCTACGGCCTGCCCGCGGGCATCGGCGACCCTATGTTCGACGGCATCGAGAACCGCATCGCGCAAATCGCGTTTGGCATTCCCGCCGTAAAGGGCGTGGAGTTTGGCATGGGCTTTGCCGTGGCCGCCATGCGCGGCAGCGAGAACAACGATCCGTATCGCATCGATGCCGAGACCGGCGAGATCGAGGTCGAGTCCAATAACGCCGGCGGCATCCTGGGCGGTATTTCGACCGGCGCGCCCGTCATGTGGCGCATGGCCGTAAAGCCGACGCCCTCAATTGGCCGCGAGCAGCAGACCGTAGACATGGACGCTATGGAAAATGCCGAGCTCTCGGTCCACGGCCGCCACGATCCCTGCATCGTCCCCCGAGCCGTCCCCGTTGCCGAAGCAGCCGCGGCGCTCGCCATCTGGGACGCCCTCCTCGAGGACGCCGGACAGCTCTAAAAATCTCCGGGGGCCAACTCCGGCCCCCACGCCCACCCAGTGATTTTTCTGGGACGGGGATTAAAAAATCATTAGGTACACAATGATTTTTTAATCCCCGTCCCAGAAAAATCACCGACACGTGAAAGGGGTCCCTATGGACCTTGCTGACATCCGCCAGGCCATCGATGGCATCGACACCACGCTCCTCAACAGCTTTGTCGAGCGTATGGACATTGCCACCGAGGTCGCCAAGTCAAAAATCGAGATGGGCAAGGCCGTCTTCGACCCCGCCCGTGAGCGCTCCAAGCTCAACAATCTCGCCAGCCGCGCGCCCGAGCGCTACGAGGCGCAGACCATCACCCTGTTCCGCCTCCTCATGAGCATGAGCAAGGCCGAGCAGCAGCGCTACATCAACGAGCTCAAGGGCATCACCGTGTCGCAAAAGGCCCACGCCACGGCTGCAGCCTCCGACACGCCCTTCCCTCAAACGGCCACCGTTGCCTGCCAGGGCGTGGAAGGTGCCTATAGCCAGATCGCCGCGTGCAAACTCTTCGACGTGCCGGATATTGCGTTCTTCGAGACCTTCGAGGGCGTCATGCGCGCCGTACGCGACGGGTTCTGCGAGTTTGGCGTGCTGCCCATCGAGAACTCCACCGCCGGCTCGGTCAACGCCGTCTACGACCTGCTCGCCCAGTTCGACTTCCACATCGTGCGCTCGCTTCGCCTCAAGATCGACCACAACTTGCTCGTCAAGCCCGGCACCAAGCTCGCGGACATACGCGAGGTCTACAGCCACGGTCAGGCCATCGCGCAGTGCGCTAGCTTTATCGAGTCCCACGACCTGCACGCCACCAAGTACCCTAACACGGCCATGTCGGCCGAGATGGTCGCCAGCTCCGAGCGTACCGATGTCGCCGCTATCGCCTCGCGCAGCTGTGCCGCGCTGTATGGTATGGAGGTGTTGGAATCCAACATCCAGGACTCGGACAACAACTACACGCGCTTTGTCGTCATCAGCCGCGAGCCGCGCGTCTACCCCGGCGCCAACCGCACCTCGCTCATGATCACCACGGCCAACGAGCCGGGCGCCCTCTACCGCGTGCTCGAGCGCTTCTACGCGCTCAACATCAACCTCATCAAACTCGAGAGCCGTCCCATCCCCGGGCACGACTTTGAGTTTATGTTCTACTTTGACCTGGACTGCCCCTTTGGCAGCAAGGCACTCGACGACCTGCTCGATTCCATCGACGACGTGTGCGAGAGCTTTACCTACTTTGGCAGCTACACGGAGGTGCTCTAGATGACCGATACCGCCGCAACCCGTCCCTATGGCGTGCTGGGCCGCGTGCTGGGCCACAGCTACACCCCGACCATCTACAAGGAGCTGGCGGGGCTTGAGTACGTGCGTTTTGAGCGCGAGCCCGAGGACCTCGCGGCCTTTATGAAGGGCGACGAGTGGGAGGGCACCAACGTGACCATCCCCTACAAGCGCGCCGTCATGGAGTACCTGGACGAGCTGAGCCCGCTGGCCGAGCGCATGGGCAACGTTAACACCATCACACGCCTGCCCGACGGCCGCCTGCGCGGTGACAACACTGACTATTTCGGTTTTCAGTGCCTAGTCGAGGAATTGGGCGTAGAGGTTGCCGGCAAGAAGGTCCTCGTCCTCGGTGCCACCGGTGGTGCCGGCACCACGGCAAGTATGGTGCTGGGCGACCTGGGCGCAATCGTGGTGCCCGTGGGACGCACGAGCGAGGTCAACTATGACAACATCGCACAGCAGTCCGACGCCGCGTTGCTCGTCAACTGCACGCCCGCTGGCATGTTCCCCCACTGCCCCGACGCGCCTTGCACGCTCGGGGGCCTCGACGCGCTCGAGGGCGTCATCGATATCGTCTACAACCCCGCCCGCACGGGACTCATGCTCGAGGCCGAGCGCCGCGGGATCCCCTGCATCGGCGGTCTGCTCATGCTTGTTGCCCAGGCAGCACAGGCCGTCGAGCGTTACACCAGCCAAGCCACCCCGCGCGAGCGCATCCTGGACGTAACGGAGCGCTTGTCCCGCCGCGAGCAGAACATCGCGCTAATCGGCATGCCGGGCTCGGGCAAGACCCGCGTGGGCGAGCAGATCGCCCAGCTCACGGGACGCGAGCACATCGACCTCGATCGCGCCCTCGAGGAGCGCCTGGGCATGCCCTGCGCCGACTTTATCGTCGAGCGCGGCGAGGCGGCCTTCCGCGAGCAGGAGACGGCGGCGCTGGCCGACATCTCCAAGCGCAGCGGCCTGGTGCTCTCCACAGGCGGCGGCGTGGTCACGCGCGACGAAAACTATCCGCTGCTGCACCAGAACAGCCAGATCGTGATGCTCAACCGCAAGCTCGACGAACTTGCCCACAAGGGTCGCCCCATCACCGCCCGCGATGGCATCGATAAGCTGGCGGAACAGCGCATGCCGCGCTACCGCGCCTGGGCCGACTACATCATCGACTCACGCGACTGCGCCGCCAATACCGCCCAAGCCCTCCTCGACACCCTCCCACCCGCTCTCTAACCAAAACCACCACAAAGGGGACAGGCACCTTTGTGGTGGTTTCTCGACTGCAAAGGAAGCAACCATGAAAGCACTCGTCATCAACGGCCCCAACCTCAACATGCTCGGCATTCGCGAGCCGGGCATCTATGGCAGTGACAACTACGACCGCCTGGTCCAGATCTGCCAGGAGGCAGGTGCCGCGCAGGGCTTCGACGAGGTCGAGGTCTTCCAGTCCAACCACGAGGGCAGCATCGTCGACAAGATCCAGGAGGCTTACGGAAAGGTCGACGGCATCGTCATCAACCCGGCCGCCTACACGCATACGAGCGTGGCGATCCTCGACGCCCTCAAGGCCGTTGCCATCCCTGCCGTCGAGGTGCACATCAGCGCCGTAGAGACGCGCGAAGACTTCCGCCAGGTGAGCTACGCCCGCCTAGCCTGCTTCGCCACCATCACCGGCGAGGGCCTGCAAGGCTACGCCCACGCGCTGGAGCTGCTGAGGGAACGCCTCGAAAAGTAGCCTCGCGAGCAAATCCATCAACGCGATTCACACGCTAATAATGCCAGTGCCGCCAGCAGCAACCTCGCTACTGGCGGCACTTTATTACTGGCATATAATCATTGCAGTCACACAACGTCTGGAGACGCGCATGTTAAGCATCCATCTGGGGGATTACCCCGGTTCCATCTACGATACCGAAACCTATTTTAGGAACTCATACTTGGACTCATGGTTCGAAGACCCTATGGCCGCACAGATTATTAAAAGCGTGGACGGATCAGAGCTCATCGGTCCCCACAACATCGTAAGCAAACAGCTGGGCTCGATCACCCCACTCGAACTGTCCGGCGGCGTTAAGACGCTGCTGCTGGTGCGCAATCTCCCAAATATGGTGTTCAACGCATCCACCTGCGGAGACAACTGTGCCCGCTGGCTACTCAAGATCGGCAAAGAGCAGGATGTGATGGTGACCTTATACCACATCATGAAATTCCCCTGGAAGAGCTTTGAAATCCGCGTTGAAAACGATGGCCGCATCGTCAGAAACATGCAGGAGTTTGTCGGCGCCACGAATGACTTTTTGGATGTTGATGAGTAATGAAGGGAACGCATACCGTTGTCGTAGAGCGTGCAAAGGTCAAATACACACTCACGTTTAAGCGCAATATTTCCTTTATACGCGGCAACAGCGGCACGGGTAAAACGACGCTCATCTCGATGATTCGCGACTACAACGACCGAGGACCGGAAAGCGGCGTTGCACTCAGTTGCGACGTGCCTTGCGAAACGCTTTCCGGCAGACGCTGGGAGCGCGAGCTATCGATCATCGAAGATTCAATCGTCTTTCTAGATGAGGGTAACGAGTTTATCTACTCAAAGGACTTCGCCAAAGCCGTCAACGGCTCGTCCAACTATTTTGTTCTGATATCTCGTCGCGATGCCAACGAGCTCCCCTACAGCGTTGATGAGATCCTGAAGCTAGTCAACACGACAAGTAAAACAATCAATGGCCGCAAGAGCGACAGGCGCTTCTACTCGGTGACCAAGCCGCTATATGACCACACGGCAAGTATGCTGTATCAGGATCTAAATGTTGGATTCGAGGTACCCGACGCCGTAGTTGTCGAGGATAGCAAATCTGGCTATCAATTCTACGACGCTCTTTGCAACCGACTCGGGATCCCCTGCTATACCGCCACCGGCGTTGCGAATCTAAAACGTACGATTCACGAATGTCCCGAGCAAAACATCCTTGCTATTGGAGACGGAGCAGCATTTGGTCCCTACATCGAAAAGGTGCTCGGACAGCGCGTTTACAAGAACGTACGCTTGTTCCTCCCCGAATCATTCGAGTGGACACTCCTGCAATCTGGCCTCATTCCCAGTAACGATATCTTAAAAATCCTCGAGGATCCCTCAAGCTATATCGAAAGCCGCGACTACCTGAGCTGGGAGCGGTTCTTCACCGATGTGTTGATCAAATACTCGGCAGACACTCGCTACGCCTACAGAAAGGTAAAGCTCAATGAGCAGTACCTGAGGCCGCAGGCGATGAATGCAGTTGCAAACGTCTTGCCCGAGTGCCTGAAGGCAGACTAGATACAGCGGGGAGGGCCAAGTTGGTCCTCCCCGCTTTTGTTACGCCTTCTTGATCACGTACGCCAATCCAATATCGCAGGCACAGCGTACGATTGACGCGAAGAACCACGATGCTGGCAGCGTCATAAGCAGAGGCTTGCTCACGCTCGGCTCCAGCCCCCTTTGGCGCGCCGTATAACCAATCCACATCAGCAGCACAATAGCAGCTCACGCCACGGCTTCGGCCTAAACGTATACCCGGCAAGAACAAAGAACACCGGCATGTGAAAAAGCCCAGACCACCAAGCGGTCTGGGCTTAATAAACGATGGTGCTCCATGGCGGATTCGAACCGTCGACCTTGGGATTAGAAGTCCCCTGCTCTATCCAACTGAGCTAATGGAGCAAATAACCGCACGCCCAAGCAAGCACAAGCCTGTCAGGCGCAAGTAATTATAACCTAGTTGAACTGCTCGCGGTACGCCTTGCAGACCTCATCGACCGGGCCGTCCATGCGAAGGTCACCCTTCTCAATCCAAACGGCACGCTGGCAGATGCGCTCAACCTGCTCCATAGAGTGCGAAACGAACAGAACCGTCACGTCGCCGCTCTGGATAAAGTGCTGGATGCGGGCCTCACACTTTTGCTGGAAGAACACATCACCGACGGACAGCGTCTCGTCAACGATCAGAATATCGGGCTCGGTAATCGTCGCGATTGCAAAGGCGATACGCGCCACCATGCCCGAAGAGAAGTTCTTAAGCGGCATATCGACAAAGTTCTGCAGCTCAGCGAACTCGATAATGCCGTCAAAGTTGGCGTCGATGAACTCCTTGGTATAGCCGAGCAGGGCGCCGTTCAGATAGATGTTCTCGCGGGCGGTCAGCTCGGGGTCAAAGCCGGCGCCAAGCTCAATCAGCGGCGCGATGTTACCGTGCACCTTAACGCTGCCCTCGCTAGGCTCAAGAACGCCAGCGATAATCTTGAGCATCGTAGACTTGCCGGAGCCATTGGTGCCGACCAGACCCACAACCTCGCCGCGATGAATATCAAACGAGATGTGCTTGAGCGCCCTAAACTCCTCAAAGAACAGCTCGTGCTTGGCAAGCTTAATGAAGTACTCCTTGAGGTTGGTCAGCGACTCGGACGCCATGTTAAAGATCATGGTGACGTCGTCGACCTCGACAGCCAGAGGCTGCTCGCTGTAATCAACAACAGATTCAGTCATCACAGCACTCCTTAGATGTAGAGGATAAATTTGCGCTCGGACTTATGGAACACGGTATAGCCAATAATAAGCGCAAGAACCGCCCAAGCGACGCACATACCAAACGTCATAAGCGAGGGCGTAGTCTGGAACAGGAAGATATCGCGCATAAACTGCAGGTAGTTGAACATGGGGTTCGCATACATCAAGATACGCACGAGATGCGGCATTTGCGCAATATAGTCAGTCGTCCAGAAGATGGGCGTAATGTAAGTCCACGCCGTAATGACGACGCTCCACAGATGCATAACGTCGCGGAAGAAGACCGTAAGGGCAGAGAGCATCATGCCCAGGCCCATGCAGAAGCACATAAGCAGCAGCAGGCAAACCGGCAACAGAATCAGGTGCCAAGAAGGCATAACGCGGAACCACAGCATGACGATGGCGACGGCGACCAGCGAGAAGGCAAAGTTGACCAGCGAGAAGAGCACCTTCTGCACCGGGAAAACCCAGCGGTGCACCTTAACCTTCTTGAGCAGAGGGGCAGCGCCCACGATCGACGTCAGGGCCTGGTTAGTAGACTCAGACATGACGGCAAAGGTGATGTTACCCACGATCAAGTACAGCGGGTACATCTCGGGCGTCATTGAGCCATTGCGGCCCTGGCCAAAAATCGTCGAGAACACGATGGCCATGACGATCATCATCAGCAGCGGGTTGAGCACCGACCATGCGACGCCCAAAACGCTACGGCGATACTTGATCTTAAAATCCTTGGTAACCAGCTGACGAAGGATAAACGCGTCCTTCTCAAATTCGTTCTTAGCAAACGTCGCAGGCAGACTGCGAGTTTCTTGTTGCTTTGTCTGATCCGACACGGATGCAACTCCTTTACTCGTAATCGTTGACAAACGAACAGTATAGACCCGACGGCCATGCAAACGATTCGCGCAACAAAACTGGAGAACTAACCCACATCTTAGGATGCCAGGCCCAAACGGCTATACTTTCTAGGATTGAATGTATAAGGAGCATTAAGTGAATTCTGAATCCATCGCCGTCATCATCCCTTGCTACAACGAAGCGCTCACGATCGGCAAAGTCATCGATGACTTTCACCGCGAGCTTCCGCAGGCGACGGTCTATGTCTATGACAACAACTCGTCGGACGATACCTCACGCATTGCCACCGAGCACGGCGCCACAGTCCGCTTTGAGCCCCGTCAGGGAAAGGGCAACGTGTGCCGCCAGATGTTTCGCGATATCGACGCCGATTGCTACCTGATGGTCGACGGAGACGACACCTACCCCGCCGAGGCGGCCAAGGCCCTCTGCGAGCCCATCCTTAACGGCACGGCCGACATGACCGTAGGCGATCGCCTTTCCAACGGCACCTACGCCGAGGAGAACAAGCGTGCCTTCCACGGCTTTGGCAATAATCTGGTCCGCGCCATGATCAAGTGGATCTATGGCTACAGCTTCGATGATGTCATGACCGGCTACCGCGCCATGAGCCGTCCGTTCGTTAAAACCTTCCCTGTGCTTTCCGAGGGCTTCCAGATCGAAACCGAGCTCTCGATCCACGCCGTCGACCACCGCTGGCGCATCAAAGACGTGCCCATCGAGTACCGCGACCGTCCGGAAGGCTCCGAGTCCAAGCTCAATACCGTGAGCGACGGCATTAAAGTCGTTGCGATGATCGGCACGCTGTTCAAGGACTACCGCCCGCTGAAGTTCTTCAGCCTCGTCGCGCTTCTATTCGCGATTATCGGCCTGGTTTTGGGCATTCCTATCTTTGTTGAGTACTTTCAGACCGGCCTGGTCCCGCGTTTCCCCACTGCCATGCTTGCTGCATCGTTTATGTTCCTCTGTGGTCTGAGCCTTGCAACCGGATTCATCCTGGATTCTGTGGCAAAGGTCGAAAAAAAGCAGTGGGAGGTCAACGTGTACAGCAAATACGCCTACGATGACCAGCCCGGCAAGTCCGCCACCGAGACAAGCGAGAGGTAGATCTTCCGCAGAATACTATTGGCACCACTGCGCAGATAGCCACCAACAAGAAAAGCCACCGTTAACAAGCGGCGGCTTTTGCTCTCGAAAAGTTAATAGCGGCTAGAGCGTCTTGAGGTACTCCCCCAGCTCTTCCTCCCAGTCGGGCATGTGGAACCCGACCGACTC